>CAZOTV010000150.1:2121-5409 GCA_964582795.1 uncultured bacterium
TCGTCGTGCTCGCCGCGCTGGCGGTGGCGGGCGCGGCGTTCGCGCAGTGCCCCAGGGGGCCGGACACCGCCGAGGTGACGCTGCCGGGGTTCCTGTCGGTGTACTACCAGCAGTTCCGCAGTGACGCGGCGGCTGACGTCGCCGAGTTCTACGGCGGCGTGTGCGTCACGGCCGTCGGCGGCGAGTGGACGGTGTTCGCCGACAGCGTGCGCCTCTCGAGCCTCAGCACCGACGTGCAGCTGGCCGCTCCGTCCCCTGAGTTGTTCTTGGGACCCTGGCGCATGACCGCCGGGATGCTCTTCGCGAACGCCGAGCGCCTCCGGCTGCAGGACGCCAACGTCGAGGGTCCGGACGCGAGTGGCGCCGCGCGCGTGCTGGAGATCGACCTGAACACCAGCGAGATCACCCTACAGGGCGTCGTGCTTGCCGGCAGCGCCTTCGCGTTGCGTGGCGAGCACGCCGTCATGCGCGGCGCTGCGCTCGAGATCGACGTGGCGGGCGTGACGAGCTGTATCGGCGTCGAGCCGGTGCCGTACGAGATCGAGGGCTTGCGCGCCGAAGCAGACCTCGACGCGCGCAGCGTGGTGCTGCGCGGCGGGACGCTGCGCGTCGGCAGCCTGCGCATCCCACTGCGCGACGAGGTGGAGCTGAGCGAGGAGAGCTTCGCACGCCTCGACCTGCCGGTGAAAGTGCAGTACCTGCAGGGCGACCCGAACGCGCCGCGCTACGGCGAGGGGTTGGCGTTGCGGGTGGTTGGCATCCCGCTGGCGAACGGTGTGCAGCTGGACGTCGGCGCCACCGGGCTCGACGCGGAGTACCCGCTGGTCGCGACGGGGCTCGTGCGGGTCGAGGAGTCGGTGGATCTGACGGAGGGCATTTCGGGCGCTCCGCACCAGGTCTCCTCGCACGCTTCCCACCAGGGCTCCTCGGGCGCTCCGCACCAGGTTTCCCACGCCGTGTTCGGCGTCGAGTCGGGCGCGCCGTTCCTCGACGTGGGCGTCACGCGGACGTTGACGCCCTGGCTGAACCTGATCCTGGGCGCCCGCAGCGGCGCCGAGCCGGCGGAGGACGCGCTCCATCAGGGCTCGGTGAGGCTCCGCGCCGCCACGCCCGTGCCTGCGGTGCGCGGCGAGGTGGCAGGCGAGGTCTTCTTCGCCGCCACGGCGGTCGTTCCCGCGCGCGTCGAGGGCGCCGTCGACGTCACGCCCAGCGTATTCGGAACGCGCGTTGGCGCTGCGGTGGAGGGGCGGATGGCGTCCTCGATCACGTCCGCCGGGTCGTTCGCGTTGGACGCTCGCGCCGAGGGCACGCTCTACCCGGCGCAAGACGTGGCGCAGTGGGGCGTGCGCCTCGCGCCGAGCTGGCGCTACGCCAGTGGCCCGTTCAACGCGACGCTCTCTTACGACGCGCGATTCACGAATGCCGCGTCGCCGTTCGGGGCCGGAGTCGACCTTCTGGCGCCACGCCAGCGCGCCGCGGCATCGCTGCGTGTGGCGGGCGTGCTGGCGTCGTGGCCGGAAGACGTGGGGGCGGGCTTGTCTGCGCGGGAGCTGCGCGGCAGCGCCGATGTGCGCGCCTCGCACGACTTCGTGCCCGTGGACGGGGAGCCCGCGGGCGTTCGTTCGCTGCGCGCGACCGTCGGCGCGACCTATGACGCCGAGCCGTGGCGCTTCGAGGTGACCGCAGGCACCGAGCTGGCCGGCGTAGTGGACGTAGCCACGGGCCGCGACGCGTACTTCGAGGTTGGCGTGGCGGCGTACCGCGCGGGTTGGCCGGTCCTGTTCGCGGCCTCGCCGGGAGGAGCGACGCCGGCCGCGCCGAATCCATCGACGCCGCAGCCGCCGACTCCGTACGGCACGTTCGAGGTGGGTGTGCGATCGCAGTTCGGCCTCGTGCCGAACGACTCCGGCCTACGGCGTCTGGAGTTGCGCGCAGGCGTTCCGCTGGCATTCGACACGTTCGAGTTCCGGCCGTTCGCGGCGATCGACTTCGCGCCCACCCTGTTGCATGGTGAGCTGCCGGCCTTGAGTGGCGTGGGCCTCGACGTCACGTTCGTCACCTGCTGCGGTTCGTTGACGGTCGGGGTGGTGAACGACCGCGGGTCTTGGGCGGCTTCGGTGGCGGTGGACCTTGAGCGTCGGCCGCCGGCGGAGCGGTCGGCGGGAGCACCGTCGGGTTCGGGAGCGTCCTCGGACGCGGCGAGTGGTGCGGGCGCCGACGCAGACGGGTTCGACCCGACGGAGCAGCCCGCCGCGGACGGCGCCACGGGTATCATGTCGCGGTCCCCATGAGCAGCCCCGCCACGTCCCGCTTCACCCGCATCGACCGGTACCTGCTGCGCGAGAGCATCCCGCCGTTCGCGTTCGGGCTGGTCTTGTACGCGAGCCTCGCGGTGGTGAGCATGACGCTGCCGCGGCTGCAGTGGATCGTCGGGACGCCGGTGCTCGAGTTGGCGTGGTGGCTGGTGCTGCAGTTGCCGCAGGCGATGGTGCAGACGTTGCCGATCGCGCTGGTGCTGGCGGTGCTGCTGGCGTTCGGGCGGCTCGCGTCGGAGAACGAGTTGCTGGCGATGCAGGCGGGCGCCGTGCCGTTACGGCGCGCGGCGATGGTGTTCGTGATGCTCGGCGCGGTGAGCGGCTTGGCGGCGTTGGCGCTGAACCAGTGGGTGCTTCCGCGCGCGAACGCGCAGGTGGCCGAGGTCTACTGGAAGCTCACGGCCGGACAGACCGGTCTGTTCCGGCTGGCGCAGCAGAGCCTGCCGATCGACGACTTCACGCTGCACTTCGCGAAGGCCGAAGACCGCGGCCGCACCATGGCCGGCGTGCGCATCGAGCGGTGGGAGGGCAACACGCTGACGCTGCTCAGGGCCGATTCCGCGAGTTTCGAAGGCACCGACCTGGTGCTCACCGGCTACCGCATCGACGCGCTCGACCTGGCGGCGCTCGACGCCCCGACGGACGACCCGGCCGCCGCGTTGGGGCGTTTGATCCGGTTGCGCAACGTGCCGGAGGACGCGGGCGCCACGTTGACGCTCACGACGTCGCTTACGCAGGACGACTTGGTGGCGCGCTTCTCGCGCGGCGGGTTCGAGGACGCGCGGTCGATCACCGAGCTCTGGCGCGACGCGGGGCGCGAGAGCGCGTCCGCCACCGATCGCCGCCACGCGATGGTGCTGTTCCAACGCAAGCTGGCCGAGCCGTTCACGAACTTAGCGCTGTTGCTGGTGGCGGTGCCGCTGAGCCTCAGCTACGCCCGCACACGCAGCGTGGCGTTCGGCCTCAGCCTGGT
>CAZOTV010000151.1:0-1419 GCA_964582795.1 uncultured bacterium
GCGAGCGAGAGCAGCAGGATGGTGCCGACCGAGTAGAGCAGCATCGAGCTGTCGGTGCGCAAGACCAACTCGAAGCGCCGCTGGTACTTGCGCACGCTCGTGCGCATCGATTGGTACGGCCGCACGAAGTAGTTCACCGGGTAGGTCCAGGCGTGCACCAGCTTCGTGAACGGGAAGTACGCGAAGAACGTCATCGCCAGGACCAGGTGGATCTGGGTGTAGAGCGGCGCGCCCGCCATCAGCTCCGGATCCGGCTGGAAGCGGAACAGGCTCGCGAGCCACAAGCCACCGTTGAACGCCGCCCCCCAGATCAGCTGCACCAGCGACTGGTAGAGCGCCACGCCCATGATGGCGATGAGGAAGACGTGCACCAGGTAGTCGTCGAGCTGGCTGATGGCGCGCACCTCGGGCGTGCTCATGCGCCGGATCAGCGCCAAGGTCGAGCCGGACAGCGCCGCCAGGCCGCCAACGGCGCCGATCCAGAAGAACGCCCCCACCCAGCTTCCCCAGCCCAGCACGCCGCCCGTCAGCCCGATGGCGTGGGCGACGATCAGGGTGATGATCCCCCAGTGCATCAGCAGCGACGCGACGCCCAGCAGGCGCCTGCCGAAGATGCCGCTGGCGCGCGTGCTGTACTCGAACGGCCGCTTCCGGAGCCGGAGGAACGGCACCACGAAGAAGAGCGTCAGGCACACGTACGGGTAGACGGCCCAGAGGAAGAGGCTCATCGGCGCACCCCCTCGGCGCGCCCGCCGCGTCCGGCCGCCTCGGGCGTCAGCATGGGCGGCTGGATCACCGGGAGTTCGGCGGCGTACCCAGCAGAGGCCGGATCGGGGGGTGGCGCGGCCAGCGTGTCGTCGGCGACGAGGAACGCCAGGAGGTCGATCACCTCGGCGTAGGGAGACTCGTAGCGCACGAGCCGTTCCCGCATCTCCGGCAGCGGCGGCGCCACCATGCGTTCGAGCAGGCGCAGGCGGACGCCGGCGGCGTCGTTCGCTGCGTCCTCCGTGGTCATGGCGAGGAACTCCGCCAGCAGCGGCAGGAAGTCCGCCATCTCGCCGGCGTCGGGCTCGAGGCCGAAGTGGCGGTAGGTGGCCTTGAGTTCGAGCATGTACGCGTTGCGACCCGACATGCCTGCCCCACGGCACGACGCCGGTTCCTCGAAGAGGTACGCACCCAAGTAGAGCGGGCAGGGCGGGGCGAGTTCCAGCACGTCGAGGTACTCCTCGGGGTCGGACGCGCGCTCGTGGGCGAGGAACGTGTCCAGCAGGCGCGCTTCGGGAACGCCGGCGAGCGCGTCCCGCCAGGCGGCGACCTGCGCCATGTCGCGCTCGTCCGGGTAGAGGAAGAGCTCGGCCACGATCCGGTACCCGGCGGCACGCTGGGCGGTGGTGAGGCGCGGGTCGGCCGGGGGCTCGG
>CAZOTV010000151.1:1519-5333 GCA_964582795.1 uncultured bacterium
GCGCCGGTGGCTGGCGTCGCCGTGCCTTCGGCGCGTACCGTCATCGCTCCACCCCCTCGCCTTGGCCGTGGAAGGTGGTGCGCCGCTTCGGCCCCTTGTCGGCTGCGAACTCGGCGAAGCCGGCGTAGCCCCGCTCGATGTACGGCGTGCTGGCGCTCTTCTCGACGTGGGTGGTGGGCACCACGAAGCGCTCGTGGTAGTGCGCCAGCGCCAGCAGCCGGTGCATCTGCTTGGCGTCCTCGACGCTCAAGCCCGCCTCGGCCAGCACCGCCTCGTCGGGCGTGCCCTCGACACGCACCGAGCGGCGGTAGCGGCGCACGGCGAGTTGCCGCGCGAGCGCCTTGCGCACCTCGGCCACGTTGCCGGCCGAGAGCAGGCTGGCGAGGTACTCCATCGGGATGCGGAAGTCGTCCAGGCCGGGGAAGAGCTTGTCGCCGGCCACCATGTCGTACGGTGCGTCTGCCCGGCCGTCAACCGCCCGATCGGCGCTCGCCACCGGGCTCTCCGGCGGGATGTAGAACAGGCTCGGGAGCGTGCGGAACTCGGGGTGCAGCGGCAGCGCGATCTCCCAGTCGACGACCATCTTGTAGACCGGCGAGCGCCGGCACGCCTCGAGCCACGCTTCCGTGACGCCCTGCTCCTTGGCGGCGGCGATGACCTCCGGGTCGTTCGGGTCGAGCAGCAGCGAGCGGTGGAGGCGGACCAGGTCGGCCTCGGGCGCGTTCGCCACCTCGGGCACGCGGTCCAGGTCGTAGAGCAGCGGACCCATGTAGCGGATCCGACCGGGGCACGCGACGAAGCACGCCGGCGGCTGACCGGTCTCGAGGCGCGGGTAGCACAGGATGCACTTCTCGGATTTGCCGGTGCGCCAGTTGAAGTACGTCTTCTTGTAGGGGCACCCGGAGACGCAGTAGCGCCAGGCGCGGCAGCGGTCCTGGTCGATCAGCACCACGCCGTCCTCTTCGCGCTTGTAGGCCGCTCCCGACGGGCACGAGCCGACGCACGCCGGGTTTAGGCAGTGGTTGCAGATGCGCGGGAGGTACATCATGAACGAGTCGCGGAACTTCAGGTAGGCGCTCTTCGCCTCGGGCGTGAGGGCCTCGAGGTTCGGGTCTTGCGCGCCGGAGCCTTCGTCGTACACGCCGGCGGCGTTGTCCTCCCAGTTGACGCCGTAGGTGATGTCGATGTCTTCCTCGCCGGTGATCATCGACTTCGGGCGCGCCACCGGCTGCGAGAACGTCGTGGGGGTGGCGGAGTGCAGGTCCTCGTAGGTGAAGGTGAACGGCCCCTTGCCGTAGTACTCCTCCATCTGCGGCAGCACCGGGTTGTAGAAGAGGTTCATCATCAACCAGAAGCGCGACGCCTGCCGGAGCGACGGGCGGTCCGAGCCCTCGTTGCGCACCCAGCCGCCGCGGTAGATCTCCTGGTCTTCCCAGCGCTTCGGGTAGCCGATGCCCGGCTTGGTCTCGACGTTGTTCCAGAACATGTACTCGGCACCCTCGCGGTTGGTCCAGACGTTCTTGCACGCGATGGTGCAGGTGTTGCAGCCCAGGCACTTGTCGAGGTTGAAGACCATCGCCATCTGCTGCTTGACACGCATGGGTCAACCGATCCTTCCGAGCTGTTCCTCGCGATAGATGACCTTGCGGCCGCCCGCCTCGAGGGGCTTCTTGCGGATCACCACCACGCAGTCGCGCTCCGAGGGGCTGGTGCCCTGGTAGTTCAGCCAGTACGTCCAGTTGGCGTACCCGCCGACCATCGTCGAAGGGTTCATCATGATGCGGGTGGGGGCGTTGTTGTTGCCGCCGCGCAGGTCGCTCACCCCGCGTTCGCGCGCCAGCGACGAGAACGGAACGTTCACGTGGCGCTCGGACGAGTGGTAGAAGATGGCCATGTCGCGCGGCACGGTGGCGCTCACTACCGCGCGCACCACGGTGATGCCGTTCTCGTTGTAGGCCTCGACCCAGTCGTTGTCGGCGACGCCGATCTGCTTGGCGTCGTCGTCGTTGATCCAGATCACCTGGCCGCCGCGGAACATGTTCAGCATCTGCCAGGTGTCCCAGAACATGCTGTGGATCGACCACTTGCCGTGCGGCGTGACGTAGCGGAAGACCTTGGTGCCGGGCTTGCCCAGCTCGGCAGCTGCCACGTCGCCGATCTTCACGGTGTCGACCGGCGGCTTGTAGGTGGGCAGGTCTTCACCTAGTTCACGGAACATTCGGTGGTCGTAGTAGATCTCCTGCCGACCCGAGAGCGTGTGCCACGGCTTCAGCGCCTCGACGTTCATGGTCCACGGCGCGTAGGTGCGGCCGGCGCTCTCGATCGCCGACCAGTGCGGCGAGGTGAGCGAGCGCCGCGGCTGCGACACGAGGTCGGGGTAGTGGTGGCGGATCTCGCGGTCGTGCTCGACGAGGTGCGCGAGCGGCACGCCGGTGCGCTTCTCGAGGTTCTGGAAGATGCGGTACGAGAGCTCGCCGTCGCTCTCGGGCGAGATGCGCAGGATGACCTCGGCGACCTGCCTGGCGTCCTCGAGCGACGGCAGGCCGTTCTTGGCGCCCACCAGGTAGCTCTCCTTGAGCTCCTCGACGACCTCGGTGAGGTCTCCCTTGATGCCCTTGGCGCCGTAGCCGTCGGGCTTCGCCACTTCGGGACCGAGGGTGGTGTACTTGTCGAGGATGGTGGTGTAGTCGCGCCGGACCACCTTCACGTTGGGGAAGGTCTTGCCCGGCACCGGGTCGGTCTCGCCGGCGTACCAGTCGACGAGTTCGCCCATCGGCTGGGCCATCTCGTCGGGCGTGTCGGTGGAGAGCGCCGTCATCACCAGGTCTTCCACCGGCTCGGGCAGGTAGGTCTTGGCGAGCTCCGAGACCTTGGCGGCGACGAGCTTGAACGCCTCCCAGTCGTGCTTCGCCTCCCAGGCGGGGTCGTGGGCGGGGGTGAAGGGGTGGAAGAAGGAGTGCAGGTCGGTGCAGGTGAGGTCGTACTTCTCGTACCAGTGGGCGGTTGGCAGGACGATGTCGGAGTAGTTGGCCGACGAGTCCATGCGCAGGTTGACGTTGTAGACGAGGTCGAGCTTGCCGAGCGGAGCTTCGTCGTGCCAGGCGATGTCGTCGACCATGCCGGTGGCCCGATCGCTGCCGAGCACGTTGTTGTGCGTTCCCAGCAGGTGCTTCAGGGCGTACTCGTGCCCGCGCATCGAGGTGCCGATGAGGTTGCCGCGGTAGATCCACAGCACCTTCGGGTGGTTCTCCGGCGCGTCGACGTCGCGTAGCGCGAACTCGAGGCGGTGCTCCTGGAAGCCCTTGGCGACCCAGGACGCCACCTCCTGGTCGGTGGCGCAGCCGGCGGCACGCGCTTCCTCGAGGACGTCCATCGGGTTGCGCTTGTCGAACTGCGGGAAGAACGGCAGCCAGCCGTTGCGCACCGCCAGCATGTTCATGTCGGCCGCGTGCTTGGCCTTCTCCGGGAACACCTTGGCTCGCGGTGCCCACAACGGCTCGAGCGTCATGCCGTCGTAGCGCCACTGGTCGGTGTGGAAGTAGAAGTACGAGGTCGAGTTCATCTGCCGGCTGGTGACGCCCCAGTCGGCGGCGCCGCCGAGCGTGCCGATGGCGGCGAAGGGGCGCACCTTCTCGGTGCCGACGTAGTGGTTGAAGCCGCCGCCGTTGCGCCCCATGCAGCCGGTGAGGATGCCCATCACGGCTTCGGCGCGGTAGATGAGCGGTCCGCCCTGGTACCAGTGCAGGATGCCGGAGCCGGTGATGAACATGCATCGGCCCTGCGTCTTCTCGGCGGTGTCGGCCCACTCGCGCGC
>CAZOTV010000152.1:0-5190 GCA_964582795.1 uncultured bacterium
GAGTTCACCCTCATCAACCACCCGCTCGACTGCCCGGTGTGCGACAAGGGCGGCGCCTGCGAGTTGCAGGACCGCTCCTACGAGTACGGTGACGGCCTCAGCCGCTTCGAGTTCGACAAGCGCCATCAGGAGAAGCACCACGCGCTGTCCGAGCTGATCACGCTCGACCGCGAGCGCTGCATCCACTGCAAGCGCTGCGTGCGCTACTTCGAAGAGGTGCCCGGGGACGAGGTGCTCGACTTCATCGAGCGCGGCGCCCACACCTTCATCGGCACGGCCGAGGAGGGCCTGCCGAGCAACTTCACCGGCAACATCGCCGACATCTGCCCGGTCGGGGCCCTGCTCGACGCCACCAGCCGCTTCCGCGGCCGCAACTGGGAGTACGACCACACCCGCACGACGGCGATGGACGACGCCAGCGGCTCGGCCATCATCGTCGACGCGCGCACCGGACGCATCGAACGCATCAAGGCCGCGCTCAACCCCGAGGTCAACAAGACCTGGATCGACGACGGCACGCGCTTCGGTCACGAGTACGCAGACGCGCCCGACCGCCTGAAGACGCCGCTGGTGCGGCGCGGCGGGACGCTCGAGCCCGCCACGTGGGACGAGGCGGCTGCGTTCGTCGCCGAGCGGCTCGGGAGCATGGGCGGCAAAGACGTCGGCGTCGCCATCCGCGCCGACGCCACCCTCGAGGAGGGCGTGGCGGCGATGGCGCTGGCCGAACACCTGGGCACCGGGCAGATCGACCACGCGCCGCGCCCGGCCGGTTCCGTGCTGGCCCACGGCGCCGTCGCCACCTTGAACGACCTCGCCACGGCCGACGCCATCCTGGTGCTCGGTGACGTGACGGAGGAAGCCGGCATCGTCGACCTGCGGGTCAAGGACGCGCTGAAAGGCGTCACGCCGCCGGTGCTGATGCCGCACGGCGTGCCGATCGCCGATCTGCGCCTCAAGGAGCGCATGCCGCGCAAGCGGGAGATCCTCAGCGTGGCCGCGCCCTACCGCGTCGACCTGATGCGGCATGCCGGCACCAGCGTCCTCTACCCGGCCGGCGGCGAGGAGGCGTTCTTCACCGCCTTGACGGCCATCGCCGACGCGATGCCTGACGAAGGGGACGCGGGCGAGCAGGCGCTCGGCGGCGCTCCCGTCGACGAGGCCGCGCTGGGCATGAGCACCGAGGCCGCCCGCGCGTTGGTGCGGCGCTTCAAAGCGGCCGAGCGCGCCGTGGTGGTCTTGGGCGGGTTCGCCCTCGTCCGGCGAGGCGCCGCCGAGGCCGCCCGCGCGTTCGTCAAAGCGGTCGGCGCCAAGGAGCTGCCGGTCGGTCCGATGGCGAACTCCTACGGGCTCGAGGCGCTGGGTGTGCTGCCGTCGCACGAGCGCTACGCCTACCCCGGCATGTTGCGCGAGGCGCGCGCGTTGGTGCTGTCGCACCTCGACCCCGCGCAGGACCCGGACATCGCCGAGGTGCTGAAGAACAAGGAACTGCTGGTCGTGCACGACCTGTTCCTCACCGATACCGCGCGCCTGGCGGACGTGGTGCTGCCGGCGCGCAGCGTCTACGAACGCGACGGCACCGTGGTGAACCTCGAGGGTCGCTTCCTGCCGGTGCGCGCTGCGCCCGTCGAGGCGGGAAGCGCCGAGGACTTGACGGGTGTCGTCCAGGCGTTGGGCGAGGCGCTCGGCCAGCGATTGGAGGGTCGCAGCAAGCGAAGCGCCTGGCGTGTCCTTCGCAAGCGGTTCGAACTCGACCCTGCCGAACTGCCCGAGAGCGGCTTGGTCCACCGCGTGAAGCCGCGTGCGGCCGCGAAGGCGCAACTGCGCGAAGGCGCGGCGCCCAGCGGCAACCTGCTGGTGGCGCCCAGCATGGCGCGTGCGGAGTACTTGAGCCGCAACCCGCACCTGCGCTCGGCCGTCGGCGGTCCGCGCTTGCGCGTGCACCCGGACGACGCTGCGGCGAACGGGCTGGCGGACGGCGCCGACGTGCGGCTGCGGGTCGCTGGCATCTGGCGCAACGCCATCGTCGAAGTGACGGAGTCGGTGCCCGCCGGCCTGATGACGCTGCCGTGTCTCCCCGACCAGCCGATCGGCTTGGTCCAGGCGGACCTCGCCAGCGTCGTCGCGAACGCCACGACACCGCTGGCGGCGGGTGAGCGCGCCCGAGCGGAGGTGGCGCCGTGACGCACGATCCCCTCTGGGTCACCTTCCTCAAGGCGCTCGTCCTCGCGGTCGTGCTGCTCGGGGCGTTCGCGTACATGACGCTGATCGAGCGGCGGTTGCTGGGGCGCTTCCAGCACCGCTACGGCCCCAATCGCGTCGGTCCGTTCGGCCTGCTGCAGCCGATCGCCGACGCCATCAAGTCGATCTTCAAGGAAGACATCGTCGTCTCGGCCGCCGACAAGTTCGTCTACGTCCTGGCGCCGGGCATCAGCATCCTCTTCGCGCTGTCCGCCTTCGGGGCGATCCCCGCCGGACCTGCAGGAAGCCTCTTCGGGCTCAACCCTTGGGTGATGGACCTCGACATCGGCCTTCTCTACATCCTGGCCGTGACGAGCGTCGGCGTGTACGGCATCTTCCTCGGCGGCTGGGCCGCCAACAGCAAGTACGCGTTGCTCGGCAGCCTGCGTTCCTCGGCGCAGATCATCAGCTACGAGCTGGGCCTCGGCCTGTCGGTGTTGGCGGTCATCATGGTGACGGGCACGCTGAACCTGCGCGAGATCGTGGAGACCGGCATCTGGTCGGTCAGTCCTTGGCTCTGGCCCGGGTTGGCGCTGGCCTTCGCGACCTTCATCATCTCCGGCACGGCCGAGGTGAACCGCACGCCGTTCGACCTGCCGGAGGCCGAACAGGAACTCGTGGCCGGGTACCTGACCGAGTACTCCTCGATCAAGTGGGCCCTGTACCAGATGGCCGAGTACGTCAACATGATGACCTCGGCGGCGTTCATCAGCACGCTGTTCCTTGGCGGGTACAAGGGCCCAGGCTTCGTCGACGCCATCATCCCGGGTATGTCCGAGTGGCCGATCATCTGGCTGGTCCTGAAGATGGCCATCTTCATGTTCCTGTTCATCTGGTTGAAGGCCACGCTCCCGCGGCTTCGCTACGACCAACTGATGCGCTTCGGCTGGCTCTACCTCTTCGAGTTCGCGCTCCTCGGCGCCTTGATCACGGGGGCGGTGATCGCCTTTGTGCTTTGACGCTGCGCGCTCGAACCGCATCATGAGTCTCGTTCGGACCACCGGAGGTGTCCGTCCATGAGTGTCCTCGACATCGCCAAGGGGATGGGGGTCACGCTCGGCCACCTGTTCAAGCGCCCCGTAACGGTGCGCTACCCGGACGAGCCGGCCACCATCCAGCCGCGCTTCCGCGGCAGGCACCACCTGCTGCGCCACCCCGACACCGGGCTGGAGAAGTGCATCGGCTGCAGCCTGTGCGCCGCCGCCTGCCCCGCCTACGCCATCTACGTCGAAGCCGCCGAGAACGACCCGGCGAACCCGACCTCGGCCGGCGAGCGGTACGCCAAGATCTACGAGATCAACATGCTGCGCTGCATCTTCTGCGGCTTCTGCGAGGAAGCCTGCCCCACGGGCGCCGTGGTGCTCGGTCACGAGTTCGAGCTGGCCGACTACCGCTACCAAGACTTCGTGTACGGCAAGGAAGACATGCTCGTCGGCGTGAAGGGCAGCAAGTGGCAACGGCGTGAGGCCGCCGCCAAGGGCGGCGAGGTGCGCCTCGGCTTCGAAGCCGGGCCGCGGCCGGAACTCGAAGGCGTGGATCACTGAGATGATCGCCTTCGTCATCCTCGCGGCCGTGATGGTGCTCGGCGCCGTCGGCGTGATCACGCTGCGCCAGCCGGTACACGCCGCGCTCTCGCTGGTCGGCACGCTCATGGCGCTCGCCGTCACCTACGTGACGCTGAACGCGCACTTCCTCGCGGCCATCCAGGTGATCGTCTACGCCGGCGCCATCATGGTCCTGTTCCTCTTCGTGATCATGTTGCTCAACGTGCAAGGCGGTCTGCCGGGCGCCCGCTTCCGCTGGATGAAGCCGGTGGCGTTCGGCGCCGCCGCGTTGGTCGCGGTCGGCGCGGGCGTCACCTTCTTCGCCGCGCGCGCGCCGCTACCGCCCGAGGCGACCGTCACGGGTGTGTTGCAGGGAGGCAACGCGGGCAGCATCGCGGAGATGCTGTTCAGCGACTACCTGCTGGCGTTCCACTTGGTCGGCGTGCTGCTCATGACCGGCATCATCGCCGCCGTCAGCCTGGTGCAGCGCGCCGCGCCCGAGACGCGCCCGCACGTTCCCGTTCGGGCGAGCGCGACGCGCGTACCCGATGAAGAGCATCCCGACAGCGAGCACGCGACGCCGGGCACGAACGCTCACCACCCCGGCGCGCCCGAGCCGGTCGAGGAGGTGAGGTGACCATGGTGCCCACCGAGTACTACCTCGTCCTGAGCGCCGTTCTCTTCGCCTTCGGCACCGTCGGCGTGCTCACCCGGCGTAGCGCCATCATGATCTTCCTGTCCGTCGAGTTGTTGCTCAACGCCGCCAACCTCAGCATGGTGGCGTTCGCGCGGCAGTGGAGCGAAGCGGGCGCCGCGCACGCCTTCACCGGCCAGACCGCGGTGTTCATCGTCCTGGCCATCGCCGCGGCCGAGGTGGCCGTCGGCCTCGGCATCCTCGTGGCGATCTTCCGGAACCGCGTCAGCACCGACGTCGACGAGCTATCCGAGGTGCGAGCATGAACGAGAGCATCGTGACCCTCGCCGCCCTGGCGCCGCTTCTGGCGCTCGCGGGCGCGCTCGTCAACGGCCTGTTCGGCCGCGCGATGAAGGAGCCGCTACCGGGCATCATCGCGAGCCTGACGGTCGCGGCCGGCTTCGTGCTGTCGCTGCTCGCCTTCTTCGGCCTCGGCGGGTCCGAGGGCAGCGTGCGCGTGAGCCTGGGCCGGTACCTGACCGGCGGCGACCTCGCCGTCGACCTCGGCTTCATGATCGACCCGCTGGCCGTCACGATGATGCTGGTCATCACCGGCGTCGGCCTTCTGATCCACGTCTACTCGATCGGCTACATGCACGGCGACGACGGCTACGCGCGCTACTTCGCCCAACTCAACCTGTTCGTCGCCGCCATGCTGGTGCTGGTCATGGCCGACTCGTTCCCGCTCATGTTCGTGGGCTGGGAAGGGGTGGG
>CAZOTV010000153.1:0-5085 GCA_964582795.1 uncultured bacterium
GGGGGGGCCGCTTGGTGTCATACCAACAGCATGAACCGTGAGACCTTCAGCGCGTCGTCATCACTCCTCGCGCTCCCAACCCACTCTCCACGTCCTCGTTCCACGGCCATACCACGCAGCTCGGAACGTCATCGAACAGCACGACGTCCGCCGTCCCAGCTCTCCCCTTCACTACGCGCGTGCGGGCATCTGAAGCCCCAAGCGCGTCGCGTGCCCCGCGGAGCGTCACTCCCCTGACACCCACATCGTCCACGGAAAGTATTCGACTTCGTGCTACGTCGGGTACGCGACCCACGACTGCGAGAGAGCCGCTGAGCGGCACGATTGCGGTCGTCACGAAGGCGGAGGCGCAAGATGCGAAGCGGCACCCCGAGGTGGAACGTCACTAGTCCAACCAGACATCCAGATCATCGACCCGCCGGCGACATCCACCTCTTCAGCGCCTCCACCGCGCAACCCAAGGGCCTCGCGAAGCCGACATCCAGAGTCTCCTCCGCCGCCATGGCCAACCGCTTCTCCATCCCCGACAGCGGCTCGAACCTGTTCGGCATCGGCAACACTCTGTCGGCCCTCTAGACGTCCGGCGACTTCGGCGAGTGGCTCCCATCGCCGGTTGACATCCATGCCTAACAATGACACTATGATTCACCAAATCATTGCATGAATCTCGAGGGCCCCTTTGGGCCGTTGAATCGAAAGAGGAGTCGAGGTGCAACGCAACCCTGAGCGCTTACTTGCGTACGAGAAACTCGTCGAGCAGGTGAAGGGTCAGCTGCTTAGCGGTGAGTTGCGGCCTGGTGACAAGCTGCCGACCATCGCGGAACGCGCCGCGCAGACGGGGCTAAGCCAGGGCTCGGTTCGCGAAGCCTACCGCGTGCTGGAGAGCCGCGGCGTGCTCACTGTGGTCCAGGGGAGTGGAACCTTCGTAGCGAACGACCTCACGTCCACCAACGAAGTCCTCGAACGTCTTCAATTGCATGGCAGCCCAACCCGCGCTCAACTGCTCGAAGCTCGGCGACTGCTCGAACCCGATGCAGCTGCACTGGCTGCAGTGAGGGCGACGCGGGCTGAGAGGGACGCGATCCTCGAGTCCTCGATGGTCGAAGAAGGTAGGACGCTCGAAGTGTCCGAGTGGACGGCGCACAACGTGCGCTTCCACCACCTCATCGTCCTGGCCTCGCACAATCCTGTGATCGCGCAGATGGTCACCGCCATCTACGAGCTGTTCGAGAAGAGCGAACCTCACCCAGCCGAGAACCCCATCGTCCGCGAGAAGGGCAAGCACTTCCATCGCCTCATCGCCCTCGCGATCGCCGAGGGAGACGCAGCGAGCGCAGAGCAGCTGATGTACCAGCACATCGCCAGTGTCGAGAAGATCTTATGAGCAGCCATCGGGATCGCCCAGGCGTATGCACCCGTGGTCGTGCCACGTTCGTGGCGGAAGGGAAGGCATGGCGGAAGCAGTGAGGAATAGGCACTACGACGTGGTCGTGGTCGGAGCGGGCAGCGCCGGCGTCGCAGCAGCCATGGCTGCAGCGCGCAACGGTGCGAAGACGCTTCTTCTCGAGAGCGGTCCGATGGTGGGCGGCGAGCTCATCAGTGGCCTGCCGATCGACGGTGCGCTCAACGCCCGAGGCGAATGGATCGTGGGCGGCATCATGCGCGAGCTGCTCGACAAGAGCGAACGACTGGGTGGCTACGTGGGCCCCGTTTTCGACTGGCGGCTCAACTGGGGCGTTTGCTTCGACCCGGAGATCCTCAAGCTCGTGGTCATCGAGGAGCTTGCCAGCAGAGGCGTCACCACGCTTCTCTACACGTTGGCGCAAGACGTCGTAACCGCCAACGGTGAGGTCAAGGGCATCCTGGCAGCGAACAAGAACGGCCGGACGTATATCACGGCGAATGTCTTCATCGACTGCTCCGGTGATGGTGACCTGGCCATCGCAGCGGGCGCCGGGTTCCAGCAAGGCGGGTCGGAAGGTGAGACCCAACCGGTCAGCTTGGTGTTCCGACTCGGCAACGTCGACTACGACGAGTTCCTCTCGTTCATGCGCGACAACCCGGACCAGTTCATCCTTGCCGAGAACCCGGTCATCGCGAAGTCGCGCGCGGACTGTGCCGCCGCCGTCGCCGACAAGGGGTTGCCCTTCTCGGTGCTCGACGCACGGGGCAGCTTGATGCACAGTGCAATAGAGCAAGGACGCATGTTCGAGACGACTGCCGTATACATGTGGCCGACGTCCCTTCAACGGCGCGAGGTCGGCCTCAATACCACGCGCCTCGCGAACATCGACGCCACCGACATGGACGCATTGAGCGCGGCCCTGTCGACGTTGACCACGCAGGTTCGCTTGTGCACGACGTTCCTGCAAGAAGACGTCCCCGGGTTCGGCGATTCTCACTTGACTGGGGTCGCGCCACGCGTGGGCATCCGCGAAACACGGCGCGTCGTCGGGGACTACGAGTTGAGTACTGAGGACGTGCTCGAGGGACGCAAGTCGGAACGCGGTATCGCCAAGGGAGCACATCACGTCGACCTGCACGGAAGCGGCAAAGACCAGGAGCGCATCCCGGTGCGCGATGGCCGGTCGTACGACATCCCTTACGACTGCCTGCTACCTCGTGGCCTGACGAACGTGCTCGTCGCCGGACGCTGCTTCTCCTCCTCCCGCGGGGCCAACGGCTCTGCCCGCGTCATGGGCCCCTGCATGGCCATGGGCCAAGCCGCCGGCACCGCCGCGGCACTGATGTCGGCCAACGAATGGCACGTTGCGCGCTCCGTGCCGATCGAGAAGTTGCGAGAGACCATCCGGTCGCAAGGAGGTGTCGTGGACGGAACCAACTGACGCTCATTCGTGTACGCGCGGCGCGCGAGCAGGTCTTGCTTCTCCACGCCGTCAGCCGCCGCAGCGGTCAACCCAGCGAGCCGAAGGGGACAAGATGACCAGAATCAAGATAGCCATCACGAAACGAGTCTCGGCAGCGCTGCTTGCAGTGCTCGCGCTCACAGGCATAGCCAATAGCACAGCGCAAGAGATCACGCTCCTGATTCACCCGACGCTTTACGCAGCCACGGGAGGCGACGGCGGGGTAGTCCAGGCCTTCACGGAGGCGACTGGCATCGTCGTCAACGTCGTCACCGCCCCCACGGACCAGTTGCGAGAGCGCGCGGTCATCGAGTACGTGGGCGGCACGGGCACATTCGACGTAGCCACACTTCAGGACGCCTGGATGAACGAGGAGATCGCCGCCTTCCTCGAGCCTCTTCAAGACTGGCTTGCTACGGCCCCCGCCGAGTACAGGTCCGACGACCTCATCCAGTCGCTCGTCGAGGTGAACACCGTTGATGGGAACCTGCTCGCGATGCCGTTCCGCGGCGGCACGACGATGCTCTACTACCGCGCCGACCACCTCGAAGCGGCCGGTGTCTCGGTACCCACCACAATCGTGGAGCTACGCGCCACCGCCGAGGCCCTCACGCGGGACACCAACGGCGACGGCCAGACCGACGTGTATGGGTTGGTGCAGCGCGGTATCCCGGGCTTCGAGATCGTTCAGGACTTCGCTCGTCTGCTCTTCGCCAATGGTGGCGACATCCTCAATAGCGACGCGACCGCCTGCGAGATCACCGAGCCTGAGGGCGTAGGGGCCATCCAGCTCTGGGTCGATCTCTATCAAGGCGGCTACATGCCCCCAGACCTGTTCGCCATCGGCAGAGACGAGCAGATCCGCCAGTTGCAGACGGGCCGCGCCTCCATGGGTATCTACTTCTCGCCCTACTACGGCAGGCTCGTGGATGAACTGGACGTCGCCCAGGTTGGCTGGGCGGTTTCCCCGACGGCGGAAGGCGTCGAGGCCGGCCGCAGTCTCAACACCCTGTGGAGTCTCGCCATCGACAGCAGCAGTGACCAGAAGGATGCTGCATGGCAGCTCGTACAGTGGCTGACGAACGTCGAGAACCAGATCACGATGGCCGTCGAATACGCGAACGCCCCGGTTCGCGAGACCACCTACGTGGACGAGGCCTTCGTCGCGAAGAACCCTCTCGGGGCCGAGTGGCTTCAAGCGACCGCAGCATCGAGCTTCACGCCATCCCACCCGCGCTTCCCCGAGATGGCCGACGCGATGTCCATCGAACTGACCGCAGCTCTGGAGGGGCAGAAGTCGGCCGAAGCCGCCGCGCAAGCCATGTGTCGACAGATCGACGGTCTGCTCTGACATGACGAACGCCCGGCCGCTCAAGCGCGAAGCCGGAGAGGCGAGAGGCGGGGCCGTCACGCGGCCTCGCCTCGCGCAAGCCGTCCCATACCTTCTGCTTGCCCCGGCGTTCGCCCTACTCGGGGTCGTGCTGATCTACCCGCTCATCTACAACGTTTATCTGTCGCTCTTCTCCTGGCGCTACACCAACCCAGACGCAACGCGATTCGTTGGGTTCGACAACTACGTCAAGCTCCTCGGTGACGCCAACTTCTGGCAGGTCTCCGAGTTCACCGCCTTGTTCGTCGTACTCACCATCGCCCTCGAGTTCGTGCTCGGGCTGCTTGGCGCTCTGTTGCTCTCCTCACTCTTCCACTCCCGCAAGTGGCTGGCGACGGTCGTGCTGCTGCCCTATCTGATCGCCCCCATCGCCGTCGGTCTCAACTGGCGACTCCTGTGGAACTACGACTTCGGGCTGGTCAACTACTTCATCACGCTCTTCGGAGCCGACCCGGTCAACTGGCTTGGACGATCCGACCTGGCGCAGTTCGCCGTGATCGTCACGGAGGTGTGGCGCTCGACACCATTCGTCACCATCATCCTCCTTGCTGGCCTCACGTCCATCCCGAAGGAGACGATGGAAGCGGCTCGCATCGACGGCACCAACGCCTGGCAGGAACTCATTCACGTGATCCTGCCACTTCTACGTCCTTCCTTGACGATCGCGCTGCTATTCCAGACGATCGTCAAGCTGCGCGTGTTCGATCTCGTTTACATCATGACCGGAGGCGGACCGGGAATCTCGACGCAGCCGTATGGGATCTACATCTATCGAACCTACTTTCGGTACTTCGACGGGGGCCAGGCCGCAACCATCGCGGTGGTGCT
>CAZOTV010000154.1:0-5012 GCA_964582795.1 uncultured bacterium
CGCATGCTGGTGCGCCCGATGCAGAACATCTTCGAGAACCTGCGCGACTTCTTCGTCGCCGAGGTGGAGGACGGCAACGGCCCGGTCTTCGCCGGCAACGGGGCACTGCACGTCCTGTGGGGCGACATCGCCGAGGTCCGTGGGCTAGCGGTGGCGCCGGGCGTCCAGGCGAAGGGGGTCGGCCGCGCCATCGTGCGCGCCGCCGAGGACGAAGCGCGTCGCGTCGGGATCCCTGTGCTGTTCGCCTGGACGTACGAGGTGGCGTTCTTCGAGAAGTGCGGCTTCACCCTCATCGACAAGACGCGGGACTTGCATCCACGGGTGTGGTCGGAGTGCTTGCGCTGCCCGTTCTACGTCGGCTGCAACGAGAACGGCGTGGTCAAACGACTCGAAGGCGTGGCGATGCCGCGCAACCTACCCGAGCCGCCACCGGCGCAGGTGCCGCCTGGGATCCGCTGAGTCGTGCGGCGCCCGCGCAGGGCGCCCCGCCGGTAGAATCCGGTCGTGCGCCTCTCCAAGGTCTTGCTCGCCCACACCGGCGGCACCATCGGCATGCGGCGCGGCGAGCGAGGCTACGCGCCCAGCCCCGGGCACCTCGCGGAGTTGCTGCGCGGCATGCCCGAGCTGGACGATCCCGCGATCCCCGAGTTCGAGCTGCTCGAGTTCGATCCCCTGCTCGACTCCGCCGACATGGTGCCGGCCGACTGGGAACGCATCGCGAACCGCATCGCCGAGCGCTACCACCATGTCGACGGGGTGGTGGTGCTGCACGGAACCGACACCATGGCGTTCACCGCTTCGGCGTTGTCCTACCTGCTCGAGGGCCTGGCGAAGCCGGTGATCGTGACCGGCTCGCAGCTCCCGCTGGCGGAGGCGCGCTCGGACGCGCGGGAGAACCTGATCGCGGCGTTGCAGCTCGCCGCGAGGAACGACCTGCACGAAGTCTGCATCTACTTCAACGGCAAACTGCTGCGCGGCAACCGCAGCACCAAGGTCTCCGCCAGCGGCTACGACGCATTCGACTCTCCCAACGAAGCGCCGCTCGGCAGCGTCGGAGTCGACGTCACCCTCAGACCGGGAGCGGCCCGACCACCCCAAACGGGCCCACTCCGCGTGCACCCGGTCCGAGACGTGACGGTGGCGGCGCTGCGCCTCTTCCCCGGCATCCGTGGAGAGCTGCTGCGGAACGTGCTCCAACCGCCCGTGCAGGGTGTGGTGCTGGAGACGTACGGCGCGGGCAACGCTCCGACGCGCGACGTGGGCCTGCTGGAAGCCGTTCGCGAGGCCACCGCCCGGGGCGTGGTGGTCGTGAACTGCACGCAGTGCCTTCACGGCCGCGTCGACATGCGGGGCTACGCCACCGGCGCGGCGTTGCTCGAGGCCGGCGTGGTGAGCGGCGCCGACATGACACCCGAAGCCGCCCTCTCGAAGTTGATCTGGTTGCTCAGTAGCGATCTGCCCGGCGCGGAGGTCGCGCGGCGCATGCAGCAGGACACGCGCGGTGAGCTGACCACGGCGCCATGACGGCGAACGCCACCGGACGCCGTCCACGGGTATGCTCCCGAGGATGAGCGCGCACGAACCGTTCCCAACGCCCCGATGGGCCGAGGGGCTCCCGCTGGACCACGTGGCCATCGCGACGCAAGACCTCGACACCGGCGCGGGGCCGTTCACGCTTCTCGGATTGCGCGTGGACGGGGACGACGAGGACGTCCTCACGCAGGGCGTGCGCGTGCGCATGCTTCTGGCGGGCACGGTCCGCGTCGAACTGCTCGCGCCACTCGGCGACGACGGGCCGCTGGCGCGCTTCCTCGCCAAGCGCGGTCCGGGCCTTCACCACCTCGCCTTCCGCGTCGCCGACATCGATGCGGAGTTGACGCGCCTGCACGCCGCGGGCGTCGCCTTGATCGACGAAACCGCCCGGCCTGGGCACGGCGGGACCCGGGTCGCGTTCGTACATCCGCGCGCGGCCGCCGGCGTGCTCGTCGAGCTCGTGGAGCACCCCCGGCCGGACGACCGTGGCTGAGCGGGGCGGCGCGGGCGCAGCGCCGCGCTCCGGTCGAGGTCGTCGTATCGTCGGCTGGACTCTGTCCGTGGCGTGGGCGCTCTTCTTGTTCCTGCAATCGGCGTCTCCCGACGCCGGTGGGTTGCTGTCGATCTTCCCCGACGTGTCCGACAAGGTGGCGCACGCCGTGGCCTACGCCGTGCTGGCCGGCTTCCTGACGCTCGGCACCGGCCGGCCCGCTCTTGCGGTCGCGCTCTCCGTCGCCTACGGCGTGACCGACGAGATCCACCAGGCGTTCGTGCCCGGCCGCACCCCTGACGTGCTCGACCTCGCGGCGGACGCCGTCGGGGCGATGGTCGGCGCCGCCGTCGCCGCGTGGGGAAGCCGTCTGCTGTGGCGCAATCGCGGCTCGGGCGCGCTCGGGCACGGATAGAATGACGCCGTGACGCCCGCTCCCGTCGACCATCCTCCCCTTCGCCTCGCCATCGTCGGCGCGGGCCGCATGGGTGGCGCCGTGTTGCAGGGCGCTTTGGCGGCCGACGTGCTGAAGGCCGAAGAGGTGGGCATCTTCCACCCCAACGCTCGCCGCCTGGCTGAGTTGGCCGAGCGGTACGGCGTCACGGGCATCGACGACGACGCGCTACACCATGCCGAGCGGGTGTTGCTGGCCGTCAAACCCCAATCGTTCGACGCCGTCGCTCCTCTGGTGGCGCAGCGCAACGCCTCGTTCATCTCGCTGATGGCCGGCGTGACCGCTTCCACCATCGCTCGGCGTGTCGGCTCGAAGCGCGTCATCCGCGCGATGCCGAACCTCGGCGCCAGCCTCGGCGTCAGCGCTACCGCGCTCACCTGGCTGCCCGAGGCGACGCCAGAAGACGTGGCCATGGCGCGGAGCCTGTTCGGCTCCGTTGGCCGGGTGTACGACCTACGTGAGGAGCTCTTCGACGCGTTCACCGGCCTGGCCGGTTCGGGCCCGGCCTTCGCCGCGGTGGTGGCGGAGGCGCTTGGTGACGGTGGCGTGCGCGTCGGCCTCGACCGGTCGATGGCGCGCGATCTGGCGCGGCAGGTGCTGCTCGCAACGGCTAGGTTGCTGGAGACGAAGCACCCCAGCGAGCTGAAAGACGAGGTCTCCTCTGCCGGCGGCACCGCCATCGCGGGGGTACGGACGCTCGAGCGGCACCGCCTGCGCTTCGCCCTGATCGACGCGATCGAAGAAGCGACCAGGCGCGCGAGCGAGCTGAGTCGGGAGGAAGGCTGATGAGCTTCATGCGCGCGGGGGCCGGCGCCCGCGTCACCAAGACGCTGCTCACCCTGGTGCTCGCGGCGACGCTCGCCGCGTTCGCGTGGGCGCAAGGGTACTACCCGGCGGAAGCCGGCATGAGCTGGACGTACTCGTCCGGCGAGACGCAGCAGCTCTCCGGTCCGCGCGACTTCGGCGGTTTCGACGTGATGGTGCTCACGCACTACTTCGACGGCGTGCCGATCTCCGAGGACTACCTCGTGTACGACGCCACGGGCGTCGTCAGTCACGGCACGGCCGCCGGGGGCCAGGTGTATCGCTACGACCCGCCGCTGCTCGTCTACCCCGCCAGCCCGTTGGCGCAAGGATCGACGTGGACCAGTTCCACCGACCTGGCCGACTTCCGGCTGACGCTGTCCTCGGAGGTCCTCGGCTTGCGCGGCGTCGCGACGCCTGCCGGCCGCTTCAATGCGCTCCTCATCCGCCAGACGACGCTGACGAGCAACGGTGGTCAGACCGTGCTCGACATCTTCTTCGTGCCGGGCGTGGGGATCGTGCGGTTCGCCACGCAAGACGGCAACGTCATCGACCTGATCGAGAAGAGCTTCTAGCCTCCGGCGCGGACCCGCGCAGCGTCGCCTCCTTGAAGTCCGGGAACGTGCCGCCGCGGATCGCCGCGCGCACGTCCTCCATCAAGCGCGCCATGAACCGCAGGTTGTGGACGGTGGCGAGCTGCTCCCCCAGCCGCTCGCCTGCCCGGAACAGATGTCGGACGTACGAGCGGGTGTAGTGGCGGCAAGCGTAGCAATCGCAACCGGGTTCGAGCGGACGCATGTCGGTCGCGTAGCGGGCGTTGCGGAGGTTGATCCGGAAGGCCTCACCCCCGCCCTGCCGCACCAGCACGCCGCCGTTGCGCGCGTTCCGGGTGGGCATCACGCAGTCGAAGGTGTCGATGCCGCGTTCGACCGCTTCGAGGATGCTGGGAACGTCCCCGATGCCCAGCAGATGACGGGGCAGTTCCCGAGGCAACCGTGGGACCGTCCAGTCGAGGATGCGGTACATCTCCTGCCTCGTGCTACCGAGGTTGCCGCCGACGGCTACGCCGTCGAACCCCATTGCGCCAATCACGTCGGCGCTCTCCTCGCGCTGGTCCTGGTACGACCCGCCTTGCACGATGCCGTACAGGGCCTGCGGGTAGCCGTGGCGCGGGGCGCTCGCGCGGAAGGCGCGGAGGCTGCGCTCGGCCCAGCGGTGCGTGCGCTCGAGGGACCGACGGGTGTAGGCCTCGTCGTGCAGCGGGCTGGTGCACTCGTCGAACGCCAGCGCGATGTCGGCGCCGAGCGCGCGCTGCACCTCGATGGACCTTTCCGGCGTGAACGCGTGCAACGACCCGTCGATGTGGCTCTTGAACTCGACGCCCTCCTCACCCACGCGCACCATCCCCTTGCCGGTCAAGCGCCGGGCGGCCTGGGGCGCCTCCTCGCCGGGGAAGATGCTGGCGATCTTGCCGACGCCGTGCTCGATCGACGCACCCAACGAGAACACCTGGAACCCGCCGGAGTCGGTCAAGATCGGCCGGTTCCAGTTCATGAAGCGATGCAGGCCGCCGTGGGCGTCCACCACCTCCGCGCCGGGGCGCAGGTAGAGGTGGTAGGTGTTCGCGAAGAGCAGCTGCGTCCCTGCTTCCGCCACGCCATCGGGCGATACGCCTTTGACCGTCCCTTGGGTTCCCACGGCCACGAACGCCGGCGTCTGGACCGCGCCGTG
>CAZOTV010000155.1:0-1180 GCA_964582795.1 uncultured bacterium
ATGCAGCAACGTCTGGCGTTGGCTCGAGCGCGACTCCACGATCCCGAGCTTCTACTCCTGGACGAGCCCACGACCGGGCTCGACGTCATGTCGGCGCGCGAGGTGCGCCGCGAACTCGCCGAGATCGCCGGCAGGGGAACCACCATCTTCCTCACGACCCACAACATGGAAGAGGCCGAGCAACTCTGCGCCAGGGTCGCCGTCATCCGTCAAGGCAAGCTCGTCGCAGAAGGCGAGCCGTCGGCTCTTCTGGCCGCGTCGGGTCACGAGGTCCTGATCACGGGACCCGGGATCGCGACGATCGTGGACCAGATCCGCCGCCGTGAGGACGTGCTATCGGCCGTCGCTGAAGAAGACCACCTGCGGGTCCGCCTCAAGTCGGCCGATCCGGCCGGGGTGGTAGCCGAGGTCGTCGCGGCCGGGGTGCAGGTCCGCGAAGTCGTTCGGGGGAAGCGTCTCGAAGACGCCTTCGTGGAACTGGTCGAGGAGTCCCGATGATCCAGGACGTCCGTACGGTGTTGTGGAAGGAAGCGCGGTCGCTGTTCCGGCAGCCGGGCAGCAAGGTGCGCACGGTCTTGACCGTCGTGGTCCCGGTCGGGTTCTTCGGTGTCGTCGCCCCGCTGCAGGAAGGCGCGGGATACGCGGCCGGCGCGATGCCATGGTTCGTCGCGGTGATCCTGCCGCTGCTCAGCGTGAGCCTCGTTGCACCGGACTCGTTCGCGGGCGAGCGGGAACGCGGAACGCTCAGGACGCTACTGTCGAGCCGCCTGCCGGATGGCGCAATCCTCTACGGCAAGCTGCTCTTCTCCATCTTCGTCGCGATGGTGATGTTCCTGGCGACGCTATCCGTGGCCCTGATCACCGTCAACCTCGCGACGTCCGGCCAGGGGCCGATCCTGATCGGGCTCGGACGCCTCGCTGCCATGCTCGGCACCGCCCTTCTGCTCGCCGTACTGGCGTCCGCCCTCGCCGTGCTCGTGTCGCTGCGTGCCGCCACCGTGCAGCAAGCGCAGCAGACGCTGGTGGCCGTGTTGTTCCTCGTTCCCACCGTGCTCGGCCCGGTGGCGTTCCTCCTGGCCGACAGCGGCTCGGACGTCGTCGAGAAGGCGTTCTCGGCGCTGGCGAGCGATGTGGGGCGCGCCGCTCTCGTCGTGTTGCTCGCCGTCGTGACAGGTGTGCT
>CAZOTV010000155.1:1280-4916 GCA_964582795.1 uncultured bacterium
ATATAGCCGATCTGGTCTTGGTCCTGCTGGCCGCGCCCGAAGTACGCGCGGTCGACGTCGTTCACCAAGGCGAAGATGCTGCGGCTCACCGACACCCGTGGCTCGCGCGCGTGACCGGCTTCGCGCCACGCTTCGCGGAACACGCGGATCTGCTCGGCCTGCTGCACGTGGAACGGCTTGCCCGATTCGTCGAACTTCAGCGTCGAGCTCTGCAGGTGCATGCCGAGGCGCCCCGCCCACGCCGCCGTGGCGTTCGACCCGGCGCCCCACCAGATCCGCTCGCGCAGCCCGGGCGAGTGCGGCTCGAGGCGCAGTAGCCCTGGTGGGTTGGGGAACATCGGCGTGGGGTTCGGTTGGGCGAAGCCTTCTCCCTTGATCACCTCCAGGAACGTCTCGGCATGCCGCCGCGCCATGTCGGCGTCGGACTCGGGGTCCGTTCCGACCTCGGTTCCGACGTCGGTTCCGGAGACGGCTCCGGAGGCGGTCGCCCTCGCAGCGGGCGCGTACCCGAAGTACCGCCACCCGTCGATCACCTGCTCGGGCGAACCACGGCTGATCCCCAACTGCAGCCGCCCACCCGCGATGAGATCGGCGGCGCCGGCGTCCTCGGCCATGTACAGCGGGTTCTCGTAGCGCATGTCGATGACCGCCGTGCCGATCTCGATGCGCTCCGTCCTGGCGCCGATGGCCGCCAGCAGCGGGAACGGCGACGCCAACTGCCGCGCGAAGTGATGCACGCGGAAGTACGCCCCGTCAGCACCCAGCTCCTCCGCCGCCACGGCCAAGTCGATCGACTGCAGCAAGGCATCCGACGCCGAGCGCGTCTGCGAGTGCGGGCTGGGCGTCCAGTGACCGAACGACAAGAAACCGATGCGCTTCGTCATGGTCGTCGAGTCTGGCATGCGGCGGGCGTGATCGACGTCGCGCGCCGCCCGACGCGCTTCACCCCACCCGGCGCCGCATGACCGTGTAGCGCCCGCGCTCCTCGATGGGCTCGAAGTCGCGCGCGTCGTACATGCCGCGCGGTCCTCGGAAGTGGCCGGAGTCGTCGGGGCGTGGTTCGCGGTACGGGTACGCCTCGATCCAGGCCGCGCCCCTTGCGGCAGCGTCCGCGATGACGCGATCGAGCAGCGCCGACGCCACGCCATGACGCCGGAACGGCGGCGCGACCACGTAGCAGGAGACGCCGATGACGGCGGAAGGGTCGGGGCCACCCGGGTCTACGTCGCGGTAGAGCTCGTAGTCGGCGCGCAAGGACGCGTTCACCCAACCGGCTGGACGGCCGTCTACGTAGGCGAGGTACCCGAAGGTGGTGCCGCCTTCGAACCGCTTGAGCATCATCGAGCGCGTCACGCGCCAAGGACGCTCGAACTCCTCGGGCGGCGGCGGGGCGTGCGGTTCCAGGCAGTAGCACGAGGCCCAGTCCGGTTTGTCGGCGAAGGCGTCGTGGTCGAAGAACCGTTGCCAGTCCTCGAGGTTCTCGGCAGTGACAGGCCGGATGTTGATCTCACCGATGCTGTCCGGGCGCTCCTCGTCGTCGGAGACACGCTCGACCGCCTCGGCGTAGTTGCAGGCGTAGTTCCGGATCGCGGTCTCGGGGTACGTCCAGTCGTGGGCCTCCTGGCCGTGCGCCACGAACGCGTCCGCCACCGCCGCCAGCCCGTCCGCTTCGATCACGACCTCGCAGCCGAAACACTTGACCTTCATGCCATCCTCCCCGAATCATTCGGAACGTTCCCAGGATCATAGGGCGAGGATCGAGCGATGGCCACGTCTGACTCATCGATTCGGTCGCGGCGCAACGTCAACTCGGCGGCCAAACGATCCCGATCTGGATCGTCACGGAGTCCGTCATGCCATCTGAGTCGGTGGCAGTCAGACGGACGTCGTACCAGACCGTGCCTGTTTCCATCCCGAACCGCAGCACCGGGTTCGTGGCGGTGCCGCGCTCCACGTAGGAACCGGAACCGGCATGGCGTACCTCCCACACCAGACTCCCGCCCGTCAAGGCGCCGTCTTGGGCGTCGCTGGCGGAACCGCTGAACGCGAGATCCAGGTACGTGTTCACGCCGTCGAGCGTGGCCCAGTCGTGCAGCGAGTCGTCCGCCGGGCTCGCGATGGCAGCGTCCGGCGGCGTGCCTGCCTCGACGACGGTCACCGTCACGGAGTCGGTCGCGGCGCCGTACGTCACGTAGATGGTGTGCTGTCCTGCGCCGAGCTTGGTGGTGCTCTGCAGGCCCGTCCCGACGATCGTGCCGCTATCCGGATCGTCCAAGCGCCACGTCACGGGGTAGAGCGGGTCATCCGTCTCCGGATGGTCGTCGTCGATGACGGCGGAGAGTGGCACGTTCGCACCCTCGACGTAGACCGCGCCGTCGATCGGCTCGTCGATCTCCACCCAGATCGAACACATCGCGGGCGGGTTCGTCATGCCGAGGTCGTTCACGATCACGCGAACGGTGTCGCTCGCCAGCTGCCCGTGCCCGGGTAGGAAGGCTGCCACGGTCACGTCATGGACGCCGTCGCAGAACCGGTGGCTCACGCTCTCTCCCAGGCTCGAAGAAGCGAACGTGAACGGCACGCCCGCCCGGTCGTACGACCAGCTCAGCAGCAGGTCGCTGTCGTCGAGGGTCGGCGCGATGACCACGTCGGCAGCGAACGGCACCAACACCCCTTCGTCCACGGTGATGGTCGTTTCCGGCTCCGTGATGTCGGCGAACGGCAGGTCGTACTCAGGGTAGAGCCGGCGAACCCCGGCGAGATCGCCGGCGGTCAGCACGGAGGCTGGGGCGATCGGGTCGCCTAGCGTCTTGATGGTCGTGAGCCGGTTGCCGTTCTCGTCTTCCAGCCCGAACGCCGTGGTGCCGTAGTGCATGACCGAGGTGTACCCGTAGTCACCAAGCGGAAGGCCGGGGCCGTAGATGTCGAAGTTGCCGATCTTGTCCGGATCGACGTTCTCCTCGATGATCTCGACGTACGTGTCCCGATCGGATCGCTGTTGCTCATGTTTGAGCCCGACGGTGTGCCCGATCTCGTGGATGACGGTGCGAACGCGCGTGCACTGGCTCTCGTCGAGTCGGATCTCCTGCCGGTTCCCCTTCCGGCCGGCGGCGGACCAGCAACGATCGGAGGCGGTGACGAACTCCACGTAGGCTGTCTCGCCGCTGCGTTCCACCAGGAGCACGTTGGTGTTGTCGTTCCAGTGCTGGATGGCGGGCAGGATGACGTCGTTCACGTAGTCCTGCGTGAAGTCGTCGCTGATGACGTACGGCACCTCGTAGACGTACGGAGGCGTGGCGGTCGTCGCGGGCCAGTAGTTGCTCGGTACGCCATGGGACTGTGGCGTCGGCGCTTGCGCGTTGGTCAGTTCCGAGAGCGTCCCGAGCGCGATGTCGCCCTCGATCAGCACCACGTCATCGAAGAGCTCGGCATGTACCTCGGTCGGCTGGGCGTCGCCCGGGAAGGTGTACTGCACGGTGATGGGCTCGCCAGGCGGACCCGACAGATACTCGTCCTCGTAGGTCGGTGGACCAGGCGGCTCGGGAGCCCGGAGGCAGCCGCCCAACAGGACGCCGCTCGACGACAGGACGATCGCCACCCATGCCGAGCGACGAAGCGTGCGGGCATGTACCTTCC
>CAZOTV010000156.1:0-4915 GCA_964582795.1 uncultured bacterium
CGCTGCTGCGCTCGCAGCTGCGCACGCTGCTGCGCTCGCAGCTGCGCACGCTGCTGCGCTCGCAGCTGCGCACGCTCCCGCGCACCCACGGCACGGCGCCTCCGCACCGCGCAGTGGAACTACAAGGAAGCCTCCGCGCGTCACCCAAGAGAGAATTGCGCCATACGGCGTACCTACCGCCTCATGAGAAGATGGGCGCGGTGTCCACGACGGCGTCCCATGGCCCGGCCAGGCGGGGATCGACGCGAGCGCTGCGGCTTCGCGTGGGTCCGGTGCTGTGGAGCCTCGCGGCCGCGCTGGCGTTCCTCGCGAGTTTCCCCACCCACCAGCTGACGCTGTGGCAGGGGTTCCTGCTGGCGGTCCCGTACATGATCGCCACCGTGGGGCTCGGTTGGCGCGCCGGAGCGGCCCTGGCGCCGGTCGGGTTCGCGCTGTTGTGGGTGCGTAGCGCGCTGCTCGGCAGTCCCGTCGGATGGAGCGACTACCTCGGCCTCGGAGCCGCGATGCTGATCGCCGGTGGCGCCGGCCACCAGCTCTTCACCCTCTGGCGCGCGGCGGAACGAACGGCCCGGCACAGCAGCCGACGGGCGCGATTGTTGCAGCAGGCGGCGCTGGAGCTCAACCAGGCCGACGGCGTAGACCGATTGTTCCGCTCCGCGCCCCGCCTTCTGTCGGAGATGCTGGCCTTCGCGCACGCCGAGGTCTTCGTGCCCGACGGCGACGAGTTGGTGCTGCACACGACCTGGCGTTGGAACGTGCGCCCAGGGTTCCGCATGTCGTTGCGCACGGTCTCCGGCCGGGCGTATCGCACCGGCGAGCCGCAGTACGTTCCCGACACCTCGCTCGATCCCGAGTTCCTGCCGGCTCCGTCCGCCGCTCCGACCCGCAGCGAACTGGCCTTGCCCGTGCGGTGCGGAGCGGAGGTGCGCGCCGTGCTCAACCTCGAGCACACCCACCGCGACGCCTTCGGCCCGCACGACCACGACGCGCTGCGCGCCTTCGTCCGCATCATGGAGGAGGTGCTGGAGCGGCTCGAGGCGAACGCCGCCGTACAGCGGCAGAAGGGCGAGCAGGAGTTCCTGGCGCGCCTGAACCAGCGCCTGCTCGAGGCCGACGGCGTGCGGCCCGCCGCGAAGGCGGCCCTGCATGACGTCATGAACGCGCTCGGGATGGACGCCGGTGCGGTGTTGCAGTTGCGGCATGCGCGCTTCTGGGCGTTGGCGCACGTGGGCGACCTGCCTGCGGCGCTAGCGACACGCCTCGAGGAAGGGTTCGCGTTCGACGGCGCGCTTCGCGAGGTCTGGGAGACCCGCGAGACCGTCCTGATCGACGACATGAGGTCGGTACCGAGCTGGGCTGGCGCCGACGACACCGGAGACATCGGCACGGTCGCGGTCGTCCCGGTGATGAACGCCCAGCGCGAAGTGCAGGCGCTGCTGGCCGCTGTGACGCTCGACCGCGTGCGCGCCTGGACCGACGCGGATCGGCGGCTGCTCACGGCGGCGGTCGGCTCCTTGGGCGTGGCGCTGGAGCGCGTGCTTCTCAACCGTCGCCTGGTGGCGATGCTCGACGTGGTGCGCAGGCTAGCTCGGTCCGACGCGCCGGCCACGATGTTCCGTCATGCGGCCGAGGCCGCCGTAGAGCTCGTGCCCGACGCCGAGGCGGCGTCGATCCTGGTTCGCGAAGGCGACCTCTTCCGCTTCGAAGCCGCCGTCGGATACGACCTCGACGCCCTGCAGCAGGCCGCAGGGCCGTTCACTTTCGACGAGGAGCTACGTTGGTACGCCGCTCCCGCCGAGGACTTCCTTCGGGGACAACCGCGCGTGCTCCGGGGCAGCGACATCGTCGAGAAGAGCCAGGCATCGTCCCACACGCGCAGTCCGCTTCACGTGGAAGGCGCCAGGGTGCACGAGATGCGCGCGCACGTGCTCGTGCCCATCACCGACCGCGACGACGTCGTGGCCGTACTGAACATCGACAACTTCTCGACCGAGGACGCGTTCGGGACCAACGCCGTAAGCGTGGCGGAAGCGTTCGCGCAGCACATCGCCGTCATCGTCCGGCAGGCCCGGCACGTCAGCGCGCTGGAGCGCTCCGCCATCACCGACACGCTCACCGGGCTCGGGAACCGCGCCGGGTTCCAACGGCGGTTCCGCGCCGAGCTCGCCAGAGCGGAACGCTACCGCCACCCCCTGAGCGTGGTGCTGATCGACCTCGACAACTTCAAGGCCGTGAACGACCGGCACGGCCACGCCACCGGCGACGCTGCGCTGCGAGGCGTGGCGGACGTGCTCCGAAGCGAGCAACGCGCGTCGGACTACGGCTTCCGTTGGGGCGGTGACGAGTTCGTGATGTTGCTGCCCGAGATCGGTTCGGAGGAAGGACGGCGCGCGGCGATGCGCTTCGCCGCATTGATCGGCGGCCTGGTGTACGAGGGAACGCGCCTGTCTGCCAGCGTCGGCGTCGCGACGTTCCCGGACGACGGCAGCGACGAAGACGCCTTGATGCGGCGAGCGGACGGTCTGATGTACAGCGAGAAACCGCGCCAGCAGGCGGGCGCGAACGACTGAACTCCCCTCGCGCCGCCGCTCGCGGCGAGCGAAGTTCGTTTGTGCCCGGTCACCGCGTGCTCGTGCCCGTGACGCCGGTTCCCACCACCCCGCGTCGGCGCGCGACCCTCACCCAGCGTCGCCACCCGGTTCGTCGACCACGGTCGGTGGAGGCACCTCTTGGAACGCCGGCCTGGTCAGGAGGTACTCCTCCAGCACGACCTTCGCGAGCGCGACCGTCGGAACCGCCAGCAACGCACCGAGTAGGCCCAGCAGCCCGAGACCGGCCATGATCGCCAACATCACGGTGATGGGGTGCAGGTTGGTGGAGCGCGAGAGGATCAACGGCGACAGCACGTTACCCTCGATCTGGTTCGCCACCAAGAAGACCACGGCGGTGAACAGCGCGGTCCACGGGCCGACGGTGAACGCCAGCAGCACGGCCGGGATCACGCCGATGATCGGACCGAGATACGGGATCAAGTTGAACACCGCGGCGACGAACGCGATGGCGGTCGCCAGTGGGACGCCGAGGAGACTCAACCCGATCCAGATCAGCACGCCGAGCATCAGCGTGATGAGCAGCTGGCCACGCAGGTACCCGCCGACCGCCACGTCGGCCTTCTCCATCAAGTCGGCGATCAGCGGCCTATGGCGAACCGGCACGACCCGGCGGAAGGCCGCCGCGAAGCGCGGGAAGTCGTACAGGAAGTAGGCGCCGGCGATCAGGATCAACGCGATCTGGAACGTGGTGGAGATGACGGCCGTCGCACCCGTGAGCACCATGCCAGGACCGCCCTCGATGATCTGCTCGAGTAAGCGAGCCAGGCTGGCGCCGAGCTGCTGTAAGAACGCAACGATCTGCTCCTGCACCTGGTCGGCGAATGCGCCACCGTCGTCGGCCGCGCCGGCGGCGCCCCTCAAGAACTCGGGAAGGCGCTCGAGCCAACCGGCGAACCACGTCTGCACCCGGCCGAACGTTGCCGCCAAGCTCTCGAAGCCCGCCGGCACCAGCGTCACGAACCGGCCGGTCTCGATGACCACCTGACTGACGACCACGGAGCCGAACGCCAGGATGAGCAGCAACAACAGGTAGACGAGAACGACGGCGAACCCGCGTCGTATGCGCAACCGCATCAGGACGCCTACCAGTGGGTTGAGCACGTAGGCGATGACGAACCCGATGAGCCCCACCTCGAGCGCGAACGCGTAGCCGGAACGGAAGCGCCAGAGCACGAAGGCGAGGAACAACCCACCGCCGACGTAGGTCACCGCTCGCACCCAGACGTTCTGCCAGATGACCTGGAGGGCCGGTGTGCCGTGCACCCGATCTTCGTCGCGCACGCTCACGGCCCCGAGAACAGCGAGGCCGCCTGCAGCCGCACCTGTGTCGGCTCCATGCCCTCACCGAAGAACGTGTCGTCGCTCGGCCAGATCTCGAACCGCAGGCGCACCCCGTCCGTGCGTCCCGCCACCCCGACGTCGGTGCCGGAGTTGCCGGCGAACCCGACCACCTGCCCGCGGTAGACGGAGGTTCCGACGCGGATCCCGTCGCGGATCCCGGCAAGGTGCCCGTACCGCAAGACGGTCCCGTCCTCCGTGCGGATCCAGAGCTGGCGTCCGCGGAGACGGTCGAGCTGCTCCTCGTCCGCTCCTTCGACGGCGACGTCGGCGAGCAGCTGATCCCAGGCGCGCGCGTCCATCTCCACGTAGGCGGTGTCGGCGCGCACCACGCTACCGGACGCCGCCGCGATCACGGGCGTGCCGAGCACGATGGGCACGCCGGCGTCGCCGTCGTGGAAGTCGAAGCCCTGGCTGACGCCGTTGCGGTAGTCGCGCGGGGCGCCGGGCAAGTAGACGTCCGATGTCGGAAGGCCGGCCCCGGGCACCGGGAACCAGAGCCCGCCCGGCGCCTCGCTTCCCGTGGACGTTGCCGCAAGAGCCGTCGCCTGGTTCCCGCTCGCGCCCTCTGCGGCGCGCGAGGCCGAACCGCTGGCGAGGTCGGCGTCGCGCGGACCCACGGCAGCGTTCGCGCTCCCTGCGTCGGTCGTCGTGGACGTAGCGCCTTGGCCACCGGCTTCGCGCGCACCGCCGGCCGGCCGGCTCAGCAGCACCACGGTGACGACCGCCGCGTAGATCGTGACGGCGGCAAGCAGGTACCAGCCGGGACGGACGCGCCGCGGCGCGCTCACGCGACGACCCCGGTCAGACACGCGACGACCCCGGTCGGAAGCGAAGGGCCGGGAGCTCTCACGCGCCGGCCCCCGGGTGCGTACCGCGGCCGCTCCAAGGGTGCTCCACGGGCGGAGTCTATCACGCACCCACGCCGTCCCCGACGCGCCTCAGCACCGTCAGGAGCGGGTGAT
>CAZOTV010000157.1:0-4819 GCA_964582795.1 uncultured bacterium
CGCTTGCAGCGCACGGCGTAGCGCTTGCCCTTCACGCGCTCGCCGAACAACCGCGAGCCGGTCTCCACGATGGTGTCGAGGTCAGGGGCGCAGCGCCCCTCGACGAACGAGAACGAGCCCACACCGAAGACGCGCGTCAGAACGTCCGCGGCCGCATCGGAGTCCACGTTCGCCGACGCGGCGTCGACGTGTCCCGGAGCGGCGTCGGCGTGCCCCGGCCCGGCGGCCACGTGCCCCGGCCCGGCGGCCACGTGCCCCGGCCCGGCGGCCACGTGCCCCGGCTCTGCGGCCCCACGTCTGCGCACGGTGTCGACTTCGGGAATGCGCGCGCCAGGGTGACTCGCCGGGCCGCCCGCATCGTCGCGCGAACGCAATCGGGCCATGATGCGCATCCCTCGAGACCACACGCTGACGTCGTAACCGGCGCGCTGCAGCGCGTCCTTCACGTTCCAACGCAACTGGCGCAAGAACACCGCGCGGGTCCCGCGCGCCTTGATGGTGATCTCGGCGGCGGGCCGGATCGTTACCAGCGGTTCACCGTGGTGATCGGTCGTTCGGAACGTGGACATGCGGACTCGTCTCGGTTTCAAGGCCTGTCGGGTGGAACGGGCGACTACACGACGCGGGTGGAGGCGGACGATGGGCGGGCGTTACGGGCCTTCGGTACGCGACCAGAGCACGCGCCCACGATAGAGGTACCGCGCGGTCCCTGCCACATCCCCCCGGATCGGGCACGAGCCGCGCGGTCTCTCTCATCCTTCCACGAACTTGCGACAACTAGTGTCGCAATGAACCGATCGAAGCAGGTTCGCACGACGACCGCCAAGGCACGCCGTACCAGCCGTCGGTACAGGCGACGCACAAGGTGGTCTGGTGCGCCAAGCGCCGCGGTCCTAGGTTCTCACACCGCTGGTACCAAGCGACGCTGGCCCGGGGTCACGACGGTCGCCACGGGCGGGCGACCTTCCCCGCCACCACCGGATGCGCGGCGCCGGTCGCGGACGGCAACACGTTCGGCTCGCCGTGCAGCGCCATGTAGCCCATCACCGCCATCGCCAGCGTCTCGCGGTCTTTGTCGTCGAAGCCGATCTCGGCGAACGTGCGAACCGGAACGGGGATCTCCTCGCGCAAGCCGCGCATCAGCTCGCCGTTGCGCGCCCCGCCCCCCGCCACCAGCACCTCGTCGAGGCCGAGTGGAAGCACGTGCGTCCGCACGGCCTGCGCCACGCTCGCTACCGAGAACGCCGTGAGCGTCGCGAGGACGTCACGGGCGTCGAGAGACGCGTGAGGGTCGCTGCCCTGCTCCGCCCCCTCGCTGCGCGGCCAGCCGCGCCGAAGTGCCGCGCCCAGGTGGTAGTACTCGCGTCCCGTGGTCTTGGGCGGAGTCAGCTTCAGGTACGGATCGTCCATCAGGAGCGCCAGCGCGGCGCCGTCGACGCGTCCGTTCGCTGCCAACCGACCGTCCTCGTCGCGCGGCACCCCGGCGAACCGCTCGGCCGCCTCGTCGAGCAGGCAGTTGGCCGGACCGGTGTCGAACGCCAGCACTCGGTCCGGGTCACCGTCTGCCGGGAGATAGGTGAGGTTCCCGATTCCCCCGAGGTTGACGACCAGCCGCGCGATCCCCGGCTCGGCGTAGAGCAGGAGATCCGAGAACGGGACCATGGGCGCGCCCTGGCCGCCTGCGGCGAGGTCGGCTTGGCGAAAGTCGGACACGGTGACCACGCCGCAACGCTCGGTCACGACACTGGCCTCGCCCAGCTGCAGCGTGCTCTTCACGCGCCAGCCTCGCTCCGTATCGGGCCGAGGGATGTGGTACACCGTCTGCCCCGACAGCGCCACGGCGTCGATGGGGTGCTCGCGTTGCGCGTCCGCGGTGACGCCGGCGTAGACCTGGCCGACCTCCTGGTGGAGCTCGGTGAGGAGCACGACGTCGGAGGTGGCCGGGTCGAGGGCGCGCCGAAGACGTGCGGCGACCTCTTCGGGATACGCGTGCGCCGCGCGCGCCAACACGTCCCAACGCAGGCGGCCACCCACCCGCTCGAGCCGCACCGTCACGCTGTCGATGCCATCCAACGAGGTGCCGGACATGACGCCCAGCATCGTCATGGGTGGGAGGTCGACGAGCCGTGCGTTCATGGGGCGGCCTCGCGGAACGCCGCCGTGATCGCGTCGTGCACGGCCCGGCGAAGACGGATGATGCCGTCGGGGGACCCTCGGCGGGGATGCACGCGGTTGGTGAGGAGCACGCTCACCCAGCCCGTCTCCGGGTCGACGGCGAGGCTGGTGCCGGTGAACCCGGTATGGCCGAAGGAGCCGGCGGACGCCTCGGCGCCGAACGCCCAGCCGTCGTGCCGCAACGGCCACAACAACCCGCGCGGTGAGCCCGCGCCACCGGAGCGGTCACGCAGCGCCTCCTCCATCCAGGACGAGGACGCGAACGGCGCTTCCTTCCGCAGCCAGGCCTGGCCGTACCGGAGCACGTCGGCGGCGGTCGCGAACAACCCCGCGTGCCCCGACACCCCGTCCAGCACGAACGCGTTCTCGTCGTGTACCTCGCCCTCGAGCATGCGGCCGCGCCAGCCGTCGTCCTCGGTGGCCGCCACCGGCAGTCCGTGGGGTAGCGGCCCGTAGCGGGTGGTCGTCATCTGCATCGGTCCGAACACGTGCCGGTGAAGGAAGACGTCGAGATGCAGCCCACTGACGCGCTCGATCACGGCGGTGAGCGTGATGACGCCGAGGTCGCTGTAGACATGCGTTCCTGGCGCCTCGGAGCGTTCGCTCTGCAGCACGTTCGCGATCGCCGTGCGCCGGTCGCTCACCCATGCGAACAGCGGCTTCCAGGCGGGAAGTCCGGAGACGTGCAGCGCGAGCTGTTCCAGGGTGGCGTCCCCCAAGGACGGTTCCTGGAACCAACCGGCGTTCGAGAAGAACCTGTTCACCGGGTCGTGAAGGCGCACCTCGCCCGCCTCGAGCAGGTGCAGGAGCGCCGGTAGGCAGCCGACCACCTTGGTGAGCGACGCCAGGTCGTAGCGCGTGTCCATGGTGACGGCCGCGCCACCGTACCGGCGCATCCCCAGCGCGATCCCGAACCCGTCCCCCTCCGGGGCGCCGACGAGAAGTACGGCACCGGGCGTCACCTCATCGGCGATGGCGCGTTCGACGAGCGGGCGGGCGGCGTCGACGGCGGCCCGTTCGGCGTCCGACGCGGCAGCCTGACGGTGGTCCAACTCCGTCCGCGGCGCCTCGTGCTGCTCCTGATGCGGCTCCGCCGCGTCCACTTCGTGCTTCATGGCGGAACGCTACCACGTTTGACGCTACTGGTCTAGGAATGGTACAGTGCCAATCGCAAGGAAGTGCGTTCGGCACGCGCGAACCAGGGCTTCGACCACCCGTCGCTCACCGTTCCCCCGCCGTCAGGAACCGGCTTCGAGGGGCGCGAGCGACGCCCTCGCCCGCCACCGGATCTCGCGTGCACCAACCGCCGGACGAGGGCCGTTGCCCCGCTCCGTGCACTCGCGGAAGGAAGGCACCATGCGTAGGCTCACGCTCATCCTCACGGTCATCGTCACGTCCGCGGCGCTCCTCTTCGGGGCAGCGTTCGCCCAGCAGGGCCGCTTGGAGTTGGCCGTCGACCAGGCTCCCGTCGGCCTCGATCCTCACATCGTCACCGCGTTCTCGTCGTTCAACGTCATCGGCCAGATCTACGACGGCCTGGTCGAGGTGAACGCCGCGCTCGAGCTCGAACCCGCGCTGGCGACCTCTTGGACCGTCTCGGACGACGGCCTGACGTACGTCTTCCAACTGCGCGAAGGGGTGACGTTCCACAACGGTCGGCCGTTCACCGCCGAAGACGTGGTGTACAGCTACGAGCGCATCATGGACCCCGACACCGGATCTCCGTTCGCGAGCAGGTTCACCGAGGTGGCATCGGTCGAGGCGACCGGTGAGCACGAGGTGACGTTCCAGATGAACACGGCGTTCGCGCCGTTCCTGTCGAACCTGACCAACCTGACGGTGGTGCCGCGCGAGGTCGTCGAAGCGAACGGCAACCTGCAGCAGGTCGCGGTGGGCACCGGTCCCTTCATGCTCGAAGAGGTCGTGCCGGACACGTACGTGCTGCTCGTCGCGAACCCGAACTACTACCGCGAGGGCCAGCCCGGCGTTGCCGAGATCCGCTACAACGTCGTCCCGGAAGCCTCCACTCGCGCCGCCGGCATCCGCACCGGCACCTACCATCTCATCCCCGACGTCGATCCTGCCACCGCCGAGACGCTTCGCGGCGCCCGCGGTGTGACGCTCATGGGCGTGCAGGACCTGGCGTACACGTTGCTCGGCTTCAACGTCACGCGCGAACCGTTCGACGACCCCAAGGTGCGCGAGGCGATCAACTACGCCATCGACCGTGACGAGATCGTCGAAGCGGTCTACTTCGGCAACGCCGTCCCCGGCGGCCCGCTGAGCCCCGGCCTGCAAGCGTGGGCCACCGACACCAGCGCGTTCGCCTGTTACGACACGAACTTGGATCGTGCCCGCGAACTGCTGGCCGAAGCCGGCTACCCCAACGGCTTCGAGACCTCCATCCTCACCTTCGGAACGATCCAGGTGGTCTCGGACCTCGCGCAAGTGCTGCAGGCCCAACTCGGCCAGGTCGGCATCGACGTTGACGTGAACATCGCCGAGTTCGGCGCGTTCGTCCAGGGCTGGCGCAACTCCGACTTCGACATGTTCGTGAGCCTCAACGGCGGCTCGTCGGATCCCGACGGCTACCTGCACCGCACCTTCGTCACCGGCGGCTCGACCAACGTCTACAAGTTCTCCG
>CAZOTV010000158.1:0-4817 GCA_964582795.1 uncultured bacterium
TGGACGCTGTAGACGTGGGCGTCGAGGCTCACGTACTTCTGGTACTGGTAGAGCGAGGCGGCGAGGATGTTCGTCACGCCGTTCTCCTGGCCGTCGACGACACCTTGCTGCAGCGCGCTGGGCAGTTCGGGCCAGTTGATGGCCGACGGGCTGGCGCCGAGCGACTCGACCAGGTTCTCGTAGATGGGGCTGGGCTGGACGCGGATCTTCAGGCCCTGCAGGTCGGCGGGGCTGCGGATCGGCCGAACGTCGTTGGTGAAGTGGCGGATGCCGTTGTCGCCCACGCCGAGCAGCTGGATGTTGGTCTCGGCCTTCATGGCCTCGCCGAAGCGCTCCATCCACGGGCCGTCGAAAACCGTCCAGGCCACTTCCTGGTTGGCGAACAGGTACGGCATGCTCAGCACTTCGATGGGCTTGAAGAAGCCCGCGATGGGGCCGTCGTGCACGACGCCGAGCTCGATGGTGCCGAGCTGGAGGCCTTCGAGAACGGCGGCGGCGTCGCCCAGCTGGCTGGCCGGGAAGATCTGGACGTCGAAGGCGCCGCCCGAACTGGCCTCGAGGCACGCCTCGAACGCCACGGCCGCGGCCTGTTTCGGCTGGTCCATGGTGCCGGGTTGGAAGTGCGTGTACTTGAGCACGGTCTGGGCGCCGGCCGTGGCGAGCACGGCGAAGCAGGCGGTGAGGGCGAGGGTCAGAAGTCTCTTCATGGTGGTCCTTTCCGGGGCATCCCCCTCGAGGCGGGTCCCTTGCGGGCGGTTCGCTTGTCGGGTGATCCCCTTTGCGGCGGTCTCTTCCGCCGCCGGGGCGCGGCGGCAGGTCGAAGAGGGCGATGGGTCGCGTCGGAGCTGGGCCAAGCGCTACTCCCCTTCTCGGGTCATCGGGCGTACCCGAACCACATCGGCACTTGCACGCTCAACGCGGGGATGAACGTCACCAACGTGAGCACCACCAGCTCGGCCGCCAGGAACGGCAGCACCGCCTTGGCGATGCGCTCGAACCGGAGCTTCCCGACGGTGGACACCACGAACAACACCGGACCGACCGGCGGCGTGATCATCCCGATGGCCAAGTTGAGCACCAGGATCATCGCGAACTGGAGCGGATGGATGTCGAAGCTGGCCGCGATGGGCGAGAGGATCGGCGCCAGGATGATGACGGCAGGCAGCGTGTCGATGAACATGCCGCAGGCCAGGATGAACAGGTTCATGAGGATGAGCACCACGACACGCTCGTCGGTCAACCCGGTGATCCAGGTGGCCAGACCCTGCGGCACGCGCAGGATGGTCAGCAGCCACGAGAAGATCGACGCCATCGACACGATCAGCAGCACCGCCGAGGTGAGCAGGCCGCTGCGCAAGAAGACGCCGGGGATGTCCTTCCAAGCGAGGTTTCGGGTGATGAAGAGCCCGGCGAGCATCGCGTACGCCACCGCTACGGCCGCGGCCTCGGTGGCCGTGAAGACGCCGCCGAGGATGCCGCCGAGGATGATGACGGGCATGAGCAAGCCCGGCAGCGCGGGCCAGAAGCTGGACACGATCTCGCGCCAGGTGGGCCACTTGGAAGCGAACTGGTAGCGGTTGCGTGTCGAGATGACGTGGTTGACGATGGACACCGCCAAGCCCAGCAACACGCCCGGCAGGATGCCGGCTAAGAACAGCGCCGCCACCGTGACGCGGTTGTCCGTCACCGCGTAGACCACCATGATGATCGACGGCGGGATGATCGGCCCGATCACGGCGGTGGCCGCCGTCATGGCCCCGGAGTAGGGCGCCGGGTAACCGGCGCGCCGCATCATGTCGAGTTCGATGGCGCCCGGCCCGGCGGCGTCGGCCAGGGCCGATCCGCTGATGCCCGCGAAGAACATCGACGACAGCACGTTGACGTGCCCCAACCCGCCGCGCACATGGCCCACCAACACGTTGGCGTGCCGAAGCAGCGCGTCGGTGAGCTTGCCGGCGGTCATCAGGTCGGCCGCCAAGATGAACAGTGGCACGGCCATGAGCGGGAACGAGTCGATCCCGCCGAACAACCGCTGCGGCAGCACCAACAAGGGGTAGGTTCCCCCGACTTGCACGGCGATCAGGCTGGAGATGCCCATCACGATCGAAACGGGCAGGCCCACGAACAGCCCGACCACGAAGGCGACCATCAAGGCGGCGGTCATGACGCCTCACCCCCGACGATCGCGGCGGCCTCGTCCTCCGGATCGACGCTCTTGTGGATCCACATGCGGAACACGGCCACCAGATGCAGCGCGAAGAGGATGGCGCCGATGGGAACGGCGAGGTACATGGCGCCCTTGCTCCACTGCATGACCGGCGTGCGTTGTCGCCAGGTGAACTCGGCGAACTGGAACCCGACCACGGTGAGGACGACGAGGAAGGCCAGGATCACGAGGCCGACGAGCGCTCGGAACCACGGCAGCGCCCGGCGCGGCAGCAAGCGTTGGCCGGACTCGATGGCCACGTGCTGGCCCTCGCGCATGGCGAGGCCGGCGCCTAGGTACGTCACCCAGATCATGAGGTAGCGCGCGATCTCCTCGGACCAGTTGAGCGACGCCGAGAACACGTACCGGGCGACGACGTTCACGAACACCAGCGTCGCCATGCTCATCATCATCGCGACGATGGCCACCTGGTTGACGCGCACCAGGGCGGTCTCCAGGCCCTTCAGGACGGGCATGACGCCACGCGGACGAGGGCCGTCCGGGGGCGGCTGTGGTCGGGTAGCGGGGGTGGCCGTGCTCATCGGTGCTCCCTGGGTACGCGCTTGTGGCGCAGCTGGTCTTTCATGCGGCGCAGCCGTTCGACCGAACGCGTGTCGCCGGCGAGCGCGACGCCGAGCGCCAGCACGTCGATGACGACGAGATGCGCGATGCGCGACGTCATCGGGGTGTACAGGTCGGTGTCCTCGCGCACGTCCACCGCCAGCAGCAGATCGGCGAGCTCGGCCAGAGGCGAGCCTCGCGCGGTGATGGCGATGACGGACGCGCCCGACGCGCGCGCCAGTTCGACGCTCTGCAGCAGCTCGCGCGTGCGGCCGGTGTGCGAGATGGCGACGACGACGTCGCCCGGCGCCATGGTGGCGGCCGACATGTACTGCATGTGCGAATCGGCGTAGGCGACGCACGGCACGCCGAGCCGGAAGAACTTGTGATGCGCGTCGACGGCCACGGCGCCGGAGGCTCCCACGCCCCAGAACTCGATCTTGGTCGCGTCTTTGAGCAGGTTCACGGCCCGTTCGGCCACGGCCAGGTCGAACGACGAGCGCACGCGCATGACGGTGTCGAGCGTCGCTTCGAACACCTTGGCGGCGTAGTCGCCCACCGCGTCGGTGGGTTGGATCGGGAGGTCGGCGAACGGGAAGTGACTGGCGAGCGCCTGCGCGAGGTTGACCTTGAAGTCCTGGTAGCCGTCCATCCCGAGCGAGCGGCAGAACCGCAGCACCGTGGGCTCGCTCACGGCGGCCCAGCGCGCCAACTCGGCCAGGGATGCGTAGATGACGCGGTCGGGCTGGTCCAGCACGACCTCGGCCACGGCCCGCTCGGCGCGGCTCAGGTCGTCGCGTTCGGCCGAGATGCGCTTGAGCAGGTTGTCCACCGGGACGGTCACGGGTCCTCCGGGAGGCGCCAGCGCGTGAACTCTTTACCAAAACTACAGGTTCGCTCGGTTGTGGGCCCGCCGGACGGCTTCGGCAAGGCCTGAAGGGGTGATGTCTGTAGTTTAACTACATCCTGGAGTCGGGGGCAAGACCTGCGCCCTTCACGAACGCGCGACCCTTATCTCGCCCACGCATCGCGTACCCTGACGCATGAAGCCATTCCAGGGTGAGCAACACGACGACGTGACGTTCCACCGCGTCTCCGAACGCGTCACCGTCGCGCTGGGCCCGGTCAAGGGCGAACGCGTGATGGCGAACGCCAGCATCGTGGTGGGCGAGCGCCACACCGCCATCATCGACACCATGATGTCGCCCGACATGGTGGCGCCGGTGCGCGAGGAAGCCGTGCGCTTAGGCGGTCGCCCCGTCGGCCTGGTGGTGTTCACGCACGGCGACCCCGACCACGTGCTGGGGCAAGCGGCGTTCCCGGACGCCATGACGGTGGCCGAGGAGCGCGTCATCGACGTGCTGAACACCCCTGCCGTGATCGAGCGCTACCTTGGCATCCTCACCTCGGCCAGCGCCGAACCGGTGATGCCGACCATCGACGTGGCGTATCGCGAGCACGGCCGCATCGACCTAGGCGGCCTGCACCTCGAGGCCACGCGCGTCGGTCCGGCGCACTCCCCCGCCGACACCGTGCTGTGGTGCCCACAAGAACGCGTGGCGTGGTCGGGCGACCTGGTGTTCAACGGGGTGTTCCCGTTCATTCGCGGGCCGCTCGAGAAGTGGTTCGCGGGGCTCGACCTGCTGGATAGCTGGCAGCCGGAGGTGGTGGTGCCGGGGCATGGGTTGGTGGCGGGCGGCGAGGTGCTCGATCAGCAGCGCAAGGTCCTGAAGGCGCTGGAAGACGACCTGGCGGCGCTTCATCGCGCTGGCGTATCCGCCGAGGACGCGCCGCAGCAGGCACAGGGTCGGGTGTACCGGCAGCTGCCGTTGGCGAACGAACGCATGGCCGGCGCGGTGGCGGCGGTGTACGGCATGCAGGAGCGCGCAAAGGGGTGACGGTGCGAACACCGGTTGGTTGATCGTGGGTAGCGGCCATCACGGTCTCCCGCACGGAACGCAGGCGAAGCTGAGGTCGAGGTAGCGAACCGATGCGCCTGCTCGTCGAACTGGCACCCAACGTCTGGCAGGTTCCGCTCCTGCCGCGCGAC
>CAZOTV010000159.1:0-4761 GCA_964582795.1 uncultured bacterium
CCGCCGACGTTCTCTTCGATGCGCGCGTTGAAGTCGCCCACGCGCGCGTAGATGGCGCGCCAGTTCAGCGCCATGCGGCCGCCGTAGCGCGCGGTGAACCAGCCGGTGAACGGGATGATCGCCAGCGTGATCAGCGCAAGCGGGACGCTCACCGTGAACATCAGCACGAAGGCGCCCACCAGCGTCATCACCGCGATGAACACGTCTTCCGGCCCGTGGTGCGCCACCTCGCCGATCTCCTCGAGGTCCTTCGTCAGGCGCCCTACCAGGTGACCGGTCTTCTGCTCGTCGTAGTACCGGAACGAGAGCTTCTGAAGATGGTCGAACGCCTTGCGGCGCATGTCGGTCTCGATGTTGATCCCCAGCATGTGACCCCAGTAGGTGACGACGGCCATGAGCCCGGTGTTGAGCAGGTACACCACCAGCAGCCCCGCCGCTGCGAGCGCGATCATGCGCCAGTTGCCGCTCGGCAGCAGGCGGTCGATGAAGAGTTGCACCGCGATCGGGAACCCCAGCTCGAGCACGCCCGACGTCACCGCGCTGGAGAAGTCCAACGCGAAGAGACGCTTGTAGGGCGCGTAGTAGGCGAAGAAGCGGCGGATCACCGAACGATGATACAGAGGCTGCGATTCCTCGGCGGCGTGAACGCCGCACGGACGTCGCGGCGGCTTCGGTACAGAATGCGGACACGACATGCAGCCTCTCACCGCTCGTCGCCCGGCGGTCCCTCGATGACGGTACCGCCGGTTCGACTCGTCCTGTTCGGCGCTCCCGAGGTCGAGGTCGATGGCACTCCGCACGACCTCGTCCTCGACCGGCCGACGTCGTTGCTTGTGACCCTGGCGCTGCGCCGCGACTGGGTGAGGCGCTCGGAACTCGCCGCGCTCTACCGGCCCGACGAGGACGACCGCAGCGCCAACGCGTACCTTCGCAAGCTGGTGTTCCGCGCACGCCAGGCGCCGTGGGCGGAGGGTCTACTCGTGGAAGCTGGGCGCCTGCGGTGGGAGGTCGCCAGTGACGTCGACGAGCTTCGCGCCCATGCGAGCGCCGGCCGCCACGAGGCCGTCGTCGGGCTCTACCGCGGCGCGCTGCTTGCCGGCGCTGACCTCCCCGACGTCGCCGGCTTCCAGGCGCTCGTCGAGGTGGAGCGCGACGAGCTGCACGATCGCTGGCGCAACTCGGCGCTGCAGCATGCCCTTGCCTGCGAGAGGGCGGGCCGGCCGGACGCGGCGCTTCGCTGCGTGGATGGCGTACTGCGCGCCGATCCGCTGGACGAGGAAGCGCTGCAAGCGCGGTTGCGGCTGCTCCTGGCCGAGCGCCGGCACCACGACGCCTGGCTGGCCTTCGAGCGCTTCCGCAGCAGCCTCGCGGCCGAGGTCGGCGTCGAACCGCTCGAGGCGACGCTGGCGCTGGCAGACCTGGCCCGGAGGGGTGATGCCTCGGGCCCCCAGGGGAACGCCCCGCGGACGGTTGCGGCAGCAGGTCGGGCCGGGAACGAGCCGCTCGAGGAACGCGGCGACGCAGGACCCCGAGCCGATGGAACGGACACGCTGCCTGCGGTCGACGGTCCGTTGGTGGGCCGTGACGAGGAGATCGCGCGGATCGAACGGTGGTGGGCCGACGATGCGGCACGCTGGGTGACGATCACGGGCCTTGGCGGGGTGGGCAAGACGCGCCTTGCCGCGGAACTCGCACGGCGAGCTGTCGCATCGCGCGACCAGGTAGCGGTCGTAACGTGCGCTGGGCTCGATCATGTGGACAGCGTGATGCTGGCGCTCCTGTTGGCGCTGGGCGTGGAGCCGGCCGGGGCGCTGGCCCCGACCGAGCAGGCGCGCCTGTATCTCGGGCGGCACCCCGCGCTGCTCGTGCTCGACGATCTCGAACCGACAGCGAGTGCCGGCGTCGCGCTGGCGCTGAGCGACGTCCCGAAGGTACGCGTGCTGGCCACCTCGCGGCAACCGCTCGACGTGCCCGACGAGTGGCTGATCGACCTGGCCGGTCTCGCGTCGCCGCCGACGGACGCGACGGCCGATCTGACGACGTACGCGGCCGTCCGCTTCTTCTTGATGCGCTCGGAGCGGCGCGCCGCCCTTCCGCAGACCGACGCCAAGTCGCTCGGGGCGATCGCGGAACTGTGCCGGCGGGTCGACGGACTGCCGCTGGCGCTCGAACTGGCCACCACCTGGACCCGTCTCGGCTCGGTCGCATCGCTGCTCGAGCTCCTCGACCGGGACGTCGGGCGCCTGACTTCGGAGGCCGCGGACGTGCCGGAGCGCCACCGCGACATCGAGGCCGTCGTCGGCGCCACGCTCGGCCTGCTCACGCCCGACGAGGAGGAGACGCTGCTCGGACTCACGGCACACGAGGCCGGGTTCGGCCTGTGGGTGGCGCAGCGGTCGCAGCCGGCCGGACTCGCGAGTCTCTTGCGCTTGGTCAACCTAGGACTGGTACGTCGCACCCCTGCCGGTCGGTACCAGGTCCATGCCTTGGTGCGCGCCATCGTCGGGTCGCGTGCAGGCTCCGAGCGCCGTGCGGCTGCCCGCAGGTCGATGCGCGCGCTGATCGCGGCGCTCCTGCGCGACGGGACGACGGATCTCAAGTACCGCAACGAACGGGAGGCGGTACAGCGCCTCACGCCCGAACTCGACGCCGTACGCCTCGCTTGGCAGGACGCACTGGCGAACCGGGATGCCACCACGATCGAAGCGATGGAAGAAGGGCTGTACTTGCTCTTGGACGCGAACGGTGCATACCACGCCGGCGCGGCCGCGTTCGATGCGGCGCTGGCGATCTTCGGGATCGACACGCCAGATGACCAAGGAGACGACGGTGCGCGCCGGGGACGCGCGTCCACGCTCGACGCCGGCATCGTTCGGCGACTGCGCGCTCGGGCAGGGTACTTCGCGATCCGGCTGGGGCGAACGGAGCGCGCGACGGCGCTGCTGGAAGGAGCCTCCCTCGGAGAAGAGGCCGACGCGGCCGATATCGCCTTCGTCGAGCACAACCTCGGTGTGCTCGACCTGATCGCCGGCCGTCACGACGCCGCCATCGACCGCTTCGGACGAGCGCTGGCGACCTATGAACGCCGCGACGACGCCTGGGGGGTCTCGCGCGCCGCCAACAACCTCGGCGCCATCGCTACCCTCGTCGGCGACGGTGACGCCGCGCTTACGTGGGGACGGCGCGCCATGGAGGCCAGCGAACGAAGCGGCAACCATCGAGGGATCGCTGGGGCGGCCATCAACCTCGGGGTCACCAGCGAGTCCCTTGGCGCTTTCGACGAAGCCGTAGCGTTCTACCGAACTGCGCTCGAGACGTACCAGAAGATGAACGACCCCCGGGGCGAGGCTTCGGCCTGGACCAATCTTGGCCACGTCGCGGAGCGACGTCGTGACGATCGGGCCGCGCGGGAGGCGTACGAGCGCAGCCTGACGCTCAAGCGCGACATCGGCGATCCGATCGCGACGGCGATCTCCCTGACGAACTTGGCCGACGTGCTGGTTCGACTGGGCGAGGCCGCTCAGGCCCGCGCCAACATCGTCGAGGCACTGCGGCTGACGCACGGAGCGGGAGCCGCCACGTACGTCGCGCGCGCCCTATGGTCGGTGGTGAAAGAGCGCAGCCACGCGGGCGACAGAGCCGGCGCCGCGCGCGCCCTGGCCGCCATCGAGGACCATCCGGCAAGCGAAGGCTGGCTGCGGGCCGAGGCGGCGGCGCTGCGCTCGACATGGCTGGACGAGGCGGTGGCGGCCCGGACTGCCATCCCCGTCGGGTCCGGCACCCCCGTCTCCGGGACCCCCGAGCCCGACGATCCTCTGGCGGAGGCGGTCGCTTGGACGTTCGAGCGGTACGCAGGCATCGCCGACAGCTAGACGCGCCGCCGCGCCGGCCAACCAACGCACCGCACCATCGCACCGCACCAACGCGTCTCCGAGCCCACGCACCATCGCGCCATCGAACGGGAACTCCTGGCGCGCGCAGCACATCGCGCGGCACATCGAACAGCCCGTGGAACGCTCGTGGAACGCGGCCAACCTAGCCTTGGCCCATGACCGACCGAAGCATCGCGAGCTACGTCGTGCGCGTCACGGTGCGCGCCGGCACGTGGCGCATCGTCGTGACGGACGTGCGCAGCGGCGAGGCGTGGACGTGCGCCAGCTTCGTGGAGCTCGCCCAAAGACTCGAACACCAGTCCCATGCGAGGGCGGTGTCGTGAACGAACGTCACGAACGCGGCTCGAGCAGCGGAAGCCCACACCGTTCCAGGTAGGAGGAAACGATGTACCGAAGCCCGCCACCGGATCCCGCTCGCCCCGCGCATCACCGCCCCCTCAGGTTCTTGCCGCTGGTCCTCCTGGTCCTCGCGCTCGTGGCGTGCGGCGGGCCACCCCCGCCCGGCGAACCGGGCGACGACGAAGACCCCACCGGCGCCATCGCGGAGCTGATCGATGGCGAACTCGACGGCGAGATCAGGACCGAGATCACGGTCACCACGCTCTCGGCCTCGTCGCCGCAATCCCTCCACACCTACGCCAGCGCCTTCGAGGACACGCCGCTGGTCGTCGAAGCGACCGCCAAGACCCCGTCCGGCCGGCAGTTCAAGATGGTGTTCTACGGTCCTTCGATCGACACCAGCCTCGTCAACTTCAGCGGGCCCATGCGGCTGCGCGCCCGCGTTGCCAACATCCAAGGCAAGACCGTCCTGCGCGGGACCGCCCTCTTCGTCACAGACGCGGCCGTTGCTCCCGCTGCCAGCAAGAAG
>CAZOTV010000160.1:0-4746 GCA_964582795.1 uncultured bacterium
GATCATGCCGCCGATCATGGGCGCGGGCGCGTTCCTGATGGCCGAGTACACCGGCCTGCCGTATGCCAACATCGTCAGCCTCTCGATCCTGCCGGCGTTCCTGTACTTCGCGACGGTCTACCTGTTCGTCGACATCATCGCCGCCAAGCGCGGCATGCGTGGGCTGAAGAGCTCGGAGCTGCCGCGGGTGCGCGAGGTGATGCGTGACGGCTGGTACTACCTGGTGCCGCTCGGCGTGCTGATCGTCCTGCTGCTAAGGAGCATCTCGCCCAACCGCGTCGGCTTCGTGGCCATCGTGACGATCGTCATCATGTCGATCATCCGCTGGTACATCCGAAGGCACGTGCTGCGACTGGCGCCCGAAGACGGCGCCGTGCGCCAGAACCTCGCCGTCACGACGGTCTTGGCGCTGAGGCGTTTCGTGGCCGCGCTGGAGTCGGGTGCGCGCAACGCCATCCCCGTCAGCGTCGCCTGCGCGATCGCCGGCATCATCGTCGGCATCATCGGCCTCACCGGCCTTGGCCTCAAGTTCTCGGCGTTGATGCTGACGTTCTCGGGCGAGAACCTCCTGCTCGCGCTGGTGCTGCTCATCCTGGCCAGTCTGGTGCTGGGCATGGGTCTGCCCGTCACGGCCGCGTACATCGTGCTTGCGGTGCTGGCCGCGCCTGCGCTCACGAGCGAGTTCGGGATCCCGCTGATCATCGCGCACCTCGTCATCTTCTGGTACTCGCAGGACTCGAACGTCACCCCGCCGGTGGCGCTGGCGGCGTTCGCCGGCGCCGGCATCGCCTACGCCGACCCGATGAAGACGGCGTTCCAGGCCTGGAAGTTCGCGAAGGGGTTGTACCTGATCCCGCTGTTCATGGTCTACAACCCCGAGCTGATCGTCGGCGGCAACCCGTTCTACGTAGCGTGGACGGTCGTCATCGCGATCGTGGCGCTGCTGGCGTTCGCCGCCGCGCTCGAGGGCTTCCTGTTCACACGCATGTACTGGTTCAGCCGTGTGCTGGTCACCGTCGGCCTGGTGTTGATATTCTACCCCTCGTTCCCGCTCGAGGCGTTGGGGCTCGGCCTCATGGTGCTCGTGATCGCCATCAACCGGATGAAGCTGCGGCGCGAGCGGAGAGTAGCGCAGGCCGTCGAGGCAACGAGCGGCTGAGGTAGCACGCCCGCGGTGAGCCGAGTTCCAGTGTCCGCTTCCGGCGTCACTCCCGCACGAACTCGGGCACGAGCCCGGTGTCGTAGTCGCGGCCCAGCACCCGAAGCGCCCGGTCCGGCCGGTCGGTGATGAGGCCGTCGACGCCCATGGCGACGAGACGGTTCATCGTCGGCACGTCGTCGATGGTCCACACGTGCACGTCCACGCCGCGCTGATGCGCCGCCTCCACGAAGTGAGGCGTCACGACGGTGAGGCCCGACTGTTCGGTGGGCACCTGCAGCGCCTCGAACGGAGGCGAGTAGATCCGGTGGAGTCGCGCCCGCGCCAGGAGGAAGAACGTCAGCACCTCGCGCGGCGCTGCCGACGTGGCGACCTCGGGGCAAGCGTCGCGGAACGCCCGCAGCGCGGGCGCGTGGAACGATCCCACCATGACGCGATCGGTGGCGTTCTCGCTGCGCAGCTCGCTGCATAGGGCCCGCGCCACCTCGGGGTCGTCTTGCTTGATCTCGACGTTGACGGCGGCGTTCGGGAAAGCGGCAAGGACCTCGGCCAGGGTGGGGATCGCGAATCCCATACCGCGGTACGGCGGGGCGCTGGCCTCGGGGTCGAACCCCTCTGCGGGTTCGTCCGGCTGCCAGTCGTAGCCCGCGTCGAGCGTCCGCAACTCCGCCAGCGCGCGCTCCGCCACCGCGCCCGTTCCGTCCGTGGTGCGATCGACGGTGGCGTCATGGATCACCACGAACTGACCGTCGGCAGTGAAGTGCACGTCGAGCTCGAGTACGTCCGCGCCGAGCGCAGCGGCACGCTCGAAGGCCAGCAGGGTGTTGCTTGGCCAGAGATCGTCTCCCCCTTGGTGAGCGAGGACCGCCGTGCCCGGCGGCAGGAGGTCCGCGTACGCGTGCGCGGGGCGGGGCCTGGCGATAAGGGCCAAGACGGCGTATGCCGCGGCGAGCAGCAAGGCGATGGCGAGCAGCGTGCGTAGGAACCGCATGGGACCTCCCTGGACGGGGCTTCACAGGCGACGAGCCGGGGCGGACGGTGCCGCCAACCGGAGCTGGGTGCGCCGTCGTGGGTCTTGGGTCGTGGGTGAGTCTACCGTCACCGAGCGGGTGAGGCGAGCACGGTCTCGACGCCGGTCCGAGCGCGCACACCCATCACGACCTCGTCGCCGAACGCGTGCTGCTGCGTGTCCCGAACCTGACTTGCGCACCGACCGCTTGCTGCTCGACCTGATCGACATTCCGGTCGCGCTCGCGATCACGTTCGCCATCGCCTGGGCATTGTCGTCCTGGTTGGGGCGGCCCCTCCGACGACTCACCGGCGCCACACGCCAACTCGCTTCCCGGCGAGTTCCGGAGCCGGTATCCGTGCCAGCGGGCAACGACGAGTTGGCAGAGCTGGCGCGAAGCTTCAACGCCATGGCCGGGGCGGTACGGGACCACGTCGAGCGCGAGCAAGCCTTCACGCGCTACGCCTCGCACGAGTTGCGCACCCCCCTGAGCGCGATGCGGCTTCAGATCGAACGGGCCGAGACCGGGATGGTCCCGGCTACGGACGTCCTGCCTGCGCTGCGGCGGCAGGTGCAGCGCATGGAAGAGATCTTGATGGCCCTCTTGACCATCGCGCGCTCCGAGGCCGACGAAGTCCAGCGGCCCGTTGCAGACGTCGTGCGCGACGCCGTGTCGCAGCTTCCGGCCGACGCCCGCCAACGGCTGAGCGTTCGGAACGCGGCCCCCGGCGACGTCGAGGTGCGGTACGCGCGCCTGGCGCAACAGGCGCTGGCGAACCTGGTGGACAACGCGCTAAGACACGGTAGCGGCACGACGACGCTTCGCGTCGATTCGGATGACACATCGCTGACCTTGCTCGTCCAGGACGCCGGTCCAGGCGTGCCAGACGAAGACCTGGTCCGTCTGACGGAGCCGTTCTACCGGCGCGGTGCGGGGCCTGGCGGTTCCGGCTTGGGGCTCACTCTGGTCTCCCTGATCGCGCGCTCGCTGCGCGGTTCGTTCACCTTGCACAACACCGATCCCGGGATGCAGGCGGTTCTTCGGCTACCGATCGTGGTGTCGCGAGCTCGCTGACCCTGCATGAAGCACGCGCCGCCGGAAGCTAGTTCCGGCGGCGCATTCTGCGCGGCCCGTCGTCGTTCGTCGCGAAGCCGCGTCCCCTCAATCCAAGAAATCCCGCAACTTCCGCGTCCGGCTCTCGTGGTACTTCAGCTTGCGCAGCGCCTTGTTCTCGATCTGCCGGATGCGCTCGCGCGTGACGCCGAAGTGGCTGCCGACTTCTTCGAGCGTGTGCTCGCGGCCGTCGACCAGGCCCTTGCGGAGTTTCAAGACCATCGCCTCGCGCTCGTTGAGCTTGTTGAGCGCCTCTTCGAGTTCCTCGCTGAGGATGATCTTCGACGCCTCGTCCACCGGTGATTCGATGTTGTCGTCGGGGATGAAGTCGCCGTAGAAGCTGTCCTCCTCGTCGCCGATGGGCGTCTCGAGGCTGAACGGCTCGCGCGTGAGCTTGAACGCCTCCTCGACCTTCTCGGCGTTCCAGTCGGGGCCCATGGCGTCGGCGATCTCGGCGTAGCTGGGCTCGCGCGACAGTTCCTGCTGCAGGCGGCGGCTGGCGCGGGTGAGCTTGTTGATCGTCTCGACCATGTGCACCGGGATGCGGATGGTGCGCGACTGGTCGGCGATGGCGCGGTTGATCGCCTGGCGGATCCACCAGGTGGCGTAGGTGCTGAACTTGTAGCGCCGGCGGTACTCGAACTTCTCGACCGCGCGGATGAGGCCCTGGTTCCCTTCCTGGATGAGGTCGAGGAAGCTCATGCCACGGCCGTTGTACTTCTTGGCGATGGAGACGACGAGGCGCAGGTTCGCCTCGATCAGGTGCTTGCGCGCCAGGTCGCCGTCCTCGACGATGCGGTGCAGGCGTCGTTGCCCACGCTCGTCGAACTGCTCGGCTTCCTCGTCGAGCGTCTTGCGGGCGGCCTCGCCTTCCTCGATGCGGCGCGCCAAGTCGATCTCCTCGTCGAGCGTGAGGAGCTTGACGCGACCGATCTCCTGCAGGTACTGCCGAACCGGGTCGTTGGTCTTGACGCGCGCGTCGGCCATCGCCTCGGCACGCGCCTCCATCTCTTCGCGATCCCTGCCTTCGGAGTCCTCGTCCTCGTCGAGCTCGTCGTCGTCGATGTCCTCGTCGTCGATGATCTCGTCGTCCGCTAGGTCGGCGACCAAGATGCCGCGCTGGTCGAGGACCTCCATCAGTTCTTCGAAGTTCTGCTCTTCCGGATCGAGCCCGACGCTCTCGACGGCGCGGCGGAACGCCTCGCTGATCTCCTCCGTGTCGAGCTGGCCGGACTCTTTCCCGCGCTCTATGAGGCTGCCGATGACGTCGGTCTGCACCCAAGCCGACCCGGTGGTTGGCTTCAGAGACGCCGCGCCATCGCCGGCACCAGCCTCGGTCGGGGTTTGAGCGTCGCTCTGGGAAGCAGCCTTCCCCGACGCTTTCCCGCCCGAGGCGGCCTTCGCCTTGGCGCCGCTCTTCTTCGCACCGGCATCCTTGGCGCCGTCCTTCGACGGCTTGGCCTC
>CAZOTV010000161.1:0-2056 GCA_964582795.1 uncultured bacterium
ATCGGCTTGGTGAACGGCGTCGTGATCACCGAGACCATCTTCAACTACCCGGGGCTCGGGCAGTGGGCGGCGGCCGCGGCCGTCAACCTCGACTACGCCTCCGTGCTCGGGTTCGCGGTGTTCACCGCCATCATGGTCGTCTTCGCGAACCTTCTCGTCGACGTGCTGTACGGCATCGTGGATCCGAGGATCCGGTACGACTGACATGGCAGACGCCCCGCATCTCGCTCACCCGCACGCCGCCGGAAGGCGCCTGACGTTCCGCCAACGGGTCGCGAACTTCTTCGCCTCCAAGGCTTGGGGTCGCTTCAAGCGCAACCCGTTGGCGCTCGCCGGCCTGACGCTCGTCGTGCTCTTCGTCCTGCTCGCGACCTTCGCGCCGATCATGACCGACCTCGGTCGTGGCTGCCTACGCGACCTCGGCCTCTCCGCCTCTACCCAGTACGACTACCGCAACCCCCTCAAGCAGGCGTTCTGGCACGTGATCTTCGCGCCGCCCGAAGCGTGCTTCACCATCCCGCGCGAAGGGTTCGGGATCGTGCCGCGCACCGCCGCCGAGAGCGGCACGCTGCTCGGCACCACCAGCGGCGGTTACGACATCTACTACGGTCTTCTGTGGGGTACCCGCACGGCGTTCAAGGTCGGCCTCATCGTGGTCGGCATCAGCCTCGCGGCAGGTTTGATCGTCGGCAGCCTCTCGGGGTACCTGGGGGGCTGGTTCGACAACATCGTGATGCGCTTCACCGATGTCGTCATCTCGCTGCCCAGCCTCGTGGTAGCGCTCGTGGTGGTGATGGTGCTCGGCAAGTCGATCGAGAACATCATGCTCGCCATCGCGGTCACGGCGTGGCCCAACTACGCGCGGTTGATGCGGGGTGAGGTGCTCCACGTCAAGGAAGAAGACTACGTCACCGCGGCGCAGGCGCTTGGTAGGCGTTGGCCCGGCGTGGTCTTCCGACATGTGCTTCCGAACGCGATCGGCCCGCTGATCATCATCGCGAGCCTCGACATCGGTTCCATCGTGCTCACGGCGGCCGCGCTGTCGTTCTTGGGCCTCGGCGCCGACGTCGGCTTCGCCGACTGGGGCCAGATGATCTCGTTCGCGCGCGATTGGATCCTCGGTCCGCCAGGCCAACCGTTGGCGTACTGGTACGTGTCGTTCTGGCCCGGCTTGATCATCCTGGTGTTCGTGCTCGGGTGGAACTTGCTCGGTGACGCGTTCCGCGACGTGCTCGACCCGCGCAGCGAGTGAACGTGCTCGACCCGCGCAGCGAGTGATCGACCCGCGCAGCGAGTGATCGACCCGACGCGCTCCTGACGCCTCAGTCCTGCGACGCCATGGCCGCGGCAACCGCTTCGTCCGTGGCGTCGTTTCGTTGGTTCAGATCGGCCAGGAACGCGACGATCATCCAGTACTCCGCGTCGCTCAACCGGCCCGGCTCGTAGCGCGGCATGGTGGCGCGCACGTACCCGAACAGCGCCTGTGCCGGCGCGGTGGCGGACATCCCCTCGCCGCGCAGGCGCGGCGGTTCTCCGATCGAGAACATGTCGTGGTCGTCCGTCATCTGTGACAGCGGCATCACGACCTGGTTGTTGGGCTTGTGGCAGCGCGTGCAGTGTCGGTGATCGGGCGGGAACGCGAGCCTCGCTTCGGCGATCCCCCCTCCTGTCGCGCCGTGACAGACGGCGCAGTTCCAGGCGAACAGGTCCGCGCCCACGCGAAGGACGTTTATCGGCGTTGCGCTGGTACTCGCGATGGACGGATCCGCGTCCGACGCGTCCGCCTCGTTCGACCCCGAGTTGCCGATCGCGCTGCCCAGCACCAGCAACTGCGTCGCGAAGAAGACCACCAGCATCAGCCGGCGCATCGTCCTCGCCTCTCAGGCGCGTCGGTCGTCGTCGGTGTCCTGATCGTCTTCCGGCGTCCTCGCGTCGGGTTCTTCGCCCTCGCTCGACGCTTCCGATGCCCCGGGGCGGTCGGGGTCTTCCGAAGACGCTGCCTCGGGCGCATCGGCGGTTGGACTTGCGGACGGGGCGGCCTTCTTGGAAGCCACGG
>CAZOTV010000161.1:2156-4644 GCA_964582795.1 uncultured bacterium
GCCAGCGCCTGAGCCGGCGCTCGTCCCGGCGGCCGGACGCGTTCCCTCCCCGCGGTCCTGCAGCATCTTGACGAGGAAGTAGACCAGACCCGCGACGATGGCGACGGGCACGACGAAGCGCAGCAGCAGCCACAACAAGCCGGCGATCGCCTTCAACACGATGCCGCCGAGCGACAAGATCCAACCTGCTAGCCACAACAGTCCCGTGCCGATGAGCAGAGCGATCAGCCCGAAGACGACCAGCTCCACGACTTCCTGCAGGGATCGCTTCATGGCCGCAGTATAGCAGGGGCCCTTGGCGCCCCCCGGACGTGGTTCGGACGGTCCTGACGGGTAGACTGCCGCGATGACGAGGGGCCACCCGCCACGAGGGAAGACCAGACGCCGCGGCGAGCCGGCTTCGACGTCGCGGAAAGAGCGCGCTGGTGAGGAGCGCGTCGTGGAGACGATCGCCGAACGCATGGTGCACGGCGGCGTGGCGTTGGCGAGGCTTGGCGACGGACGCATCGCCATGTTGCGCGGCGCCATCCCCGGCGAGCGGGTGCGCGCCTCCGTGACGCAGCGCCGGGGCGTGCTCGAAGGCCAGGTACTGGAAGCCCTGGAACCGAGCCCGGACCGCGTGCCTGCGCCGGCGCACCCGGGGCTGGATTACGCCCACGTGGCGTACCCGCGGCAGCTGCGGCTCAAGCGCGAGGTGCTGGAAGACGCGTTGCGGCGGGCGTTCGGACCGGATTCCGAGGCTCCCATGCCGGCGGTGCCGCCCGTGCGCGCCGCCCCGAGCCCCTGGGGGTATCGCAGTGCCGTCCAACCCGCATGCGTCCCTGCCGGGCTCGGCTACCGCCGGCCGCGGACGGGTGAGGTCGTGGTGCTCGGGGAAGACCCGGTGGCGTCGAGGCCCGTGAACCAGGCGTGGGCCCTGGCGCTCGAGCTTGGCGTCCATCGGGCGGCCGGTATCCACGAACTAGCGATCCGCGCGAACGACGACGGTGACGCGTTGTTCGCGTTGGTGTCCAAGTCTCCGGCGCGGAAGTTGCTGCCGCTGGCGCATGCGTTGGTGGATGCGGATGTGCGGGGTGTCGCGCTGTCGCCGCATGACCCGCGTGGTCGGTTCCGAAGCGGAGTGGAGCGGCTTGCCGGTGCACGCACGATCTTGCAGCGCTACGGCGAGCTCGAGCTCAGCGTCGGGGCGACCTCGTTCGCGCAGCCCAACCCGGCTGCCGCAGCCGTTCTGTACCGCGAGCTCGTGGCGTGGGCGGGGCGTGGTGCGTCGGCATGGGAGCTCTACGCCGGCAGCGGCGCCATCGCCTTGCACTTGGCCGACCGGTTCTCCCAGGTGACCGCGCTCGAGCTCGATCGCTCGGCCATCGCACGTGGAAGCCGAGACGCCGAGCGCCTCGGCATCACGAACGTTCGGCTGGAGCGCGCGGACGCGCGCAGCGTGACGATCCCGGACGACGTCGAGCTCGTGGTGGTGGACCCTCCGCGCGCCGGCCTCTCGGCCGAGCTGCGCGCGGCCATCGTTCGCTCACGTGTGCCGCGGTTGGTGTACGTCTCGTGTGACGTCGCGACGTGGGCGCGGGACGTCGCCGACTTCGCCCGCCAGGGCCTCCGCCTGGAACGCTTCGAACCGTTCGACTTCTACCCACAGACGCATCACGTCGAGGTCCTCTCGCTGCTGAGTCGGTGAGCAGCGTGGCGCCCGCGGTGCCGGCGTCCCGGTGCGTTCGTGCCGCATTGCTCCCCGCCCGAGCGGTATCCTGGCCGGCGTGTTGGCCCGCAGGATCATCCCATGTCTGGACGTGCACGCCGGCCGCGTGACGCGCGGGCAGCAGTTCGGGCGCGCCGAACATGGCGAACTGACCGACGTCGGGGACCCCGTCGCGTTGGCCATGCGGTACGACGAGCAGGGCGCGGACGAGTTGGTGCTCTACGACATCACGGCCACCGCCGAAGGGCGGGGCGCCATCCTCGACGTCGCGACGCGCGTGGCGGAGCGCTGCTTCATGCCGCTCACGATCGGCGGTGGCGTGCGAACGCTGGCCGACGTGCGCGCTCTGACGCTGGCGGGCGCCGACAAGGTCTCGATCAACTCCGGCGCCGTGGCGCGGCCCGAGTTGTTGCGCGAGGCGTCCGATCACTTCGGCTCGCAGGCCGTGGTGTTGTCGATCGACGCGCGCAGGCGCCCGGAGGGGAACGGCTGGGAGGTCTACGTCGCTGGTGGGCGGAAGGCCACCGGTCTCGACGCGATCGCCTGGGCCGAACGCGGGCAGGCGCTGGGCGCCGGCGAGATCGTGCTGAACAGCATCGATGCCGACGGGATGAACACCGGGTACGACATCGAGGCGACGCGCGCGTTGGCGCGCGCGGTCGACGTGCCGGTCGTGGCGTCGGGAGGGGCCGGTTCCGGTGAGCACATGCGCGACGTGCTGCTGTTCGGGGAGGCCGATGCGGCGTTGGCCGCCGGCATCTTCCACCGCGGTGAGTGGAC
>CAZOTV010000162.1:0-4626 GCA_964582795.1 uncultured bacterium
CGGTGCCGGGGTACGCGATCGACGACGAGACCGCCATCCGGGTGGCCGACGGTGCCAGTGACGTCGTGTCCGAGGGGAACTGGCGACTGTTCACGCCGTGACGGCGAGGTCCTCGGCGGCGATAAGGATCGATCTGCCGTAGGAGATTCGTAGGTCAAGACCATCACCCTGCACCGACCAAGTGCGGCCCGCCGTGGGAGGTTCGTACGTCAGCACGACACGCCGGCGCCGATCAAGCCTGCCCTGCCGTGGGAGATACGTAGGTCAACGACATCACCCCGGCGCCGAGGTTGCGTGAAGCGGCAAGCTCGAGCGGCAAACGGTACCCGCCGGTGAAGAGGCGCTTCCCCGAGCCGAGGATGAGCGGGTAGACCATCAGGCGAAGTTCGTCCACCAGGTCGTGCCGCAGGAGCGTCTGCACGAAGGTGCCGCTGCCGTAGGTGAGGATGTTCCCGCGCTCCTGCCGTTTCAGCGACCGCACCGCCTCGATGACGTCTCCTTCGAGCGCCGTGGCGTTCCAGTCGAGGTTCGTGAGGGTGGTGGTGGCGACGAACTTGGGCAGGCGGTTCATGCGCTCCCCGAAGGCTCCGGTGCTGGTCGCGGTCGGCCAGTAGCCGGCAAACTCCTCGTAGGTCACACGGCCGAGCAGGAGCGCGTCGGTCTCGAACAGCTCCTCGCGCTTGAAGGTTCCGATCTCCGGGCTCGCGTAGCCCTGCTGCCACGGGGTGGGGTCTTCCATCACGCCGTCGAGGGTGAGGAACTCGGTGACGATCAGGTTGGGCATGTAGGTCCTTTCACACGTGGGACGTGGCTCATGCTAGCCGGAGTTCGACCGGGGGCGACGCCCCACGAGCCCCGGTGGGTCCGTCGATCGGCCTCGGCAATCCAGTCCAAGGCACTGGATACACCACGGGGTACCATCCCCGCATGAACGATGCGTCCGTCCGAATCGCGTCTGGCGACGGCACGCGTGCGGCGCGACCGCAGGCAACCGTTGGACGGTACCTTCGGTACTTGACGGCTTGCATGGTGGGGTGCGTTGCTCTGCTCGCTCCGCTGGCACGCGCCCATCCGACCGGCACGATGATCACCGCGGGGGACTTCCTCTTGTGGTCGTACGTCTGCCCGGTCGACAGTACCGAGCACCGCGCGTGCGTGATGGTGTGGGACGACCAGGAGGGTGCGCGCATCTGGTTGACCTCCGAACATGCCGCCAGTGACTGGATGATCGCCCCGACCGGCGGCGAGGAAGTCCTCCTGGTCGAGCGCTACTTCGACGCGTCGATCGACGGACACCGGTTCCGGGTCCTGGAGGCCGTGCCGCTCGAGGAGCCACGCGTGCTGTCCGGTTGGATGGAGGACGATCACCGGTTCGGCGAGGCAGGATTCACGCGACTACCGAACGAGGAGTTCTTGTTCGCCAGGTATCCGCACCTCTACACCATGCGACTGGGAGGTGATCCCGTCGCGTGGGGACGGTGGCCGAGTGGGGATGCCCGGGCGGTCGCCGAGGTCGAGTTCGTGCCGCCCGATCGATTGCTCGTTCGCTCCGAAGAGCAAGCCTGGCTCGTGTCGCTAGATGGTGAACCGATCGAGCATTGGACGGCCCTGTTCGAGGAGCCGACCATGCCGCTGCCGCTCATGGGCAACCGGGTCTTCGATGCGGCATACGACGGCTCGAGCTTGGTGCTCGCCTACTGGGGGCAGCGCCGCTTCGACGTGATCCAAGGTGGCGAGCGGAGCTCCATCCACGTCGTCGAACCGCCGTTCTTGCCGCACGCGGTTGCGGCCAGTGATGGGCGGGTGTTCCTACTGGCGTCCAGTCTCGACCCCGGCAGTCCGATTCGGCCGCGGCTGTGGCTGTGGGAGGGAGAAGACGTCGCGTTGATCTGGGACGGGCGGTAGACCGAGGGCGGCGATGCCGCTGGGTGGACTATGGGACGCACGCCGGCCGCAGGGCTGGCCTGCAGCCCGATCGCTCCCCGGGCTCAGGAGCCGCATTACACCCCCGAAACGCCCGGGGGTCGGCTCTCAAGCATGGTCACCGGCCGTGCCGGCCGCGCGCCGTCGCTGGAGCGGGACGACCGCCTTCGACGCATTCCCAGGCGTGAGACCGTCAAGAAGACGCCGAACCGCGGCCGCGACGTCGTCGACCGCGGCGTCGAACACGTGCGAGTTGGCGGCCGACGGCGTTCGGTAGCCGCTGATCTTGCGCACGAACTGCAGGGCGGCATCACGGATCTCGTCGTCGGTTGCAGGCGGCTCGGCGCCTCGGAGTTGCTGGATGTTCCGGCACATGGGGGGAGTGTACCGGACGGGGCCACCCCGGGTGCACCGAGTACGTGCATCACTAGGGGATGCGACAGATAGCAGCTTGGTTGGCGATGCGGGTTCGTCGCACCAACTGGCAGTTCAGAACCGTGGCCGTTTGGACTGGCGAATCGTCTATGCTTGCACCAACCACAACCGACTGTCGTTTCGCTGCAGATTCGACCCACGCGGACGCCTACCACCGTCTGGAGGTGGACCATGACCCGGAAGCTCGGGCGCATTGTCGCTTACCTGTCTCTCATCGCCCTCGTCTCGTGTGCGGCCCCTGCGACGCCTGGGGTAACGAGCGTGACCATCGACGGCGGCGATCGGACCGTCGAACTCGGCGAGAGTGTGGCGCTCACAGCTACGGTCGAGGCCGCTGGCGGCAGCACCGAGGTGACTTGGACGAGCAGCGACGAGAGCGTAGCGGTCGTCGACGACCAGGGAGTCGTCGGCACGCTCGCCGTCGGTGCCGCGAGGATCACAGCCACGAGTTCGGCGGATGCGGACAAGAGCGACACCATCACGGTATCGGTCGGCTCTGGCGACGCCGTCAGCGTCGCCATCATCGGAGGAGACAGGACGCTCGGCAGGGGCACGAGGATCACGCTTCAGGCCGACGTGGAGACCGACGGCGTCATCGACGACAGCGTCACGTGGCTCAGCGGCGACACCACCGTGGCGATGGTCGACGTTGCCGGGGTCCTCGATGCAGTCGCGGTGGGAACGACGACCATCACCGCTGCGAGCATCGCCGACCCTTCGAAGGACGACAGCATCGTCGTCACGGTGTACGAGCCAGGCTCCCACGTCTGGACCCGCCAGTTCGGAACCGTCGAACAGGATCGCGCAACGGGCATAGCGGCCGCCGCGAACGGCGACATCTACGTCGCAGGCCGTACGGGCGGTGATCTCGGGGTCGTCAGTTCGATAGGCACCGACGCCTTCGTCCGGGCCTTCGATGCAAGTGGGAACCACCGGTGGACCTGGCAGTCGGATACGCGTGGTGACGACGAGGCCACTGGCATCGCCGCCGATGCCGCCGGCAACGTCTATGTCGTTGGTACGCGGCCTGGACGCATGGGGGTGTCCGAGACACCCAACACCGACGGGTTCATCCGGTCGTTGGACAGCGATGGCACCTCGCGCTGGTTCCGCGGTCTCGGCTTGACCGCCGTCGACGACACCGTCACCGACGTCGTGGCCGATGTCGCTGGGAACGTCTACGTGGTCGGTCATACGGACGGCAACCTGGAAGGCTTCAGCGCCGGTGGCACGGACGCCTTCGTTCGCGCGTTCGACAGCGAAGGCGCAGAACGATGGACGCGTCAGTTCGGTACGAGCGAGGTCGACTTCGCCTACGGTGTTGCGGCCGACGGAGAGGGCAACGTCACTGTCGCGGGATACACGTTCGGCAGCCTCGAGACCACCAGTGCCGGAGTCTGGGACGTCTTCGCCCGCTCGTATGACATGAATGGTGCCCTACGCTGGACACGCCAGTTCGGCACGAGCGGCTCCGACCGGGCGCGCGGGATCGTCTCCAACGAGGACGGCGATGTGTATGTCGCTGGTTACACGTTTGGGGCACTCGAGGGCAGCAACGCAGGCTACCTCGATGGCTTCGTCCGCGCTTACGATGATCGTGGCAACCATCGCTGGACACGGCAGTTCGGGACGAAGCACGAAGACATCGTCTATGGGATTGCCATCGACACACGTGGAAGGCTGTACGTCGCGGGTGGCTCCGAAGGTGAGCTCGAAGGAACCAACGAGTTAGGGTATCTGGACGCGATCGTGCGCTCCTACGACAGCAACGGAGGTCACCGCTGGAGTCGCCAGTTCGGCACGGATGACAACGACGTCGCCCTCGGCATCACGGTTGGGCCTGACGCCGTGTACGTCGCCGGGCGTACGCTTGGTGACCTCGAGGGCTCGTCATCCGGCAGGAACGATGCGTTCGTCAAGGCGCTCAGACCATGATCGGGTGCGCCGGAGCGAGAGCGTAGAGCGCTTGCCGACGACCACGCCAGCTCCGCCGCTGTGCCGGAGGATCCGGCGCCGTCCTCACACGCGCGCCGCGGCCGCCAACCCTTGCGCCAGGTCCGACTGGATGGCCTCGACTGCCTCTAGGCCGACACTCACGCGGACGAGGCCCGGCGTCACGCCTGCCGCCCGGCGCGACTCTTCCGACAGGCCGGCATGCGTGGTGGTCCATGGGTGGATGGCCAAGGTGCGGCTCTCGCCCAGGTTGGCCACGCGCGACAGCAGTTCGAGCGCGTCCAGGCACGCCCGCGCGCGCTCCTCGCCGGCGAG
>CAZOTV010000163.1:0-3371 GCA_964582795.1 uncultured bacterium
ACGCTCAGCACGGGGCGGGTACGCAGCACGCGGTCCGGGATCGCCCGGAGCCATGCCAGCAACGTGGCGTTCCTGTAGCTCCCCCGCAACTCCGGGCCGAGCTTCTCGACGAAGTCCGCCGCGCGCCCGAAGTCTTCACCAGCCAGCGCATGCCGCACGGCGTCGTCGAGCGCGCCGTCGGCTTCGTACCAAACGCTCGCGCGCGCATGCAGAAGAGGCACCAGTTCGGGGCTCTCGTCGGCGAGGTGAGCGCGCAGCACGTCAGCGAAGAGATGATGGTAGCGGAACCACCGGCGGCGATCGTCGAGCGGGATCAGGAACAGGTTGCCGCGCTCGAGCGTCTCCAGCAGCGCGCCGCCGCCTTCCTGGCCGGTGACGGCGTCGCACAGGGAGCCGCACAGCCGTTCGAGCACGGACGTGCGGAGCAGGAAGCTGCGCACCCGCTCGGGCTGCCGAGCGAGCACCTCCTCCACCAGGTAGTCGACGACGTAGCGATGGTCGCCTGCGAAGGCGCGGATGAACGAGGAGGCGTCGTCACGTCCTTGCATCGACAGCGCGGCCAACTGGAGCCCGGCGATCCACCCTTCCGTGCGCGTATCCAGCGCCGCGACGTCGTCCGCCGAGAGTCCGAGGTCCATCACCTCGTTCAAGAACGCGGCCGACTCCTCCGCCGTGAAGCGCAGGTCGGAGGCGCGGATCTCGACCATGTGATCGCGTACGCGCATGCGCGCGAGGGGGAGGTCCGGGTCTTCACGCGTCGTGACCAACAGATGCATCTGACCCGGCAGGTGCTCGATCAGGAAGGCGACCGCGTCGTCCACGGCCTCGGTTTCGATGGCGTGGTAGTCGTCGAGCACGAGAACGACCTCGCCCTCGAGCTCGGCGACGTCGTTCAAGAGCGAAGTGAGAAGCGGCTCCGCCGCCGGTGCTTGCGCCGCCCGCAGGGCGTCTTCCGCGCCCGTCCCGACCTCGGGAGCCACCGACCGTAGCGCGGCGACGAGGTACGTCAGGAAGCGTCCGACGTCGTTGTCACGCGCGTCCAAGGAGAGCCAGGCCACCGCCCGGCCACCACGCGTGTCATCGCCATCCGGCTCGCTTCCGCCCGGGTCGCTTCCACTGCCACGCGCACGCTCGGCGATCCACTCGCTGACCAGGGTGGTCTTCCCGAAACCGGCGGGGGCCGAGATCAGGGTGAGCTTCTTGCGCGCGCCGGCGTCTAGCCGCGCGAGCAGGCGTGGGCGCGCCACCACGCCGGGCCTGGGGGACGGCACGTGAAGTTTGGTGGCAAGGACGGTGCGAAGCATCGGATCGGTCGCATGAGTATACAGACCGGGGCAAACGAATCAGCCGCGGGACCTGCGACCGTCAGGGTTCCCGGGCCAAGCGGCCGGACCCAAGCCCCACGGGCCCAAGCGGCCGGACCCAAGCCCCCGGGCCCAAGCCCCCTGGCCCAAGCCCCCTGGCCCAAGCCCCCGGACCCAAGCCCTCCGACCCACGCCTCACGACCCGAGTGGACCCGAGCCCCCGACGCGCTACGGCACGATCACGACCTTCCCTCGTGCCCGACGCTCGGCCACGTACCGCAGTGCGTCGGCGGCGCGTTCGAGGGGGTAGCTACGGTCGATCACTGGCGTGACGTCACCCGCTTCGAGCATCGCCGCCACCGCCGCCAGGTCGTCCGTGCTCGCCTTGGACAGGAAGTTGCGCATGCGGGGTTCGCCCGGCCGCTCGCGCCACCGGGCAGGCAGCGCCAGGGCCGGCAGGAAGCCGGTCGTCACGAACCTCCCGCCGGGCATGAGGACGCGACGGTACTCGGCCACGGTCCGAGTCGCGACGGTGTCGAACACGAGGTCGTAGCGCTCGCCTTGCGTCGCGAAGTCGTCGCGCGTGTAGTCGATGACGCGCTCCGCCCCGAGCGAGCGCACCAGGTCGAGGTTCCTCGTGCTGGTCACAGCGGTGACGTCGGCGCCGAGCGCCCTGGCGATCTGCACCGCGAACGTGCCGACACCGCCGGACGCGCCGTGGATCAGGACCCTCTGCCCGGCGCCGACGTTTCCTTCGTCCCGCAATCCTTGCAGAGCCGTGACGGCCGCCATCGGCGTGGCCGCCGCCTGTGCGAACGTCGACCCGGCCGGCATCTTCACCCACGCCCGCTCCGGAGCGCGGACGAGTTCTGCGAAGCCGCCTGCCCCATGATCCGAGAGGTTGGCGAACACCGCGTCACCGACGCGGAACCGTCGCACGTTGGATCCGATGGCCTGGACGCGGCCGGCCACGTCCGTGCCCGGCACGCGGTTCCGGGGACGGAGCAGTCCGGCGCCCATGAAGCGAAGGAAGAATGGCTGGCCGGCGAGCAGGTGCAGGTCGGCGGGGTTGACGGCGGCTGCGTGAACCTGCACGAGGATCTCGTCGGGGGCGGGCACGGGAACCTCGAGGTCCCGCAGCGTCAGTACGTCCACGCTTCCGTAGCGGTCCGCGAAGAGCGCGTTCATCGTCATGGTGGTCCTTCCTAGGACGCCTCGACGCGCGCGGTGACGCGTCGAGGCGTGGTTCGGCGGTGTCACCGCCGGGTCGAGACCTCGTCTTCAGGCGGTCGCCGGGACGGACCTGACGACGTTGCGGGCGCGCACCCCTCGGAAGAGCAGCCACAGGGCGAAGGCGACTTCGGCCAGCACGGCAGGACCGAACACGACCGTGTCGAAGATCGCCTGGTAGGCGGCATAGTCCGTCAGCAGGATGCGAGCGAAGGTATCCGTGAGGTACCCGCCGGCGGCGACGATCAACAGCACGCCGAGGACCTTGGGCAGGTACCCACTCTTCATGACGAGGTAGCCGAGCACGATCAGGCTCAAGCCGAAGAAGGCCAGGCCGACGGCGTAGCCGGTTCCGTGCATGTCGAAGAACATCAGCGCCAACGACTGCCGCTCGCCCTCGGACACCGCCGCCAGTGGACCGGTGCCGCCCCGCAGCAGTTGCAGACCGAAGAAGAGGTTCAACAGGTTGAAGCCGAGGATGGTGGCTTGCACCAGGCGGAAGAACGCCGCCAAGAGCGAGAGCGCCCGACTGACCGGCTCGAGGAGCACGAAGAACGCGAGGGCGATGCCGATGTCGGCGAAGATCATCAGCATGTCCGCGGCGATGCCGAGGCGGAAGAGGGACTCGGAGCCCATCACGGCAGATGCGGTCTGCGCCGCGTCCCCCGGAACGATCAGGCTCGAGCGAACGAAGAACTGCGCGAAGATGCCGGAGACGATGATGATCACGTACAGGATGCCTGCGATGCGTGCGGTGCGGTTCGTGGGTTGCATGGGTGTTGCCTCCTTCGGGCGTTGCGGTGGTGGCTCTTGTCGGTTCGGTCGTGGTGACTGGGT
>CAZOTV010000163.1:3471-4609 GCA_964582795.1 uncultured bacterium
GGTCGCGCTCAGGGTGGTCGTTCGGGCTCCTGGGGCGCATCCGACTGCGGCGCCTCGGATCCGGTTCGAACGACGGAGATCAGCGTCAGTCCCAGGTCGCGCACCTTGCGCAGCAGCCCGTGCAGGGCGGCCTGATCGACGATCGTTCCCGTCAGCAGGGTGGTGCCGTCGTCCTCGTGGGTGATCGTCATGCCTTCGAAGCGGCTGCGGAAGCGCGAACCGAGGTGACCGGCGACGCGGATGCGGTACAGGCGCGAAGCTGCTCGGTCGTCTTGGTGATGGGATCGCGTCGACATCTCACTAGCTCCTTGCGGGAGTCGCCGCGTTCGTAGCTCTCGCGGCGCACGGTCCCGAAGGTAGGCGAGCCGAGGTATGGCGGGGAAGGTACCGAAGTATGGGTGGGGGTATGAACTGCCTGATGCCGTCACTGATGCCAAGCACGGAACGGTCGCAACGCGCGTGCCGCCGCGCCGTAGCTGCGTGCATGAACGGAGACGCGCCGCAGCCGCGTGCATGAACGTAGACGTGCCGTCGCCATCGCAGGCACGCTTCACAGCCGTGGCCACCGACCCGGCGTATGGTGCATCGAACGACAACCGGACGAAGGGCCCTGCTCGATCCGCTTCGATCGGCTTCCATTTCGGCGGAGCGGCCTTGGCCAACTCGGAGGTAGTGCCATGGCGCGCCGAACCACGTCGCAAGGCATCGCTCGACGCAAGGCACGGGGGGCGGGTGCCGTCGGCGCACTCCTGGCGTCGCTCGTCCTGGGCGGTTGCGGCAGTGGCATCATCCCGCTCGCTCCGTCCAACGTGATCGCCACCTCGGGCCCGGGCACCATCACCGTGGCCTGGACCGACAACAGCGTCGACGAGACCGGCTTCGCGGTCCTGCGCTCGACGGGCGGTGACTACGCCCAGGTCGCGTCGGTGCCAACGGACAGCGACACGTATCTCGACGCCGACGTCAGCAGCGACGTGCCGTACACCTACAAGGTCGCGGCCGTCGGCCCGGGCGGGCGGGCGCTCTCGGAGCCGTCCGACCCGGTGCGTGCCGGCGTTGCCGGCGTGCCCGTCGTAGACCCGGACGACCCCATCGGCGTGAGCTTGAACCAACTCGGCATCGACACGACGGCGACGCC
>CAZOTV010000164.1:0-4519 GCA_964582795.1 uncultured bacterium
GGTGGGGGTGGACACGGCCGAGCGCATCCTCGAGCCGCGGTTCTACGACGGTTCGTTCGAGCGGTTGGTGGCGGCGTTGGAAGAGATCGAGGCGCATGGCTGCCGCTTCTTGGTGGCCGGGCGGGAAGGGCGCAGTGGGGTGTTTCGAACGCTGGAAGACGTGCAGGTGCCGGGGGCAGCGAAGGCGGTGGTGGGTAGGGTGTTCGAGGGGTTGCCGGAGGAGGTGTTCCGGCGGGATGTGAGTAGTACGGAGATCCGAGAGGGGTGGGGGGCGGACGCGGAGGCAGAGAGGGCCCGCTGAACCTCGGCGCATCGCTACCTCTGATGTTCGCGTTCGGGGCGATCGTGGTGTCGAAGGTTGTGGCGGTGTTGGGGTAGGTTCCCGCTAGTTTGCTGAGAGCGCCTCCCGGCGGGAACGTCGGGGGGCTCTTGTTTGGGGTGGCCGTGCCGCTGCTCCTCGGTGCCCATCTCCGAAGGGACCGACCTTGCCTCGTGAAGATGGGCGCGATTGGCGTGTCATGCGTTCCACCGGACGCCCCATCCCGCGACGACACCAGAGGGGCCGGAGCCTAGTGGAGCAGCGACGCGTGCCATGAGAGTGAGGCACATCAGTGGCCAGCCGCAGCAGCCAAACACGGCGCTGGCGGTAAGGCCGAAGACGAGACGCCGCACGCTCCTAGTGACGAGGCGATGCACCATCCCGTCCTGAGAGTCGGCGATCTGAACGTTGCGCCTTCTCAGCGACGTATTGACTGGATAGCGGGCTGCTTGCGGATTCCTCATGCAAGACCACTTCTACGTACCCTTCGACGGCCTCCACGACCGAGCGCGCGTACGCGTGCGTGGCCGCCCGCCAGTCCTTGCCGGGGAGCGGGATCCGTAGCTCGACGTGATCTCCGCTCAGATCGGTATCGAAGTCCTTCAAGCTACCGATCCGAAACGTGCCAGGGTGGTGAATGAGCTTGTTGCGGTACTTGATCGCTTCAACCAGGAGCCGAGTCTTCGGCTTCGCTTCATCCAGTTCCACGCCAGGACCGAACGTCTCGATGACGAGCTGCCGCATGCGAGCGCGGAGGCTAACGGGTAGGCTTCTCTCCGCACGGCCAAGTGCGGGCATCACACCATCAGCTGCCTCCTTGTTGGCGGCAGACACGATCAACGCCATCTCCGTGACGCGCGCCACGTGGGCGATCACTGCCACTACGGCACTGGCAGCCGCAGACGACTTCTGAGTGTCGTCAGTCGCGAGGTCAGCCAGCGCGACGAGTGCTCTCGCGCTCTCGATTGCATCGTCTGTTGAGATCGAGGCGACGATCATGTGTTCGGACAGGTCCTTCACGCGTTCAGCCTAGGTCATGAGAGAGCGCCCTTCATGTGCACGGCGCTCAGCCAACCGGCCCAGCGAGACTGGTCCACATGGAGCTTGGTTCGCACCTTCATCCCCGCCGCCGCGTGTGCGCCTCCGCACGAGCAGTGCGCGAGAGTCCGCTGGGGGGCTTGTTGGCAACGCGCCAACTCTGCACGGCACTTGCTCACTGGCGAGGGTGTCGTTGCCGCTTGGTGCCGTGCGCGGGGTCGACATCCCGATGCGCGCAGGAAGCAGGTACCGCGCATTCCGGATCCGTACCGGGTGCGCGCCCAGCCACACGCACCTACAGCCGCGTGGTTATCACTCGATTGCACCCCTGTACTATCAGCGCTTCTCCTCACACGTGTGTTATGGACGCTTCGTCCCGGAGGTACCGATGGAACCAAGCGTCGTGAACACATCTTCTCGCCTTGAGAAACTCCTGGAGGACTTCGGTCGTATCCGTGGCCCCAGCTCGTCTCCCGCGACGTTCCTCGAGACAGCGGGCTACCCGCACTTCGAGAACGTCGCAAGCAACATCCTCGAGTTCTTCCTCGATCCCACCGAGGAACATGGGCTGAGCACGCTGTTCCTGGACGCCCTTCTTGCGCCGCTCGCGTTGGAGCGATTGTCCTTCCAGGGAGTGACGCGTGAGGCTGGCACCGAGAACGGCAAGCGCATCGATCTGGTCATCGATTGCGAGTCCCACGTGATCGGCGTCGAGAACAAGGTCTTCGCCTCCGTATACAACCCGCTGGAAGAGTACCGTGCGCATCTTCGGAAGGAAGCCGGGGATCGCGAGGCGGTGCTGATGCTTCTCTGTCTTCGCGAGCCGCCGATCGGCACGTTGCCGCCAGACGTCGCGGTGGTGACGTACGAGCAGTTGATGAGGCGAGTGCGTCAGAACCTGGGCATGCACGCTGCCGAGGCGCCTGGACAGTATCTGACGTTCGCTCTCGATTTCGTCAAGACGATGGAGAACTTGCGTAAGGGGAACCGCATGAACCCAGCCGTGCTCGACCTGTTCACTGAGAAGAAGGACGACGTCGTCAAATTCTTGCATGCCGTCCGTGAAGTCTCGAAGGAACTCCGTGGCATCGTGGAACGCACCGGCGAGATCGTCACGGAGGACTTACCCGACGGGCTTCCGCAGAAGGTGCACAAGTGGTTCTACCGGGAGGAGCGCAACCTCCTGGATGACCTGGTGCACGACGTGGAGTTCCCGTCTGGTTCCAAGGTAGCCATCGACGCCTACTTGAGCCTGGACGGCTGGGAGGTCGTGGTGTGGCAGCGGCGCTGCAGCATCGAGAAGCTGCTGCTGCCCGACCTCGTTCTCTGGCTACGTGAGCGCGGTGTGCCGTTCCTTGTCGCGGTGGACTCGGTGGAGTCGAGTAGGACGGGCCGCGTTACGACGGGGTTCTTCCCGTTCGATGCTCCTTTGGAGGAGGTCGCGGCGCACGTGACCGAGGTGGTGGCGGCGGTTGCTCGGGCCGGGGCGGCGCCGGGGGAGTAGAAGTGGGTGCGGGCGTCTTAAGAGGTCGCGCGGCTGCATTTGGGTTCGCGTACCTCTCCGTCACTCCTCACGACGTGTCTCAGACCTGGCGATCTCGCAGGCGACAGCGATTGCTTCGGCTACATTCGTTTCAAGTGTGGCGTAGCGATTGCAACGGGCTAGCGGTTCTTGATGAGTGCCGCGCGCCGGGCTTGTGAGAGGGGGATGCGTGTGGTGGACGTGACGGTGTCAGTTCCGCGGGAGCGCCTGGGCGAGTTCTATGCGCTTCTGGGGAGGTTCTTCGGTTCTTCCGAGTCGGCCGAGGACGCATCCAGGGTCTCGAGTGAGGCGCCAGCAGGACAAGAGGCGAGCGCTCCCGCCGTTGGTCGGGTAACAGGCCGGTACGCGCCGCTGTACGAACACCTTCTCCGCACGCAGGGCAATCGGCTGGAGATGAGCTTCGGCGAAGTCGAGCGGGTGCTGGGAAAGGAGCTCTCAACGTCGAGCCGGAAGTACCGCGAGAACTGGGCGAACTCGGAGGGGAACTACTTCGGGCAGTCGTGGCTGCGGGCTGGCTGGAAGGTCGCGGCTGTGGACTTGCGGATGGAGAGGGTTCGGTTCGAGCGGCACTGAGTTGGCGCATCGAACACGAGTGATTCGAGGCGGAGACTCCGACGTCGTCAGCGTCTCCTCCCGCTAATGCCATAGAGAACCCGCCGGGCTACTTGATGGCGCCCGCAGTCAGGCCCGTGACGAGGTACCGCTGCATGAAGCCTGCGAACAGCAATCCTGGCAGCGCGATGAGCATCGCTAGTGCGCTCATGTCCTGCCAGTGGATCTGCATCTCTCCAAGCGTCTCGGCGATCACCACGGGCATCGTCTTGGCGTTGATGCTGCTGAAGATGAACGCGAAGGTGAACTCGTTCCAGGCCAGGATGAAGATGAAGGTCGCGGTGGCGGCCAGCCCGGGAAGTGATAACGGCAGAGTGATGTGCCGTAACGCTTCCATGGTGGTGCAACCATCGACGCGCGCCGACTCCTCGAGTTCCTTCGGGATCGTGTCGAAGAACGACTTGAGGATCCAGATGGCGAACGGAACGTTGATCGCGGCGTAGACGATCACGAGTCCAAGGTGTTTGTCGAGCAGTCCAACGTCACGCATCAAGAGGAACAACGGGATCACGGCGGTGATGGGCGGCAGAAGTCTGGTTGCGAGTACGCTCATCAGCAGTGTCGTGCGCCCCTTGAAGCGCAGCCGCGAGAAGGCATAAGCAGCCAGGCTTCCCGCAAGTGTTGTCAGAAGGGTCGCGAAGAGCGCGATGATCACGCTGTTCTTGAGAAACGGAAGGATGGATGCGGAGCCGAACGAGAGGAACTTCTGGTAGGCGTCGAAATTGACGTCGAAGAGCAACTTCGGTGGAAAGGCGAAGATGTCGCTTCGCTGCTTCAGAGAAGTGAGCGCAAGCCAGAGGATGGGCAGGATCGACCACCCGGTGAAGAAGACGATCGCGACGATCTTGAAGAACCCGAACCTCCGTTGGAAGAGCATCGGCGCCACTAGTGCTCGACCTCCTTGTAGACCAACCGGATGTAGGCAAGGCTGATCAACGCCCCGAGCAGCATCAGCACCACCGCGATGGTTGCGGCCTGGCCCCCGTCGAAGTACCGAAAGTAGGTTC
>CAZOTV010000165.1:0-4470 GCA_964582795.1 uncultured bacterium
CGGTTCGGTGTCGCACCCGCCGGCGCCGCAGCCACCGGCAACGAACCCACCGGCACTGCATCCAGCGGCACGGCATCCAGCGGCACGGCATCCAGCGGCACGGCATCCAGCGGCACGGTGCCGCCGGGCAGGACACCTTGCACCGTCGGTCCCGCCGTGGCGGAACCCGCGGTGGCTGAAGCGGTGGATCGGCGCGTGGCAGCTCCGACGGTGTTTGCCGTGGCAGCGCTGTCGGATTTCCGGCGCATGGTTCTCACCTACTCTAGCCGTCCGCGCCGACCAAGGGGTGACGCGACCGGCCCGGCGCGGTCGCGTGCAGAGCTCAGCACGGTTCCATGTGAAGGCCCACCTGGAGACGTGTGACCCTAGCCGGGTTCATCGGATCACCAGACCGCGCGCGATCCGGCCCATGTGAAGCGGCAACTTCTCCCAGCTCTCGCCGTAGTCGCACGACCGCCACACCTCACCGCTCGCCATGCCCGCATACACGTGCCCCGGGAACTCCGGGTGCGTCGCGAGTCCGTACGCCATGTGATCGAGGGGTTGGGGCAGTCCGCCCGTAAGCCGTTCCCAAGGCGCGCCACCGGACGAGCGGTAGATGGCTGCGTGCGCGATGCCGTCGTAGTGGGCGACGGGTGTGCGCGTCACGTGGGGGAACGCCATGAACGGAGCGGCCGACACGTACCAGACCTCGGGGCGCTCCGGATCGGCCGCCACCGCCCAGCAGTAGCGGCCATGCAAGCCCTCGACGGTGTGGCGCCACGTCTTTCCGCCGTCACGAGAGAAGGCGGGACCCCCTCCACCGGCCTCGTACACCCAGTTCCCGTTCGAGGCGTGGAAGGTGAGCGAGTGGCAGTCGCGATCGGCGCCGCGCAAATGGCCTTGCCAAGTCGTTCCCCCGTCCTCACTACGCACCACCGCCCCGGCCTCGATGCCCGCCACGATGACGGCGGGGTCGGTCGGGGACACGCCCAAGCCCTGGACGTACGGACGGCGATCGGGAGGTTCAGCCGGGGACATCCAGAACCAACGCTTGACCCTAGCGAACCCTTCGAGTTCGCGCCACGTCTCGCCATCGTTCGTGGTCACGAACACACTCGCGGGCTTGGTGCCGGCGTAGATCGTGCCGATCGTGCCTGGGTCCACCGCCAACGCCTTCACGATCCTCCCCGCCATGCCGAACGGGCGCCACGTGCGGCCCGCGTCGTCCGAGCGCAGCACGCCGTCCCCATGCGTGCCGGCGAACAGGACCCGTTCGCGGCCCGGGTCGACCTCCAGGCACGTCACACGCGTTCCCTGCAACGTCGTCATCACGTCCCAGGCGTCACGAGGGCCCGCTTCGGCCCTCGTGACGCCACGTCCGTCCGTCCCGATCAAGGTGACCGCGCGTTCCGGCACGGGCGTGCCCACTCAGTCCCTCACGGCGGAGGATGTGATCATGCCGAGAACTAGGTGCGGCTGGCCCGTGGCCGGGTCGGGCACGAAGCACAAAGCTACGTACTGGCCCGGTGTGAGCTCGAGCTCGACGAAGTTGCTCTGGCCGATCGCCATCGCCTGCGCGCCGCCCACCGGGACCGCCGGAGGCGGGCCGCCCTCGCCGCCGCTCTGAAAGTACGCCATCACGTCGTCGAAGTCATGCCCATCGAGGACCCTCATCAGCGCGAGTTCGTGCGGCTGCGGCCCGTCGTTGACGACCTCCCACACCTGGGGACCGGCCCTCACCTCCGGCGGGATGTCGTAGCCGAAGTCCACCATGTGGACGACCAGGTCGGCTTCGATGTCGGGGCGTGCCGTCTCATCGCCTGCTGGGGCGCCCGACTCGGCGTCGGCCTCCGTCACCTCGAAGAACCGCGTCATGCCCAGCGCGAAGTGCGGCACGCCGTTCGCGTCCTCCACCAGGCACAACTCGATGTAGGTACCAGGTCGGCGCAAGTCCAGGGTCACCGTCTGGTTCTGGCCCGGCATGAGGACGCCCACGCCGCCGACCAGTTCGAGCAACGCCATGGCCGGGCCGGGGCCTTGCTGCAGCGCCTGCAGCGCGTCTTCGGGCGTGACGCCATCGTTCAGACGCGCGACCTGCACGTGGTGGGGCTCCGTTCCGTCGTTCGTGAACGTGAGGCGAGTCAGCCCCGCGGGAACGGTCTCGGGGCCGGAGAACGCGTAGTCGGTGCCCGTGATCGCCAACGACCTGGCGCCCTGCGCGTCGTGCGTCCCGTGGGCCTCGTGCGATTCGGCCGCCACGGAAGTGGCGAACAGTAGCACCCCTACCGTGATCGCAGTACGCGCGGCCTTCTCGATCGACTGGTGGTTCATGGACCCTCCTTCCAGCCGCCTCCGTAGGTCGGCTGCAGGGCCCAAGCTAGGAGTATCGGCGTCCCGTCGTCACGGGGCCGGCGCCCCAGACGACGGGACGCACGCGTCGGGACAGGAGAGCAGCGCCTACGGCACCGGCCAGATGCCCAGCAGCCTCCGCACCGCCACCAACTGCGCGACGTGGTACGCAGCGTGATCCACGGCCACCAGGATGGTGCGGAGGTAGGTGTGCGGTCCCTCCGCCCAAGGGATCTGCTGCGTGAGGTCGAGCGTCGGTCGGCGCGTGATCTCTTGGAGCGCCGCGCGATCGCGCAGGACCCCCGCGATGGCGTCGTCCCAAGCGCTCGACGTGGCTGGGCTCTGCGTCGGCGGCCAGTACGCCTTCGGCCATGCCGGCGCGGCGTACGCGGCGTTCTCCATGTAGTCGAGCAAGTCGGCCTGGGTCAGTCGTACGTGCTCCAAGAGTTCCCATCCCGAGTGGGGGTAGCCGTCCGGTCGCACACCCCGGAGATCGACCGGCCAGTTGGCCACCACCTCGTCGAACGTGACGTGCGCCTGCCGCCAGTCGAGCGCCGACGCCACGATGTCCCGCCACGCGTTCTCCATGCGCCACCTCCAGGACCCCATCATGCACCCGCGTCACAATCGTGAGGCGCCTGCGTCAAGGGAGCGGCGGAACCCATTCGGCCGACGCGACCCCCGAGTCGCGTGGCATCACGAGCCTGCCCCAGACGGCGAAGTGATCCGATAGGTCGAGCGCGCCGTCCCGAAGCGCGACGGCTCGGTTCCAGGCCGCCACCGGCGTGCCATGCTCCGCGCTGTACAGCACGTAGTCGATCCAGTGCGCGTCGCCGTACGCCCAGGCATTCTGCTGCGGAGACCACGTCTTCCGCAGCTTCCCCGCCACCGGCGGCCAAACCGCGTTCAGCGTCGTCAACATGGTCTGTCGTTCGGGGGTCCAGGCGTCGACGTTGAAGTCGCCCGCCAGCACGACCGGCTCGCCCGGGGCGATCTTTCTCTCTTCGACGAACGCCCGCATCATGGCGAATTGTGCGGCGCGCGCCACGGACGCGCCACGGAAGCCGTACTCGGACTGGGCGTGGGTGGTGAAGACGTGGTAGGTGAACGCGCCCTTGCGCACGGCGGCATACGCCACGCCTTTGTCGGCCAGGCAATCGGTGCCACTGCACACGGCACCGAACAGGGCCTGCGCTTGGTCCACGATGGGCCAGCGGCTCAGGATCACGATGCCGCCGTCTTGCCGCAACCAGAAGCCACGGGCACCGTCGCTCCCGACCACCTCCGTCCGATACGGGTAGGCGCTCTCGAGTTCCGCCAAGAGCCGTTCCCGCCAGGCGTCGACGAACAGCTCCTGCAACACCAGCACGTCGTACCCGACGAGATGTGGCGCCATGGCCCGCGCCCTGGCCGCCTGCCGCGTCGACGTGACGGGCTCGGGCAGGAGCGCTGCGTTGAAGGTGAGGAGATCGAGGACGTGATCGTTCGCGACGGTCGCATCCGTGTCGGGCGGCAGCGACGGTTCGACGGAGAGACTTCCGCCCTCCACCGTGACATCGATCCCTTCGGCACCGGGCATCGTAGTCGTCGTGACCGCCGGGCCGCACCCGATCAGGAGCGCCAGCCCGAACACGAACCACCCCGGGCCCATCGGCAGACCCTGTAGACCCGGCCCACGCACCATGCCGCGACGGGATCCGCCGGAGTGGGACACCCGCCGAACTCGCGTTCTTACGGGCCCGCGCTCGGGACCGGCACGCCCGAACGACGCCGTCATGCGGCATTCTAGGCCGATGCACGCCCGTCGCGGTCGCGGGGAGCAAGCGGTACACCCTCCCGGGCAGGGAACCGTACGACTGCGTACCGGGCGACGCCTGGCGCGACGTCCCGAATCGTTCCTCCTGGCTTCGCAGGGCCCCGTCGGACCTGGATGGTGGGCGGTCTCAGGTACGATCCGAGGGTCGTGTGTTTCTGCGTTCGGCGTCACGAGCCTGACCGGCCGAACCGGCGCCATCCGACCCGGCTCGGGCAGGCGGTTCCGACCCGGCGCCGGCCGCCCATTCCGATCCTGCTCGGGCAGCCCATTCCGATCCTGCTCGCGGCGCTGGTCGCTGTCCTCGTGTCGGCGGGATCGACCGT
>CAZOTV010000166.1:0-4326 GCA_964582795.1 uncultured bacterium
AGCAACCCGGCGAGCACCACGGCTCCGGTGCCCTGGATGTCGTCGTTGAACGACGGCAACACGTCCTGGTACCGCTCCAGGACGTCGAACGCCTTCTGCTTGCTGAAGTCTTCCCACTGCAGGACCGCGTGCGGGAAGCGTTCACGGAACGCCCGTACGAACTTGTCGATGAAGTCGTCGTACGCCTGACCGACCAGCCGTTCGTGGCGCACGCCCAGGTACAGCGGGTCGTCCAGCAAGTCCTTGCGGTTGGTTCCGACGTCGAGTTCGACCGGCAGGGTCGTCGACGGATCGATGCCGGCGGCGGCCGTGTAGAGCGACAACTTGCCGATGCAGATGGCCATGCCGCCGAACCCTTGATCGCCGATGCCGAGGATCCCCTCGGAGTCGGTCGCGACCACCAACCGGACGTCGGGTACGGGCGCGTTCGCGAGCACCTCGTCCACTCGGTCGATGTTCTCGGTGCTCACCACCAGCCCGCGCGGGAAGCGGTAGATGAGGCTGAACTTCTGCACCGCCTCCGCCACCGTCGGCGTGTAGATGATCGGCATCATCTCCTCGAGGTGCTGCTCGAGGAGCGCGTAGAACAGCACCTCGTTGCGGTCTTGCAGCACCCGCAGGTAGACGTGCTTGTCGAAGTCGGTGGCGAAGTGGGAGAAGTTGGCGTAGGCGCGTACGACTTGTTCGTCGAGCGTCGAGACGTGCGGCGGCAGCAGGCCCTCGAGGCCGAGTTCGCGCCGCTCGTCCGGCGTGAAGCCGGTGCTCTTGTTCAGAAGCGGCAGGCGCGTCAGCGCGAACCCGGTCAGGTCGGTCGCTAGGTAGCGTTGTCCACGCTCGTCCGTCTTGCGTTCGTACTTCGTCATGCCATGCTCCGTTCGTGTGATCGTGAGGCGAACTCCGGGGATCCGCCGGCCGGTACCCGGGCCGGTGCGGGACGCAGGCCGAAGACGCCGCCGCGCCCCGACGCTGGCGGTGGGTGCAGGGGCCGGCTCATGGGGCTTGCTCCTCGGCAGGCGCTTCGATCGGTACTTCCTCGGCGAGGCGCAACGACTCCTCTGCGAAGAAGGCGTAGTCCTCGTCGTCGGGTTCGAGCGCCGCCGCGCGCCCGTACGCCTGGGCCGCCTCGAGGTAGCGGCCGTCCTGGAACGCGATGCGCCCGAGGTACCCCCAGGCCGCCGCGAACTCGGGCTGCGCGTCGACCGCGGCCCGGAACGCCTCCTCGGCTGCCAACGCGTCGCCCGCCTGGTAGCTGGCAAGCCCCTGCATGAACGCCGTTCCCGCTTCCGGGCCGAACGCCGTTTGCTGCAGCGCCAGCGCCAAGAACCACCGCGCCCGCTCGTCTTCGGGGTCACGCTCCAGCACCCCCTGCCAGAAACGCGCCGCTTGCTCCGGCCTACCTGCTTCCTGATGACTCCGCGCCGCCCACACCCAGGCGTCGACCATGCCTGGGTTCGACAGGATGGCCGCCTCGAAGGCGGCCGCGGCGCCGTCGAGGTCGCCGGCGTCGTAGGCGGACTGGCCCTGGTAGTAGGCCCGGCCCGCCTCCACACCCCACCTCTGGTAGGCGCGGGCGACTTCCAAGAACCACGCCGCTCGGGCGTCGTCCGGTCGTAGCTCGAGGGCTCGCTCCCAGTACGGCACGGCCGCTTCGGGCCGGCCCGTCTCGAGCGCGGTGCGTCCGGCCCACACGGCCGCCTCGGCGAACGCCGGGTTCGCCGCGAACGCCTCGGCGAACGCCGTGAACGCCCGCTCCACGTCACCAGCCTCGTACGCCGCGATGCCTGCCTGGTAGGCGTCGCTCGCCGCCACGCCGTACGCCAGACGCTCCTGGCTTCGCTCCAGGTAGTAGTTCGCCGCGCGATCGTCAGGGTTCTGCCGTACCAAGCGCTCCCAGTACCCCACCGCCGCCCGCGCGTCGCCGAGTTCGTACGCGATGCGTCCGAGCCAGCGCAACGACTCGGGCTCCTCGGGGCGCACCTCGAGCACGCGCTGGTAGTACGGCACCGCCCCCTCCAGGTCGCCCGCCTGGTACCGCGCGAAGCCGAGCTGCACGCCGACCTGCACGAAGAGGTCCGAGTCGCTCGGCAGGATGACCGGCTCGCCGCCGGGCCCCTGCACGGCCACGCGCGCGACCCCGAGAACGCCGCCGGAATCCAGGTACTCGTTCCACGACGCGTACGACCGGCTGTACCAACCGGTGAGGCCGTAGGCCCTCGCGCTCTGCCGCAGCGCCCTGAGCAGCGCGTCGCCACCAAGCGGCCGAGCCGCGCGGACGGCTTCGTCGGCCAGCACCAACGCTTCGCGCCATGCGGCGACGTCCGGATGCGGGCGCTCCGGAAGTTCGTGCGCACGCAAGATCGCTTGCTCGGCCCGGGCGTAGGCTGCCGACGCGGCGGCGGCCTGGCCGGCCTCGACCGGCTCCGTGGACGACTGCGTGGCGGTATCCAAGGCGGGACCTGCGCCGTCTTGCGCGCGAGCGGACGGCGCCAGGAACGACGCGAGCACCATGGCGACGGCAACGAGTGGAGGCGCGAACCAAGGCGACCCGGTGTTCATCGGGACCGCGCGGTGAGCCACACCACCTCCTGCCCCGACCGGATCAGGTAGAGCAGGCGCGTTCCGTCGTTGCCGGCGAAGACCAACCGCAGGTGCGTCTCGGCGCCCGTCGGCCCCGACACCGCACGTTCGCTCCGCTCCTGCTCGAAGTACCCGGCGACGGCGTACGCCGTCGCGATCTGGTGCACGAACGCCGGTTGCAGCGCCGCTGCGATGCCGCGCGCGGCATAGACTTCCCAGTCCTGCCAGGCCGCCTGATCGGGAACGCGGGCTCGGATGGCGTCCGCGCCGGCCCCCATCGCCCGCAAGCTGCCGGACGGGAAGCGCACGGCGCTGTCGAACTGCGCGGCGATGGCGGTGGTGACCATCACGTCCACCAGCAGTTGGGCCCGGGCGACACCGCCGAACCCGATCGCCACCACCAAGAGGCAGGCGAGGCGCCGGACCGTATCCGGTTTCCCCCGTGCAGGACGGAGGCGATGGGTCGACATGCCGGCAGTCTACCACCGTCGCCGTGGGCCATTCGCCCCAGGCACGGCGCGCGCCTTGACCCTGTTCCGCGCCAGCCGCTACCCTGTTCGTTGGCGCGCTCGAAGCGTGGAGCGGCCAGGAAACGGGTCCCGACATCATGTTCCAGAGCCTGGGTGACCGACTTCAATCCGTGTTCGACGGCCTGCGGGGCCGCGGACGCCTGTCCGAGGCGGACGTCAAGGCGGCGCTGCGCGAGGTGCGCGTGGCGTTGCTCGAGGCCGACGTCAACCTCGAGGTCGCCCGGGAGTTCACCAAGCGCGTCCAGGAGAAGGCCGTCGGCTCCGATGTGCTCATGTCGCTGCAGCCCGAGCAGCGGGTCATCTCGATCGTCCACGACGAGCTCGTCGAGGTGCTCGGCGGCAAGGCGGTGCAGCCCACGCTTCGCTCCGAAGGCAACGTGTGGTTGCTGATGGGTCTGCAGGGGGCCGGGAAGACCACCACCGCGGGCAAACTGGCATACAAGTACAAGGCCCAGGGCCGCCGCGTGTTGATGGTCGCCGCGGACACGCAGCGCCCGGCCGCGCGCGAGCAGCTTCGTACCCTCGGGAAGCAGATCGGCGTGCCCGTCTTCGAGGTACTCGACGGCGAGAAGCCGAAAGCGATCGAGGCGCGCTTACGCGAGCACCTGCGCAAGGACTTCCGCGACCTGGTGATCGTGGACACGGCCGGCCGCCTGCAGATCGACGAAGCCCTCATGGACGAGCTGTCCGAGTTGGAGGGCCTGCTGCACCCCACCGAGCGCATCCTCGTCGTCGACGCCATGACCGGTCAGCAGTCGCTGCCAGTCGCCACCACGTTCGACGAGCGTGTCGGCGTGACCGGCCTGATCATGACGAAGCTCGACGGCGATGCCCGCGGCGGCGCGGCGCTGTCGGCGAAGCACGTCACCGGCAAGCCGATCTACTTCGCCGGCATGTCGGAGAAGATCGACGGGCTCGAGCCGTTCCACCCCGACCGCGTGGCAGGCCGGATCCTCGGGATGGGCGACATGATGACGCTCATCGAGAAGGCGCGCGCCCTCGAGTCCGACGAGGACGAGCGCGAGATGAAGAATCTCGGAGACTTCTCGCTCCAAGACATGCTCACGCAGATGCGCAAGATCAAGCAGATGGGTTCGTTCGGCGACATCCTCAAGATGATCCCAGGAGCCGGGAAGCTCATGCCGGCGGGCGCCGACATCGACGAGCGCGAGATCGCGCGCGTCGAGGCGATCATCTCCAGCATGACCGAGAAGGAGCG
>CAZOTV010000167.1:0-4259 GCA_964582795.1 uncultured bacterium
GGAACTCGTCGGACAGCATCGGGTTGTAGTACACGCCCTGCAGGTTCGAGCGCGTGATCATGAACGGGCTCTGCTGCGGGACGGCGATGATCGGCGCCTGGTCGTAGTGCAGCGTGCCGATCTCGCGGTACAGGAAGCCGCGCTCGACCGGGTCGGCGATCACGTCGGCCTGGTCGATCAGGGCCTGGATCTCCGGCACGTTGATGGACGTGCGCGGCGAGTAGTACCCGTCGTTGTCGTAGAACGTGTTGATGAAGTTGCTCGGGTCGGCGTAGTCGGCGCCCCAGCCGAGCGCGAACATCGGGGCGCGCTTCTCGGCGGTGCGGGCGAGGAAGTCGGCCCACGGCAGGCTACGCACGTTCATGCGGAACTTCGGGTTGAGGAACTCGAGGTTGTCCTTCATGATCTCGAGGGCGGTCTGGCGGATGGTGTTACCGGCGTTGTAGAGCGCCGTGAACTCGAAGCCGTTCTCCCACACCTGGCCGTCGAAGGCGGCGCGGAAGTAGTCTTCCGCCGCTTCGAGGTCCAGCGTGCGCACGGCGACGTCTTCGTTGTAGCCCAGGAAGCTGGAGGGCAGACCCATCGTCAGGACGCGGCCTTCGCCGTTGTAGATCTGGTCGACGAAGCCCTGCTGGTCGAACAGGTGCGCGAACGCGCGACGCACGTTGACGTCGGCGAAGAAGTCGCTGGGGATGCCGTTGCCGTCGAGCTGCCCGCTACCGACGTCTTCGTTGTTCGAGGTCTCGATGGCGAAGTTGAAGAACACCGAGGTGACCGATGTCGGGCCCCACGAGGGGTCGCGGTGGACGGTCACGCCGTCGGCGCCTTCGAGCTGCACGAGCGCGGTCGTCTCGTTGAGCGTGATGCGGTCGGCGTCGCCCTGCTGCATCGCCAGGATGCGGGTCGACTGCTCGTCGACGTACTGGTAGACGACGTTCTTGACGGCCGGTTCACCACCCCAGTAGTCGGCGAAGGCGGTGGCCACGACGGAGTCGTCGGTCCACTCGACGAGCTGGTAGGCGCCGGTGCCGCTGACGTGGTTGTGGAGGTACTCGGCGGTGAGGTCACGGCCGACCCAGTCCTGCCAGGTGGCTTCGGTGCCGTCCCACTGGCCGTTGGCGATGGCCCACTCGCTGTCCACGACGCTGAAGGCGGTGTAGGTCAGGATCGGGATGAGCGCAGGGGTCGGGTTGACCAGGTGCACTTCCGCCACGAGGCCCTCGGGGCCGTCGGGGCAGGTGACGATGGCGTCGATCATGTCCCAGGTGACTTCGGACATGAACGCAGCGGGGTCGCTACCGTCGGTCTGGGTACCGAGCCAGTAGTGGCCCATCAGGTACGCGGTGGCGCCTTCGGGGTGGGCGGTGAGCGCCCCGTACTGGAACGACCACTCGACGTCCTTGCAGCTCATCGTGTTGCCGCTATGGAACTGCACGCCGTCGCGAAGCTGGAACGTCCAGGTGAGGTTGTCGCTCGACACGCTGTAGTCGGTCGCCAGGGAACCCACGAACTCGTCGATGGCCTCGCCGTCGTACGAGAACAGCGTCTCGTAGACGTTCTCGAGGATGCCGCCCGAGCCGGTGTCGTACGCGCGAGCCGGGTCGAACGAGACGGGCTCGCCGAAGGTCTGATAGACATAGGTGTCGGCGGGCGCTTGCGCGAAGGCGGTGCCGATCGCGAGTAGCGCTCCTGCCAAGAACATCGTGAGGCTTCTCTTCATTCGATCACTCCCAAGTCGATCTCTTGCTTGTTGTGCGCGACGCGCACACGGGGTACCAGGTGAAGGGATGGCGTGCCGACGTTCCTAGACATTCCCCCTTTCCCGGGTGGGGCCCGATTGCCCCGGTATTACGACGTTCGCAGTCTACCAGACCGGACGACAAGCACGTACAGCACGCGGTTGTCTTGGCGGCCCTCGATGCGAAACGTCTCAGACTACACCAGCGGGCCGTTCCTCCTCACGGCGTCAGGCACGGACGCGCTTCACCCAACCCTCACCCCTCCGCGCTCCGAGCAAGCGTCACGAGGTCGCCGTTCTCACCGACGCCCCTGGTACCATGCATGACGTGCGAACCCCCCTAGCGACTCCATCGCGCCCTTCTTGGCGCAAGCGAGCGCTCGCCCTGGCTGCGGCCGCGATCCTCCTGCCCAGCATGAGCGCATGCCTCGGTCGCTCCGACTCCAGCTCGCCGATCATCGCCATCACCGAACCGAAGAGCGGCACGACCCGCAGCGCGGTCGATCTGCGCATCCGCGGATACGCCATGGACGATGCCGGCGTCGCGAGCATCCGCGTCGACGGCGCAGACCTGCTGCAGGACCCGCTGTACGCTTCGGAACGCGGCAAGCAGCTGGTGCAGTTCGCCTTCACCAAACCGAACCTCACCGACGGCGAGTTGACGCTCGTGTTGGAAGTGACGGACGTGAACGGGCGCGCCACCACCGAGACGTACCTCCTGACGCTCGACGCCACGCCGCCCGTCGTGGAGGTCACGCGCGCCGAGGGCGCAGGCAGTGGGCGTGTGCGCGTGGAAGGCGTTGCCACGGACAACATGCGCCTCAGCAGCATCCGCGTGAACGGGGTGCCGATCGCCTTCACGCCCGGGCGGGAGTTCTCGTTCTCGGTCCTCGTCGACGTCGTCGAGAACGGCGAGGTCGTGGTGGAAGACAGCGCCGGCAACCGCACGGCCAGGGCTCTGCCGTGAGGACCCCCCGGAGGGGGCCGGTCGAACGAGCGGACCATCCGGGCATGGAACCTTCGGGAACGGAGTCGCCCGTGCCAGCGGGAGCGCCTCCGGCCCCACCGGTCTCGGCACCGAATGCTGAATTGGACGCGGCGCACGGAACATCGGAAGCGGACCGAACGCCCGACCCGAAGCGCGTTGGCCCCCACCTTCGCCTGCCCGTTCGAACGACCGACGTACTGGACGGCATGTCTGGACGAGACACGCTGACTCTGGAGAAACGGCACGGCAACGGTGACCTGATCGATCTGCTCGACGTCCTCGGGATCGGTGGGCCGTTCCGCATCGAGAGTCCGTGGGAGCTGCGCGACGCCGACGATCGTCACCTGATCCACGGTGGAGGGTACGCGGCGGTCCCGTTCGGGGAGCGGTACGGGCCTCTGGTAGCGTTCCTGGGCGACTTCCTCGAGCGGAACCTCGAGCTGGGGCTGCCGCAGCAATCGGCGGCTGCTTGGCGCGCCGCCTTGGAGGCGAACTTGGTGGCGCTGTTGGCATCCGTCGCGCCCGGCCACGCCGACGATCGCGTCTTCTTCACGAACAGCGGCGCCGAGGCCGTGGAGACGGCGCTGAAGATGGCGCGCGCCGCCAGGCCCGACGCCACCGTCTTCGTGAACTTCGGCCGGGCGTATCACGGCAAGACGCACGGGGCATTGGCGCTGACCCCGAACGAGGAGTACCAGGAAGCGTTCCGGCCCCTCGCTCCCGAGGTGCTCACGTTGCCGTACGGCGACGCCGAGGCGTTGCGCGACGCCCTGGCCCAGAACGCCAGGCGCATCTGCGCCATCGTCGTCGAACCGGTGCAAGGAGAGGGCGGCGTGGTGGTCCCGCCGGAGGGGTACTTGGCAGAACTCGGCAGGCTGGCGCGCGAGCACGGCGTGCTCGTGATCGCCGACGAGATCCAGACGGGACTCGGACGTACGGGACATTGGTTCGCGAGCGTGGCCGCCGGCCTCGACCCCGACATCGTCACGCTGGCGAAGCCGCTCGGCGGCGGCCTCGTTCCGGTGGGGGCGACGATCGCCCGCAAGCCGGTCTACCGCGCCTTGCTTCACGGTCTGGCTTCCAAACGGCACTCCACCACCTTCGGCGGCGGCAGCCTCGCGATGGCCGTCGGCGTCAGGTCGTTGGAGTTGATCGTCGAGGAAGACCTGGCGAGCAGGTCGGCGGAAGCCGGCCGTTACGGACTCGAACGCATGCGGGCTCTGGCCGAGCGCCACCCGCACCTGCTCGAGGAGGTGCGCGGGGCGGGGATGCTGTTCGCGTTCGTCCTGCGGCCCGTGGTCGGGTTCAAGGTCCCGGGTGTCTCGCCCGAAGACGTACAGACGCTCGCCGCAGCGCTCTTCATGCGCGAACTGCATCTGGGCGGCGTGCATGGGTGTTACAGCGTCAACGCGAGCCGCACGGCCCGCTTGACGCCACCGATGAACCTGCCGCAGCCGCTGCTGGTGGAGCTCTTCGACAGGGTCGACGAGGTCGGCCGCCGCAACCCGCGGTCGTTCTCGCTGCTCCAGCGCT
>CAZOTV010000168.1:0-4246 GCA_964582795.1 uncultured bacterium
CCCAGGCGAAGGTGCCGGGGCCGTTCGTCAGAGCGCGCGGGTACACGATGATCGCGTCGGGGAGCACCTCGTCGAGGCCGAAGTAGCGGCGAACTCGCGCGGCGTCGTTGGTGCGGCCGTGGAACGCGAGCACCAGGTCGCGCGGTGCCAGGGCAGCGGTGTTGGGCAGCCGCGTCAGGAAGGTGCGCTGGCGCCCGTCCACGACGAGGTGATCGGGAAGCGCCGGCGGTGCCGTCACGGCGGCACCCAGGGCGGCACAAGCTGGCGAAAGGTGCGCGTCCGTCGTGCCGGGATTGACGATGTCGTGTTCCGCAGTCGACACCTGATCGCCGCCTACGTGCGTGATGACTCGAGGCCCACAGGCGACGAGCACGACGGCGAGCAGCGCGGCGAGGCCGAACGACATGACGAACGCGACGATGCGCGGTCCGCCGCGACGGGCGCTGGAAGGTGCGATGCGAACGGGCACGCGTCGATCCTAGTCGCTCAGGCACGACGACCGCGTTGCGCGACGCAGTGAGGCGTCCGTCCCTACCCCCGACGCCGCGCCCGTGGATCGAGCACGTCCCGAAGTCCATCACCCAACAGGTTGAACGCGAGCACCGTCAGGAGGATCGCCACCGCCGGCGCCGAGGACGCCCAGGGCGCCTCCGCGATGAACGAACGCGTCTCCGAGACGACGGCGCCCCACTCGGGCGTGGGCGGTTGCGCGCCGAAGCCGATGAAGCCGAGGCCGGCCGCCGTGAGGATGGCGGCGCCGACATCGAAGCTGGCCTGGACCAGCAACGGTGTGAGCGCGTTGGGCAGCACGTGTCGCAGAGCTTGGCGCAACCGGCTGGCGCCGAGGGCGCGGGAGGCATCGACGAAGTCCAGCGTCTTCAGGCTCAGCACCTGCGCCCGGATCAAGCGCGCGTAGTACGGCCACGACACCGCCGCGACGGCGATCATCAGGTTGCCGAGGCTGGGGCCGAGAGCACCGGCGATGGCCATGGCCAGGATGAGGGCGGGGAAGGCGAAGAAGATGTCGGTGACGCGCATCGCGACCTCGTCGACCAAACCGCCGAACATGCCGGCAGCCAGGCCCACCAGGCCGCCGATCACGAGCGCGACGGTCACGACCGTCAGGCCGATGCGAAGCGAGATGCGCGAGCCGTGCACCACGCGGGACCAGACGTCGCGCCCGAGTTGGTCGGTGCCGAGAAGGTGCTCCCTGCTTGGCGGCTGTAGGCGTGCGCCGAGGTCCTGCGCCAGCGGATCGCCCGCGATGACGGGCGCGAGCAGCGCGACCACCACCAGCAACAGGGCGAGCAAGCTTCCCACCACCGTGCCAGGGTTGCGCAGGAACCGCCGGAGCGCCTTGCTCCGGACCCGTGTCGAAACGACGGCAGTCGCGCTCACGAGTACGCGATCCTCGGGTCGAAGACGGCGTACAGGACGTCCACCAGCAGATTGATGAGGCTGTAGGCGAGGCCCGCCACGAGCGTGACGCCCATGACGGCGGGGAAGTCGAGCGCGGTGGCGCTGGCGGTTGCGTACGAGCCGAGGCCGGGCCAGGAGAAGATCGTCTCGGTGAGCACCGCGCCCGTGAGGAGGGAACCGAGGAGGCTTCCCAGCACCGTCAGCACCGGCAGTGCCGCGTTGCGAAGCGCGTGTTTCAGCACAACGCCGCGGCCCGGCAGGCCCTTGGCTCTGGCGGTGCGCACGAAGTCTTGCGACAGCACCTCGAGCATGGCGCTGCGCACCATGCGCGCGACGAGGGCGGTGGAGAATGCTCCTAGCACGATGGCGGGCAGGATCAGGTGCCGTAAGGCGTCCACCAGCACCTCCCCGTCGCGGGCGAGCAGCGCGTCGAGGGTAAGGATGCCCGTCAGGCGCTCGGGGGCGATCAGGTAGGCGTCCAGACGCCCGGGTCCTGGAAGCCATCCGAGCTTGGCGTGGAAGAGCTGCAGCATCAGGATCGCGAGCCAGTAGACGGGCGTTGCGCCACCCACGAGCGCCAGCGTGCGCACCCCGAGGTCGAGCGCGCGGTCTTGCCATAGGGCGGCGAGGATGCCGGCCGGAACGCCCAGCACCAGCGCGAAGAACATGGCGCCCAGCGTCAACTCGAAGGTGGCGGGGAAGAAGTCGCGCAGGTCGTTCAGGATCGGACGTTGGGTGCGCAAAGAGCGCCCCAGGTCTCCTTGCACCAGCGCGCGCATGTAGAGCAGGTACTGCTGCAACGGCGGCTTGTCGAGGCCGCGCTTCTCGCGGTACGCGGCTACCTGCGCCGGACGCGCGTTGTTGCCCAGGGCTGCCGCTGCCGGATCGGCCGGAACCACCTGCGAGATGAAGAACGCCGCGAAGCCCACACCCCACACCACGAAGACGAGCGAGCCGAGTCGGCGTACCAGGAACGCTAGCACTGGGTCACCCGCCGGGGACGAAGGGGGAGGGCCCGGTTGCCCGAGCCCTCCCTTGGCGTGTTCTGGGTCAAGGGCCTACGTCCGGCTCAGGGGAGCTTGCTGATACGGTCGAACTCGACGTCGCCGCCGGCGCTGCGCTCGAAGCCGACCACCTGGGCCGTGGTGACGATGGGTTTGTACGGCTGGTAGAGCATGGTGTACGGGCCTTCGGTGGCCACGAGCTGGTTGAGCCGGGCGTAGAGCGCTTCGCGTGCCGCTACGTCGATGGTGGTGGCTGCCTCGGTGGCCAACGCGGAGGCGTCGGCGTTGTCCCACACGTTTCGCCAGGCGATGGAGCCGGCGCCGAAGTTGCCGAGCGGGGTGGCGTTGCCATCCGGGTCGGGGTAGTCGGGGCTCCAGGCGGCGAGCACGAGCTCGGCTTCCTGCGCGCGGTAGATGGTGTAGAGCTCCGATGCCACCGTCTGCTTGATGTTGGCGGTGATGCCGACCTCGGCGAGGTCGGACTGCACCTTCGCCGCGAGATCTGCGCAGGGGATGCCGCCGCCGCAGGCGCCGGTGGGGATGAGGAACTCGACGCTCAGGTCGGACGCACCCGCATCGGCGAGCAACTGCCTGGCCTTCTCCACGTCGCGCTCGAAGTAGACGGTGGTGTCGGCCCCCATCAGGCCGGCAGGCACGATCGTCTGCATGCGGCGCCCGAGGCCCAGGAGGAGGCTGTCGATGATGGCCTGCTGGTCGATGGCGTAGCGCACCGCGTCGCGCACGCGGTTGTCGGCGAAGGGCGCGTCCGGGCCGGAGTTCATGCCCAGGTACGTCATCTGGAAGGTGTCGGTCTTGTAGGTCTTGAGGGTGCCGGCCGCTTCGGCCGCTTGGAACGCTTCCGGGGTGTAGTCCCAGGCGATGTCGATCTCGCCCGACTCGAGCGCAGTGCGCTGCGCGTTGGCTTCTTGCATGTAGCGCATGATCACGCGCGTGATGGCGGGCTGGGTGTGGTACTCGGGGTTGGCCACCAGCACCACCTGGGCGCTGCGGTCCCAGCGCTCGAGCATGTACGGGCCCGAGCCGGCGGAGTGGTCGTTGAGCCACGTCTGGCCGTAGTCGCCGTCCTGGTAGTTCGGTTCGACCTCCGCCTGATCGACGATGCCGCCGATGTTGAAGGTGAGCAAGTTCAGCACGATGCTCGGGTTGATGCTCTCGGGCAGGTCGAGGCGGACCGTCTTGTCGTCCACCGCCACCGTCGAGCCGACTTGCATGCCGGCCACGTCGGTGAAGAGGAACGACGACGGGCTCTCGAGCAGGATGGCGCGGTCGAAGGAGAACACCACGTCCGACGCCTTCACCGGCCGGCCGGTGGAGAAGTTCGCGTCGCGCAGGTGGAAGGTGATGCTGGTGCCGCCGCCGTCGCGCGGGGCCACCTCCCACGTCTCGGCCAGGCCGGGCACGACCTTGGAGAGGTCGGCGCCGTCGAACTTCACCAGGCGCTCGTAGATGTTGTCGATGACGATGGTGCCGGAGAACTCGTAGCTGACCCCGGGGTCGAGCGTGAGGAGGTCACCCCAGTCCCCACCGATCACGAGCGTGCTCTGCCGCGCCGACTGGGCAGTACCGAACGTTGCCGCCAAGGCGAGGAAGAGCGCAACGACCACGGTTGCCATCCGCTTCAGTCTCATGGTGCCTCCGGTGCGAGTTTTGGACTGTTTGCCCGACATGGAAGACGACGGGTAGGCAGAGTCTACACCTGGGCGGCGCGCGCGGCGGCCGCGCGCGCTCGGCAGCGTCAGGCGCTGTCGCCTGCCTCGCTCCGTTCTCGTTCGATGACGTCCTCCACCCACGTCAGGGCGCGC
>CAZOTV010000169.1:0-4186 GCA_964582795.1 uncultured bacterium
CCGGCCGGGAAGATGTACGTGCCGCGCGCCACGTACTCCTTGAGGATGTCGTTCTGCACGGTACCCCCGAGCTGGTCGGGGCGCACACCCTGCTCTTCGCCCACCAGGGCGTAGAGCGCGAGCAGCATGCTGGCCGGAGCGTTGATGGTCATCGAGGTCGTGACCTTGTCGAGCGGGATCCGGTCGAACAGACGACGCATGTCGTCGACGGTGGCGATCGAGACGCCCACGCGACCGACCTCGCCTCGCGCCAGCGCGTCGTCGGGATCCAGACCCAGTTGCGTCGGCAGGTCGAACGCCACCGAGAGCCCCGTGACGCCCTGCTCGAGCAAGAAGCGGTAGCGCTCGTTGGACTCCTCGGCAGAACCGAAGCCCGCGTACTGCCGCATGGTCCAGTGACGCCCACCCACGTACATCGACGGGTACACGCCGCGCGTGAAGGGGAACGCGCCGGGCCGACCGAGCTTCTCGGTCAACCGCGGCGGGGGCGCGTCGTAGATCGGCTCCATGGCGCCATCATACGGAAGCGCGTGGCGGCGACGACGCGGCGCATGCGTGTCCAAGCGGTACGCTCGGGTGAGGAGGAACGTCATGAACTACCGCAGACTCGGGAACTCCGGGCTGAAGGTGAGCGCGGTCAGCCTCGGTGCGTGGACGACCTTCGGCCAGACGGTCGAGGAGCAGCGCACCGTGCGCGACATCCTCGCGCGCGCCATCGAGCTCGGCGTCAACTTCCTCGACAACGCCGACGCCTACGCACGCGGGAAGGCCGAGACGATGATGGGCGAGGCGCTGGTCGACATCGGCGCCCCGCGGCGACACCTGGTCATCTCCAGCAAGGTGTACTGGCCGCAGTCGGACGACATCAACGACCGGGGCCTGAGCCGCAAGCACGTCATGGAGTCGATCGACCGCTCGCTGGAGCGGATGCAACTCGACTACCTCGACATCTACTTCGCGCACCGCTACGACGACGAGACGCCCATGGAAGAGATCGTCGAGGCGTTCTCCGACGTCGTGCGCTCCGGCCGCGCCCTCTACTGGGGCACGAGCATGTGGTCACCGGCGCAGATCGCCGAAGCCCACACCTTCGCCAAGGCGAACGGCCTGGTCGCACCGGTCACGGAGCAGCCCGAGTACTCCATGCTGCGCCGCAACCGCGTAGAGGAACACGTGCTTCCCGTGGTGCGCAGCAAGGGCATCGGCCTGGTCGTGTGGAGCCCGTTGGCGCAAGGGATGCTGACCGGCAAGTACGACGAGGGCGTGCCCGAAGGCAGCCGCTTCGCGAACTTCGAGCAGTTCAAGGAGCGCTTCCTGACGAGCGAGAACGTCGCGAAGGTAAGGGCGCTCGCCCCGATCGCCGACGAGCTCGGCATCACCCGCGCGCAGCTCGCGCTGGCATGGGTGCTACGCGAACCGGCGGTGGCGAGCGTGATCACGGGCGCCACGCGCGTGGATCAACTCGAAGACAACGTCCGCGCTGCCGACGTCGTCTTGGAAGAAGAGGTCCTCGCGAAGATCGACGAGGTCCTACACGAAGGACGGGAAGCAGCGTGACCCCGGCGCCCGACGAGAACCGCCGGTAGGGCGGCCGTGAAGCTCTACCGCGCCGCGCAGATGCGCGACGCCGACGCGCGCGCAGCCGCCGCGGGCGTGCCCGGGCCTCGACTGATGGACGCAGCCGGTCGGGCCGTGGCTCGGGTGCTGCTGGAGCGATACCCGCTCGCGCGGAGCGCCCTCGTGCTGGCCGGCAGGGGGAACAACGGCGGGGACGGCTACGTCGCTGCCACGGCCCTGCGCGAAGCGGGCGTGGACGCTCGGGTACTCGAACTCGCCGACGAGCCGACCACCGACGACGCGCGCGGCGCGCGCTCGGCGTTCGTGAGCGCAGGCGGCGCGCCGGAGCGCCTCTCGGAGCACACCTTGTCGAGGAGCCTCGCCTGGGCCGACGTGGTGGTCGATGCCCTGTTGGGCTGTGGCCTGGATCGACCCCTGAGCGGCGCGCTGGCCGAGTCCGTCCAGGCCGTGAACGCTGCAGGCGTCGCCGTGGTCGCGGTCGACGTTCCCACCGGCGTCGACGCGGATGTCGCCGTCCCACCTGGCTCGCACCTGCAAGCGTCGGTGACGGTCGAGTTGGCCGGCCCGAAGGTGGCTGGAGCGTTCCATCCCGCGCGCGCGGCCTACGGCGACCGCGTGGTCGCCGATATCGGCATCCCACCGGGCGTGCTCGACGAGGTGTCGGGCACGCGGCTGCTGGACGAGACGACGCTAGCCGGCACAGTGCCGCTCCCGGCGCGGGACGCGCACAAGTACGAGGCGGGAACCGTCACCATCGTGGCCGGGTCCGAGCGCTACTTGGGCGCGGCCGAACTCGCGTGTCGGGCAGCGTGGCGCGGCGGCGCCGGTCTGGTCACGTTGGTGGCGCCCGCTCGTCATCCCAGCGCCTGGCCGGAGACCATCCTGGAACCCCACGACTTGGCGTCCGTGGTGGTCGACGGCGGCGGCCCGGCAGGGTTCCCCCGTGCGTGGCCGCCTCCGGGCCTGGACCAGCGCAGGGCGGGCGCCTGCGTGATCGGACCCGGCCTCGATCGCGCCGGCCTGGCGGCGCTCGACGCCGTCCTGGCGTGGGCGCCCGGACCCGTCGTGCTCGACGCGACGGCCCTCGACCCCTCGGCCTGGACCGAGGCGCGCCGCGCGGCACTTGCTCGAAGGGGGAACGCCGTCCTCACGCCTCACACCGGCGAGGCTGCGCGCCTGCTCGATCTCGCGACGTCGGAGGTGCGGCGAGACCCGCTCACGGCGGCCGCGACGTTGTCCGAACGGTTCGGCGCGGTCGTCGTGCTCAAAGGCGCGACGACCGTCGTGCGCGCCCCCGATGGCGCCGAGGCCGTGTCCGACCGCGGCCACCCTGGCATGGCCGCGGGAGGCACCGGTGACGCGCTCTCGGGCCTTCTCGGCGCGCTGCTGGCAGCGCCCCTGCGCCCGGCTCGAGCCACCGAGGACACACCCGCCGCCTCCGCGTTCGACCGCGCCTGTCTGGCGGTGTGGGTGCATGGTGACGCGGGCGAGCGGGCCGCCGCCCGGTACGGCAACGCCCTCGTGGCAAGCGACCTGATCGAAGAGATCCCCGCCGCCATGCGCACCCTCGGGTGGTAGCCTGCCTGCCATGCTGCGCGCCCGCGTCCCCGCCACCAGCGCGAACCTAGGGCCCGGGTTCGACACGCTCGGGCTGGCGCTCGCCCTCTACCTCGACGTTCGTCTGACACTGGCGGATCACGACGCGTTCGTCTACAGGGGCGGCGGTCATGTCTCGGACGATCCCGACAACCTGGTGCACCAGGGCTTCCGTGCCGTGCACCGTGAGGTGGGCCGGGAGGCAGGGCCGGTACGCTTCGAGGTCGACAATCCCATCCCGCTGGCCCGCGGTCTCGGCTCGTCGTCCGCGGCCTTGGTGGCGGGCGCCGCCCTGGCCGACGCGATGCTCGGAGAGCCGCTCGGCAAGGACGGCGTGTTCCGCGTCGCCGCGCGCCTCGAGGGCCACCCCGACAACGTCGCGCCTGCCGTGTACGGCGGCTTCACGGTCTCTGCTGCCGACGACCACGGCAACTACCGCACCGCCTCGCTCGCCGTCCCAGGGGCTTGGCGCCTGTGGTTCGGCGTGCCCTCCTTCGAGCTCGGCACCTCGGCGGCCCGCGCCGCCTTGCCGCAGCACTACGGCCGCGCCGACGTGATCCTCACCTCGTCCCGCACCGCGCTCTGGGTCGCTGCTGTCGCCACCGGCGACCTCGATCTGCTGCGAACCGCCGCACTCGACGTCCTCCATCAACCGTTCCGTGCGCCACTCGTTCCCGGCCTTCTCGAAGCCACCGAGCGTCTGCGCGCCGTCGGGGCCGCTGCCGCCTTCCTGTCTGGCGCAGGGCCGACGATCGGTGTCGTGACCGACGCCTCGCACCAGGAGGCCTGCGCGGCCGTCCTACGTTCCTTCGTGGGCGAGCACGGCGACGTGCTGTCGTTGGAGGCCGCCAGCGGCTACCGGGTCGAGCGGTGCTAGCATCCCCGACGTGGTGAAGCGGAGAAGCAGCGACGTCGTCCTCGGCATCGACACCTCGTGCGACGACACCGGCGTCGGCGTCGTGATCGACGGACGCGTGACCGCCAACGTGGTGGTGTCGCAGACGGCGCTGCA
>CAZOTV010000170.1:0-2265 GCA_964582795.1 uncultured bacterium
GCAGGATCACCCACCCGTAGTAGACGGGGGAGGACGCGATGACGCGGGAGCGCGTGGGGCCCGGAAGTGGCTGGGTTTCGTCGGTATGCGTATCGGGCGTCATGGTGTGCGACGCGCGCCACCGATGGCATCTTCGGTGCGAGCGCAGGAGCAACCGTACCACCCGCACGGAACGTGCCCGCCCCGACGCGCCGCGACCCCAGCGCGCGGCTACGCCATCACTTGGAAGATCTGCCCAGCTACGCCACCACGACCGTCTTGATGCCCTGGTGGTCCGCCGCGGCGCGCAACGCGGACTCCACGTCCGCGATGCCGACGCGATGGGTGATGAAGCCCTCGAGGGGCATGCGCCCCTCGGCCAGGAGCTCGAACGCCTCACGGAAGTCCGCAGGACCGTAGCCGAACGAGCCGACGACGCGAACCTCGTCGTAGTGCACGCGGCGAAGGTCGAGGTCGAACGTCTGGTCCTTCGGCATGCCGGCGAAGACGTTCACCGTGCCGCCCTTGGCCGCCAGCGCGATGGCTTGCTTCAGCGCGTCCACGCTCGCCACCGAGACGAGCGTCGTCTCGGCCCCGTGCGGCCGCCAACGCTGCACGGCGTCATCGAGGTCTTCCTTGGTGGCGTCGACGACGACGTCCGCAACACCGCGGGCGAACTCCAGCCGGTGCGGCGTCAGGCCGCTCAGCAGGATCGACCCGGCGCCCCAAGCACGCGCGAGACCCGCTTGGAGCAGCCCCATCGGCCCATCGCCGACGATCAGCACCGACGCGCCGGGCCGGAACCCCGCCACACGGAACCCATGCACGCAGCATGCCAGCGGTTCGGTGAGGGCAGCCGTCTCGTAGGCCATGTCGTCTGGAAGGACGAACATGACCTGATCGGCGAGCCTCCGGGGAACGCGGATCCACTCCGCGAAGCCGCCCGGCTCGGCGAAGTCCGCCCCGAGGTTCGCGCACAGGCTCGGGTGGCCCCGTGCGCAAGCATCGCAGGCGTTGCACGGCGCGTACGGCCCCACCACGACGCGCTGCCCGACGTCGAACCCGGGGTTGTGTGAGGCCGCCACGGTTCCGGCGATCTCGTGCCCCAGGACGCTTCCAGGTTGGATGAGGGCGTGGCCACGAACGAAGGTCTTGACGTCGGTGCCGCAGACGCCGCACGCGTGCATGCGGACGAGGACCTCGCCTTCACTGATGTCCGGCGGGTCGATGTCCTCGATGCTCAGCCTCCCCGGTCCCTGATAGCGCGCGGCCTTCATGCGCGGGGCGCGCCAGGTACGGAAGAAGGATCTCTTGAGCCACTTGCACGATCCGTGTCGGGTACGCCATATGCCCGATCGAAGATGGGGTCGAGCAAGGCGGCGCTCTCGCGCAACGTACGCGCCGGGTCGTCGCCCAAGCTCTTGGCTAAAAGTTCGAGGATGAAGTTGCCGTGGAACTTTCGTTTCGCAAGGGCGCCGATGACCGTGGGCCAATCGATGTCCCCGTGGCCCGGCGCGGTGTGGCGCGCGTTCGCGGCGACGTCGAAGTCGCTCGCGTGCACGTGCGCGATCGAGGGAAGGTCGCGAACGTACGGCATGAGTTCCTGACCCATCTCGTACGTGTGTGTGGTGTCGAGGGTGAAGCCGAAGTTCGGGCGGTCGACGAGCGCGGCGAACTCCGTCATCGCGTCCACGGAGGCCCCCATGGGCGAGCTCGGCGTGTTCTCGAGTGCGATCGTCACGCCCTGATCGACACCAACGTCGGCCATCAGGCGCATGTTGGCCAGGGTCGCTTCGAGGAAGGCGCCTTCGGACATGTTCTTCCATGGGCCGTGCACCACGATGGCTCGGCAACCGAGGGTGCAGGCCATCTCGGCGAGGTCCTGGCAGATCTGCTGCCCGAACGCGAAGGCCGACGGGTCGGGGTTGTAGAGGAACGGTGCGAGGATCTGCGGGAAGTGGATGCCGCAGAAGTCGAAACGTCCGGCACCGATGTCGAGGAGGTACTCGCCGTACGCCGGCGTGCACTCGATCGGCGCCTGAGGCATCAACTCCACGCCGTTCCACGGCTGCTGAGCGAGGATGTCGAGCGTCTCGGTGATCGGCCTCGGGAAGAACGCGGAGGTACTGACGCCGAGGGTCGGGCGTGGGGGCATGAAGGGAGGTCCTTCCTGTGGGTGGTGTGCGCGGCCGGCCCTGGGCCGGCCGCGCACCTAACGAGCATGACGTCAGCGCGACGTCGCTTCGATCTCGGCGATGATCTCGGTCTCGACGTCCTGAAGGGCCT
>CAZOTV010000170.1:2365-4166 GCA_964582795.1 uncultured bacterium
TCGTTCATGATCTCGGCGCCGTTCTGCAGGATCAGCGCCTTGAGCCACCAGGCTTCGTCACGGACCTCCACCCCGATGGTGCCGGGAACGGCCTCGGTGATGGCGCGCGCCTGCTCCTTCAGTTCGTCCCAGGTCTGAGGCGGCGCCTCAGGATCGAGACCGGCCTGCGCCATGAGGTCCTTGTTGTAGTACATGACCATCGTGCTGTTGTTGAACGGCAGGGCGCAGATGTGGTCTTCGTAGCGGTTGTAATCCCACAGAACCGGCCAGAACGCACTGTCCTCGAGACCTTCGGGACCGGCAAGGTACTCCTCGATGAGGTAGTTCCCTTCGCGGCAGGTCCAGAGAGGGCCGGCGGGGATGAGCCCGGCATCCGGCAGTCCGCCGCTCTCGAGCGACGCCATGACCTTCTGCGCGGTCTCGCCGTAGTTGCCGGAGTACGTTCCCGTGACGGTGATGCCGTACTCGTTGGTGGCGTTGAACTCGGTGACCATCTCCTGGAGCGCCGTGCCTTGGGCGCCGCCGACGGCGTACCAGAAGTTGATCTCGGTCTGCGCGAACGCGAGCGGTGCCATCGCGACCAACGCGAGGATCATCGCTCCGAGCCGGTGACGAAGGATCGTCCGTACGTTCATGTTCCGACCTCCTGGGTCTGGGGGGTCTTGTCACGTGTCACGGGGCGACAGGTGACCTCGATGAGCTTCTTGGAGCAGCCTTGGTAGGTTGGCGTGGCGCGTCCCGGGCGCCTGGCGCCCTCGGGTCGAATCGCTGGGTCGTCCTCCTTTCGCGCGCGTCGAAGCGTGGCGGTCACGGAGCTCATCCCTTCGTGCCCGTCATGGCGATACCTTCGATGAACTGCTTCTGCGCCATGAAGAACAGGAGCAGGATGGGAACGACGGCCATGACCGCGCCGGCCATCATGAGATGGAGCTGGCTACCTGACTCCTCCACGAAGAACCGCAGTCCGATCGGTAGCGTGCGCATCGCCTCGGAGTTGGTGACGATGAGCGGCCAGAGGTAGTTGTCCCACTCGCTGAGGAAGAGGAACAGGGTGATGGTCGAGAGCGCGGGTCGCGCCAGTGGCAACACGATCTGGAACAGCACGCGGATCCGGCCAGCGCCGTCGATGCGCGCTGCCTCCTCGAGTTCGCGTGGGATCGTCAGGAAGAACTGGCGTAGGAAGAAGACGGCGAACGCGTTCGCGAGGAACGGGACCGTCAGCCCCTGGTAGGTGTCGATCCAGCCGAAGCGACTCACGAGCAAGAACAGCGGAAGCATCGTGACCTGGTTCGGGATGATGAGCGTCGCGAGGTAGGCGCCGAACAGGAGGTTCTTGAACGGGAAGGCGATGCGAGCGAAGGCGTACCCTGCCAACGCCGCCGTGGCCACCTGGCTGAAGGTCAGGATGGTGGTGACGACGATGCTGTTGAGGTAGAACCGCAGGAACGGCACGCGTTCGAGCACCGTCGCGAAGTTCTGCCACTGCGGTTCCGCCGGCCAGAGCGTCGGCGGGAACGCGAAGATCTCCTGGGTCGTCTTGAGCGAGGTGCCGACCATCCAGACGAACGGGAAGATCGTGATCGCGCTCATGAAGATCAGCAGCACGTAGGTGCCGCTGCGCCCGAGGAAGCGACCGAGCCGGTAGCTGGTCATTCGTAGTGCACCCGCTTCTCCGCGAAGCGCTGCTGCAGGAACGTGAACCCCAGGACGATGGCGAAGAGGATGAACGACACGGCCGCTGCCTGACCGAAGCGGAACTGGTTGAACGCGAGGCGGTAGAGGTAGAAGACCAGGACCTCCG
>CAZOTV010000171.1:0-1488 GCA_964582795.1 uncultured bacterium
GGCTCGGTGAGCGCCGCGAACACCCGCTCCGGCGGCGCCGCGAAGCGCATCTCGTTCTCGATACGAAGGATCCTGACCGACTCGTTCGCCATGTGCTCCTCCTCCAGATGCCGCTTCAGGGCGGTCATCTCGCTGGCGGCTGCGTCCGCGTACTGGCCGACCCAGCGTTCGTAGAACCCGCGCAACGCCGCTGCGTTGATGTGGTTGAGGCGATGCCGTCCGCGGCGCTCGACGACGACGATGCCCGCGTCCGTGAGCACGTCCAGGTGCTGCATGACGGCGAAGCGGGAGAGCTCCGGCAGAAGGTCGGATAGGTCGCCGGTGGTGAGGGGCCCGGCGCGAAGGGCGTCGAGGATCCGCCGCCGCCAAGGGCTGGCGAGGGCCTTCCAGAAGGCGTCGGCCATCCGGTCGGGGTCGAGGTTGGAGTCGGCGTGGGCCTGCGTGGCGCGTGAGCGTCCGCCCGCGGGAGGGCGGGAGGCGTCGTTCGCGGCCGCGAAGGCGGTGGACATGTGATGTTTATATCACATGTTGCACAGTTCGCCAGCGGGTCCGCCTGATCCGCGTGTCCGACGCCCCCGAGAGATGGCCCGCGTCGGTCCGGCCGGGCTCGTTGCGGGCGGTACTCGGTTCCGTTCGCGTGCTACCTTGGGCGCCGAATCCCCAGCGTTCGACCAGGCTGCACCCGTCATCGTTCGCCTTCGCCCATCGACGACGGTGACCGCATATCGCTGGACGTCCATCGACGAGAGGAGCCGCGCCCGTGAACGACGCCACCATCCGTCCGTTCTACGACTCTTGGCCCCGCTTCAACGAACGCTTGAAGGTCGCGGTCGCTGGCCTGAGCCAAGCCCAGTTGGCCCTCCAGCCGTCCCCAACCGCGTGGCCCCTGTGGGCGACGATCGGTCACTTGGCCTGCCAGCGCGTGTTCTGGCTGTGCGACTTCGCGGGCGAACCGGGCAAGGAGACGACGCCCTTCCTGAACGCGGCGCATTACTGCCCCGGCGACGACGACTTGGTGAACGTGCTCGACGCCACGCAACTCGCCTCTGCCCTGGACGCCACGTTCCGCATCGTCGAGCGCTGCCTGGACGGGTGGACCGTGGCGTCGTTACCGGAGATCATCCGTAGGCCCGAGTTCGGGCCCGACTGGGTGATGCGCCGAGGTGAAGTCATCCAGCGCGTCCACGACCACGACGTGTGGCACGCGGCTCAGGTGTCCCAGACGCTGAGTGCGCATGGGTTGCCGCGGCTCGACGTCTGGTGAAGCGGAGGGTTGATGGTGCCTCTCGCGAAGCCTACTCGTTGCCTAGTAGGTCTACTACCTTCTTGGTAGACCTACTACGATTCGAGTAGGTCTACTACGATTCGAGGAGGCTTCGAGAAGGGCCTCTCTCCGCACGCGGTCGGGCGCGCGGGCCTCGCCAAGCTGCCCGACGCCAACACGCGACCCGACGCCAACAAGAGCCAACCCCAACAAGAGCCAACCCC
>CAZOTV010000171.1:1588-4161 GCA_964582795.1 uncultured bacterium
ACGACGAACGACCCGGAGGTAGCGCATGGACTTCACCGTGAACGCTTGGGCCGTGCTGGTGGCGACGGTCGTGTACTTCGCGCTCGGCGCCGCCTGGTACATGGCCCTCAGCAAGCCGTGGATGGCGGCATTGAACTTCGACCGGTCGGACGTCGAGAGCGGCTCCAACCCCGCCATCTACGTCGTCACCTTCGTGCTGGAAGCCGTGACCGCGCTAACGCTCGCGGTGCTGCTGCGCACGACGGGCCTGACCGGGATCGGCGGTGGCGCGACGCTTGGCGCGCTCGTGGGCATCGGCATCTGGTTCGCGCTGATGTCGGTGACGTTCATGTACGAGAGCCGCAAACCGGCGCTGTTCCTCATCGACGGCGGCTATCACGTCGTGGCGCTGACGGTGGCCGGCGCCATCCTGGGGGCATGGCCGCCGGGGTAAGGGGCGGCGCGAGGGGCGGCGCGAGGGGCGGTGTGAAGGACGGCGCGAGGGGCGCCATGAAGGGCGCCATGAAGGGCATCGGGCACCTGGCGGAGTGAGGCGGCGAGGGAGACAATGGTGGTGTAGGGCCGGAGGGGCGAACCCTCGGCCCGTCCTGGCGCACCCGGCATCCGCCATCAGCCGCCGCCGGCGGCCTTCTGCGGCCATCGGTCGATGGCACGGAGGTGCACATGCCCGACTTCGCCTTGAAGGAGATCGAGTCTCAACACGCCGCTGTAATCCGCGACGAGGTTCCCATGTCGGAACTCCGCGACGTGTTCGACCGCGGCTTCCACGCGGTCATGCGGGTGGTGCAGGCGAGCGGCGCGCAGATCGTCGGCCCGCCGTTCGGGTACTACCCGCGCATGCCCAGCGAGACCGTCGAGGTCTTGGTGGGCTTCCCGGTGGACCGCGCCATCACGGCCCAAGACGGCGTCGAGCCGTTCACCCTCCCCGGCGGGAAGGTCGTCACCGGCATGCACGTCGGCCCGTACGAGACCATGAACGAAACGTACGACCAGCTCATGGCGTGGGTGAAGCGCGAAGGCGTCGAACTCGGACCGGCCATGTGGGAGACCTACCTCACCGACCCGTCCGAGGCCCCACCGTCCGAGTGGCGAACGGGGCTGTTCTGGCCGGTGGGGTGAGGGGCGCGGCGCTGACGTCCGGCACTGACTGCCGGCGCGCCTATGCCAGCACGGGATCGGCTCGTTTGAAGTAGTGGTAGGTGTTCATCCAGCTACCGCAGTAGATCCAGCCTCGACGTTCGAGTTCGGCACGCTTGCGGGGAGTGCCGAACTCCGTCAAACGCTTGTACGCCCAGGGCATTCGCAGAGCCGGATCCTCCGGCCGGCGAAAGTGCAGCACGAGCGGTCCGAAGCCGGTCATCTCCCAGCCCTCGCGGCCCATCTCGTCGAGCACACCGACCTCGTCGAAGGCCGTGGCAAGGCGGTCCTGGTACTGCCACGTCGCGTTCAGCAGCGTCATCTTCTCCTCCAGGTCGGCGGTGAACACGTCCTCCACCGCGCATTCGAACAACCACGCGAGGCGAAGCGCCGTCGATAGGCTCGGTTCGCTCTTGCCGGTCTCGAGGGCCGTCACGGCCTGGCGAGACATGCCGAGGCGATCGGCGAGGTCCTGCTGAGACCACCCGCGCTCACCGCGAAGAGGTCGGATGTGGTTGCGCATGATGTCTCCTCCGCGCCTTAGGGTAGGACGCGTCGACTTAGCATGTCAAGTGTGCTTTGCATGTCTAGTCTAGAGGTCCCGCTCCAAGGGAGCCGAGCGGACTGTTGGTTCAGCGGGACGCCAGGCGCTTGCGACACTACTTGTCGCATCGCCGGCGCAAGATGGGCGGCAGCAGGAAACCGGCACATCCGCCGCCGCCAAGCAGATTCGGAAGCACCGAACCTCACCGGGAACGCGTCGCCGCGGTTGCTATCATGCCCGGAACCCACCCTGGCCGGCCCGGCCGGTTCGACAGGCCAGTTTCGACCAGACAGTCTCGATCGGCCAGGTCCAACCCAGCCGACGCAGCCGCTGGAGGCTCCATGCTTCGCATCCGCCCCGTGCGCTCGCTCGTCTTCTTCCTGCTGATCGTTGCCGCCTCGAGCGCCACGACCGTGGCCGCGCAGGAGCCCGTCTTCGTTCCCACCGGTAGCCTCGACGCCACCGTCGACGGCGAGCGGGTCGCCTTCGGCACGTACGTGACGGTGGTCCCCGAGCCCGCCGAGCCGATCGAAAACGCTCGCGCCCGCGCGCTCGCCGGCCGGCTGGCGGGCCGTGAGGTGGCCACCGCGACAACCATCACCACCGAGCCGCTCGTGATGAACGACGTGGTGATCATGCCCGCCACCATCACGCTCGAGCTGCGCGGCAGCGTCGGCGCCCCCGAGCGAGGTCGCGACGACCTGCGCGAGCTGGTGCTCGGCATCCGCCTCGACCCCGACACCCTCGCTTGGACCGGCGACCCCGAGCAGGTGAGCGTCGCCTACCACCCGGAGCGCTGGAGCGGAACTGCCTTCTACCAGCTGTCGGAGCTGCACCTACTCGAGCTGATCGTCGAGCGCGCGTCCGACACGACGCTGCGCGCCAGTGGCCG
>CAZOTV010000172.1:0-3992 GCA_964582795.1 uncultured bacterium
CGGCCTGGCCATGCACGCAAGGTCCGCGCGATCACTGCCTGGTTGCGGAAGCAGGGGATGCCGTTCGCGTGGGCCAAGCAGGATCCGGTGCGGATCGACCTGAAGCTTCCTAGAACGGTTCAGCCGCGCCTGGAGCATTGGTCTCAGGCCATGGAGCGTTATGGGCATGTGCTGTACGGGGTAGCAGTGCCGCCGCTCGCGCGAGGCGCGAACGAGTCAGTGGTGGAAGACGCCCTCAAGGCGTTCCTCGACCTCTTCTTTGAAGAACGCCGTATCGGGGTGATGGCCGCCGAGCGAAACGACGCCGAGCGCATCCGCCGCGCATGGATGGCCACGACGCTGCCGAACACCAACGATGACGACGTGATGACGCTGCTCGAGCGCAGGAAGTACGTGGTGCTCGAAGGGCCCCCTGGCACGGGCAAGACCGAGATGGCCACGCGCATCCTGCGGGAGCGCTACGGCGGGCGCGGGCAAGTGATCCAGTTCCACCCCGGCACGACGTACGAAAGCTTCGTCGGTGGGCTCGCTCCGGAGCAGGGTGGGGCGATGGGCTTCACGTTCGCGCCGCAGCGTGGTCACTTGATGGAAGCGGCCGTGGCGGCGGGGGCGTCTGGCGATCCGTACCTCCTGGTCATTGACGAGGTGAACCGCGCGGACCTCGCGAAGGTACTGGGGGAGGCAATCTATCTCTTCGAGCCAGGCCGACACGAGCGCGCCGTTGGACTCGCGCATAACTTCCCTGACGTTGGAAACGAGCTGCAGCTTCCGCCGAACCTGCACGTGCTCGGCACCATGAACAGCGCCGACCGAAGCATCGCCATCCTGGACCTGGCCGTTCGAAGGCGCTTCGCATTCGTGCCGTTGTGGCCGCAGCTATCGGTGGTGGAGCAGGCGGCCGGCGAGCGCATGGCACATGCGTTTCACGAGCTCCTGTCGATTTTCCTCGACCACGCATCGGATGACGCCTTCTCGCTCATGCCGGGCCACGCGTACTTCTTGGCGGGTGATGAGCATGCCGATGTGCGGCTCCGTACCGAGGTGGCGCCGCTGTTGCGGGAGTACCTGACGCAGGGGTACGTGGCGGCGTTCGCCGATGAGATCCAGGCGTGGCTGAACGCCCTGGCGGACGGACCGGCTTGAGGGCAAGAACGCTACGGCGGTACGAGCGACGCCACGCCGCGCGGGTCGATAGTGGCACGCGCTTGGTGCTGGACTCGTCACGCCAGTTCGTGCCGGCGCTTGACTGGCTGGGGGGTACCGGTTCGGATGCTCGCGGGAACGCCGAGAAGCGCGCGGAGGACTTGGCCCGGCTGAATCGCGGGTTGCTCGAGAGCATGAAGGTGCATATGGACGCCGGCCGCGTGCGAGGCGAGCCGGGGTTGCACATCGAAACGAGCACGCGTGTGGGAGCCATTCCATTGCGCTCGCCGGTGACGGGCCGAAGCGACTTCGGTCTCGTAGTGGCGCCCCGCTTCGAGTGGAGCGGGGTGGGGGATCTGTTGGCGTCCACGGGCTTTCGCGTCCTTCCCGAGCTGCTGCCGATTGACGAGCTGCCGCAGTCCGAACGACATGTGCCGCCGTGGGTGCTGGCGTCGGTGGTGCTGCATCGCCTTGAGCAGTTGCTCGATGCTACGGCGCGGCGATTCGTGACGGTGCAGGAAGATCGGCTCGCGCCGCGAGGTGCTGTGGATTGGCCTAGGTATGCGGTGGAGAAGGTGTCGCGGGCACGCATGCTAGAGGTGCCATGTGTGTACCCGGACTTGCGCGATGACGAGGAACTGCGATCGGCCATCCATTGGACTGTCCGTCGCCAGCGGGAGGCGTTGTTGGCGGCGCCAGCGGGCGGCCTGGTGGTGCGCGCACTGGTGGCCTTGGCCGAGCGGTTGATCGCCCGGTTGGCGGGTTCACCGCCCAAGCCACCCACGCTGCGCACGCGCCAGGCCTGGCGAAGCCATCCGTTCGCCGGCCGCGTGTTCGCTGAAGGCATCGACGCGATCGACTGGACCATGGACGAACGTGGTCTGGCGGGGCTGTCGGACCTGGCCGGTCTGGCCTGGCGCCTCGACATGGAGGTGTTCTTCGAGGCGTGGGTGGAGAGCATCGCGGCGTCAGTGGCTGCGGGCGTGGGCGCAACCCTGCGAAGCGGACGGGCGGAGGAGACGAGGGTGGCGCTGGACTGGTCCCCGAGGTTTGCCGGCTCGCAGGGGTCGGTGGTGCCCGACGTAGTGCTCCAGCGCCCCGACGTGGTGGTTGTGCTGGACGCGAAGTACAAGCAGCACGCGCAGGAGATTCAGCGCCTGGGTTGGTTCGAAACGAGCGAGCGCGTGCGGGAGCAGCACCGGGCCGATCTGCTGCAAGCGATGGCGTACTCGACGCTCTTTGACGCGCCGCGGGTAGTGACGTTGCTGGTGTATCCGTGCGGTGTGGAGGAGTGGCGAGGGCTGGCGGAGCGAGGGCGAGAGCTGGCGTTGGCGCGGGTGCGGACCGGGCCGAGGCATGTGGAGGTGGGGTTGTTGGCGGTGCCGTTGGGGGGTGGGGTGGAGGGAGTGGGCGAGCGGCTGGAGTCGCTTGTGCGTGGTGCGTCCGCCTGAAGCGGTGGGCGCGTCGACGCGGCGATCGCACCGTCAACTAGCACCGACGGTGAGACACCTACGGCGTTCCAGGACCAGCCACTACCCCACCCCCGCCGTACCATGCGGGTGTGAATCCACCCGAAAGCCCGCCCCCATGCGCATCCTGATCGTAGGCGCCGGCGGAATCGGCGCCACCTACGGCGCACACCTGCTCGAGGCGGGTCATGCCGTGACGCTCGTCGCTCGTGGTGAGCATCTGAGCGCGATGCGGGAGGTCGGACTGGAGGTGCGGCACGAGGAGTTCCACTTCGCCGGTCGTGTCGACGCCATCGACGAAGACCAGCTCCTTGCCGAGCGACGCGTGGGCGACTTCGACGTCGTGATCCTCGCCTTCAAGTCCCAGGCAACCGAGCCATGGCTGGCGAAGGCCGAGGCTTGGTTGGGGCCCGGTAACGCGCCGCTATTGTCGCTGCAGAACGGTGTCGACAACGAACCGGCGATCGCGCGGTCCGTCGGCCTCGGGCGCACGTACGGTGGACTGGCGGTACGCATCGGTGGTCATGTCGAGCGGCCCGGGCTCGTGGTTGCCACCGGTCCGGCACAGGTCGTCATGGGCGTTTGGCCCGACGCCGAGCGTGGTGAGGCGGACTCCGACTTCCTGCGTCGGCTGGAGGTGGCGTTCCAGGGCGCCGGCGTTCCCGCGCGGATCAGCGAGCACATCGCGGTCGAATTGTGGCGCAAGCTGATGATCAACGTCGCCGTGAACCCGTTGTCGGCGCTCACGGGGCTGGACACGCGGTCGCTCACGCACGACCCGGCCTTCGCGCCGGCCGTTCGGGCCTTGATGGAGGAGACCTGCGCCGTTGGTGCGGCCGACGGCGTGTCGCTCGGCGAACGGGACGTGCTGGAGATGTTCGACCTGATCCGCGGCTTCGACGCGATCAAGACCTCGATGCTCGTGGTCCGTGAGAAGGGGCGAGAGCTGGAGCTCGAGGGCATCACCGGCGCGGTGCTTCGGCGCGCGGCCGACTACGGCATCGCCACGCCGGTGACGGCGCTCGTTCACGGGCTGCTCGAGCGCGACGTCGACGAGGTCGCGGTGCGCCGCACGGAGCTTCCCTAACACACGTCGCCCGTTGTACGTCGGCCCCGCCAGAGCCTCACGGCCGAGTCGAAACACCCACGGCGCCAGCCTCGCGTCGGTGCATACGATGGACGCACCCCCGGGTCCCGCGAAGGGAGCCTCATGCCAACTCGCACCATCGTCGCCGACTCGTTCGACGATAGTCTCGCGCGCTTGACGGTTGACGAGCAGGCGGCCGTGAAGGCCGACATGTACGACCTGCAACGCAACCCGGAGCACCCGGGCTTTCAACTGCATCGCGTGGGTGACGCGAGCACGGAGTGCTGGTCGGC
>CAZOTV010000173.1:0-3958 GCA_964582795.1 uncultured bacterium
ACGACACTGCGCACGTGATCCCAGCTGGAGCCACCCAACTCTCGGTAAAGTGCCCGCGCGAGGGCGCCGTCGTCGGGCGCGCCGGCCGCGTCGGTGCGTCTCAGTACGCGCTTCAACGCCTCGCGCCCGATCCAGTACCCGCCGCCCTCGTCGTCGATGAGGTAGCCATGCCCACCCGCGCGCAGAAGCTCGCCGCCGGCCGTGAGGTGAAGGGCGATGCTACCGGTGCCGGCGTAGACGAGCACGCCTGCACCCGGCCGGAACGTGGAGAGATACGCGGTCACGATGTCCTGCAAGACGGTCACCTTCGACGGATCGAGCGCCAGCGTGTCGGCGATGGCGGTCTGAAGCAAGGCAGCCTCGCGCGACCCGCGCTCGATGCCGGTCACGCCTGCGACGACGCGTTCGGGACGACCGATCTCGAGGCACGCCGACAGGAGTTCGTCGATCCGCGCCAGGGTCGTGGCGCGCGCTTCGTCGTGAAGCTGGATGCCGGACACCGGCCCGACGCGCCCGGCGCCTGCGATGCCGCCGTCGGCGGCCATCAGCAGCCAGCGGGTGCTCGAGCCTCCGGCGTCGATCCCGAGCGCGAAGGGGCCGGGATGCTCGCTCTCGTTCGAAGCGTCTTGCGTGGGCGACGAAGCGGGGGCGCCTCTCATGAGCGAAGCGTAGCAGAGCCGCGAACGGTGTCTCGGACCGAGGTGTCGCGAGGTGTGGGGGCGCGGGCCGGAGCGTGGCCCGATGCGCGCCCCTGCCCTAGCCCCGCACCGACGCCTGCGAACGCTGCATCGCCCCCGTCACCAGGCGCTCCACTCGGCCGGCGTCGGCTTCGGGAACACGGTCGCTGAGGAGCAGCCAGACGTCGATGCCGCTGTCCTCCGGATCGATCTCGGCTTGGGCCAGCCATCCGGCGGCCGCCTCGGAGGCGGTGTAGGACGCCAGTGTCACGCCCACACCCTCGCCGTTCAGCACGGCGGCGCGAACGGCTGCGGGTCCGCTCAGGTCGGCGACGCGCGCCGGCTCCAAACCGGCCCGCCGCAGCAACGTGCGGGCGCGCATGCCGATGGTGCTCGCCGTGGTCGGAAGCAGCAGCGTCGCGTCCCGGAACGCGTCGGCATCGATCCGCCCTGCCCGGATGACGCGGCCGCCTTGTTGCGCCACGAGGCGGACGCGGTCTTCGCCCAGGCGCAGGGCGCGCAGGCCGGGTTCGCCACCGGCCGGCGCCCACAACGTCACGGCCGCTTGCAGTGAGCCTTCGCGCACCGCTTCGAGCAGCGCGGCCGAGTAGTCCTCGCGGAGGGCGGGTTCGATCGGCTCGCCGGCCGCGGCCCGCTCGCGTCGTTCGACCAGCAGCGCGCCGGCCAGCCGAGGCACCAGGTGGTGGCTCACGCCCAACGTGATCTGCAGCGGGTCCGGCACCGAGGGGTCGAGTTGACGCATGGCCGCGGTCAACGCCGCGCGCACCGTTCGCGCATACGGAAGCAGCGCTTCGCCCGCCGCGGTGAGGCGCGTGCCACCGGCCGTCCGTTGCGTGAGGGGAACGTCGGCCTCCTTCTGGAGCGCTGCGATGCGGCGGCTGACGGAAGACTGGCCGATGCCGAGCGCTTCGGCAGCGGCGCTCTCGCTGCCGGCCTCGGCCACGGCCAGAAGGGTGAGGAGGAGTTCGGCGTCGGGAAGCTCGGCCATGGCTACATTATGCGCCTTGGGCATACGGTCGCGCTTGACGGATACCCGTATGGGGTATTACCCTGCCCGAGTCTCCGCAAGGGGAGCGAAGGGACCCGACCATGTACTTCAAGCAGTTCTACGACACCGACCTAGCGCAAGGCAGCTACCTCATCGGCTGCCAAGCCGCCGGTGAGGCGATCGTCGTGGACGCGCGCCGCGACATCCAGGTGTATCTCGAGGAAGCGGCGGCCCAGGGCTTGCGCATCACCGCCGTCACCGAGACGCACATCCACGCCGACTACCTCTCCGGTTCGCGCGAGCTGGCCGCCGCCACTGGCGCCAAGCTGTACCTCTCCGACGAGGGTGGCCCTGACTGGAGCTACGCCTTCGACCACGAGCCGTTGGTGGACGGCAGCGAGATCCGCGTCGGCAACATCCGGCTCCGCGCTCTGCACACGCCCGGGCACACGCCGGAGCACCTGTCGTTCCTGGTCACCGATGGCGCGCTCACCGACGAGCCCGGCTACCTGCTCAGCGGCGACTTCGTGTTCGTCGGCGACGTCGGCCGCCCCGACCTCCTCGACGAGGCCGCCGGCTTCGTGGACACTCGCTTCGAGGGGGCGCACCGGCTGTTCTTGAGCCTCAAGCACGCCTTCCTGACGCTGCCGGATCACGTCCAGGTGTGGCCCGGCCACGGCGCAGGTAGCGCCTGTGGCAAGGCGCTCGGCGCCGTGGCGAGCACCACCGTCGGCTACGAGCGCCGCACCGCGTGGTGGCGTGACTACCTCGAGCAGGACGACGAAGCCGGCTTCGTCAACGCACTGCTCGAAGGTCAGCCCGACGCCCCGACGTACTTCGGTCGCATGAAGCGCCAGAACAAGGAGGGCCCGGCTCTGCTCGCCGGCCGCCCGGCGCTGCGCGGCGTCACCGCGGACGACGTCCGCGGGCGCGTGAACCGCGACCTGGTGCTCATCGACACCCGTACCGTGCGCGAACAGTGGGCCGGCAGCGTGCCCGGCTCGCTCACCATCCCCGGCGGCGGGTCGTTCGCTACCTACGCGTCCTACGTCATCGATCCCGAGCGCGAGGCGCGCGACATCGTGCTGCTCGCCAGTGACCGGGCCCACGCGGAGGAACTCCGCGACCGTCTAACGTACGTCGGCATCGACAACGTCGTCGGCTACCTACCGACGCTCGACGGCCTGGAGACCACGCCCGCGCCACTTGTGACGCCGACGGACCTCGAGCGCATGCTCCCTGGCGCCTTCGTGCTGGACGTCCGCACCGCCAACGAGTACGCCGCCGGGCACATCCCCGGCGCCGTCCAGATCCACGCCGGCCGGGTACTCACTCGGTTGGCGGAGCTTCCGCGCGACGGCACGTTGGTGCTGCACTGCCAAGGCGGTGGTCGCTCGGCGGTGGTAGCCAGCGCGCTGCGGATGCGCGGTTTCGGCAACGTCATCGAACTCGACGGCAGCTACGACGCATGGGCCGCGGCCCAGCGCGAAGCGGTGCCGGCCTAACCCACGCGAGGAGTAGTCCATGTACGACGAGATCATGCCCAACGACGTGGAGAACTGGGTGCAGCAAGGCGCCCAGGTCGTGGACGTCCGTGAACCGTGGGAGTTCGCCGGCGGACGCGTGCCCGGCTCCATCAACATCCCGCTCGGCGAGTTCGTGGCGCGCCAGGGTGAGCTGCGCTCGCCGCTCGTGCTCGTGTGCGCCAGCGGCAATCGCTCCGGCATGGCGGCGGACTACCTCGCGCGCCAGAACTTCGGCCGCGTGGCGAACTTGGTAGGTGGCATGCAGCTGTGGGCTGCGCGCGGGTTCGAGGTCGAGCGCGCGGGCGCACCGGCCGCCAGGAGCGCCTGATGCGCGGTCCGAACGTCCGCGCGACGGGCCGCGCTCGCGCGGCCTTCCTGGCCGCGTCGTTCGCGGCACTCGTCCTCACGCTCGCCGCTTGCGGCGGCAACTCGTACGAGACCGTCAAGGTCGCCGAACTCGCCGCCGCCAGCGCCAACGTCACCGCCCCGAACATGGTGGTGCTCGACGTTCGCGAACCGCATGAGTTCGCCGAAGGGCACGTGCCCGGCGCCATCTTGCTGCCGCTGTCCAGTCTGGAGCAGCGCATCGACGAGGTGCCCGAAGGCGATCCCATCTACGTCATCTGCCGCTCCGGCAACCGCTCGCAGCAGGCCAGTGAGATCCTCGTCGAGAACGGGGTGAAGAACGTCGTCAACGTCGACGGCGGGATGCTGGCGTGGCAAGCGGCGGGCTACCCGGTCGAACG
>CAZOTV010000174.1:0-3943 GCA_964582795.1 uncultured bacterium
GGTGGCGGGCTTCCAAGGCGCCGACGAACATGGCAACGTCACCACGCTAGGACGCGGTGGGTCCGACACCACCGCGGTGGCGTTGGCCGCAGCGCTCGGCGCCGAGGAGTGCGAGATCTTCACCGACACCGACGGGGTCTACACGACCGACCCGCACCGCGTGGAGCGCGCCACCAAGCTGCCGGCCATCGACTACGACGAGATGCTCGAGTTGGCGAGTCTGGGGGCGAAGGTCTTGCACCCGCGCAGCGTGTGGTACGCCCGCCGCTACGGCGTGCGCGTCCACGTGCGCTCGTCGTTCAACCACGAGCAGGGCACCATGGTCACGCAGCTGCCCCGACCGCAGGAGGGTCCGATGATCACCGAGAAACCCGTCACCGGCGTCGCGCTGGACCTGAGCCATGCGCGCATCGACCTGCACCAACTACCCGACCTGCCGGGCGTGGCGGCGCGCATCTTCGGCGCCCTCGGGGAAGCCGGCGTGAGCGTCGACATGATCATCCAGGGCGTTCGCGCCGCCGCCGCGAGCCGCCAGCAGATGGCCTTCATCGTGAACCAGGATGCCGTCGAGGACGCCATCGAGGCCCTCTCGCCCGTGCTCACCGAGATGGGCGCGTTGGCCGAGGTGGACACGGAAGTCGCGAAGCTCTCCATCGTCGGGATCGCCATCGGCTCGACACCTGGCGTCGCCGGGACGATGTTCGACGCCGTGGCCGAGGCCGGCGCCAACATCGACATGATCACGACGAGCGAGGTGCGCATCAGCGTCCTCATCCCGGTCGAGCGGGCCGAGGCGGCGCTGCGCGCGGTTCACACGGCGTTCGGCCTCGACCGGCCGAGCGAAGACGCGCGCCCGGGTTGAGCGCAGCGTGCGCGCCGACGTCCTCGAGCAGGTGTTCGTGCGTCCGCGGGCAGGAAGGTACACCTTGCTGCTCGTGCTCGAGGCGCCGAGTGGCGAGCGTCCGCGCGTGACGCTGCAGGCTCCCGCAGGCGACGAGCAGGTGTCGATGCGGTTCCTAGCGAGGTACCTGGCGCAGGAAGGCGTGACGCTGTCGTCGCGGCTGCGCGTGCGGCGCGAACGAGCGGGCCGGCTGGAAGAGGCGCCGGCGCTGCGCGATGCGCTGCGAAGCGCCGCCGAACGAGCCAGCGAAGGAACGGAACGTTGAAGAACGGGCGCCCACCATGGGACTGAAACTGGCAACGTTGGCGTACGTGCGGGACGGTGACCGTACCCTGATGTTGCGCCGAGGCGGCGACCCCGACCACCTGCACGCGGGACGGTGGAACGGACTCGGCGGGAAGTTCGAACCGGGCGAGTCCCCCGAGGCGTGCCTGGCGCGGGAGGTGTACGAGGAGTCTGGCTTGATCGTGGAGGAGGCCGAGCTGAAGGGCTTCCTCACCTTCCCGGACTTCGACGGTCAAGACGACTGGTACGCCTTCGTCTACCTCGTCACGAAGTTCCGTGGCACGCTCAGAGCGGGACCCGAAGGGGATCTCTTCTGGGTGCCGACGGACGAGGTGCAGGACCTTCCGCTCTGGCCGGGTGACCGAGTGTTCCTGCCGTGGCTCGACGAGCCCGGCCTGTTCTCGGCGACGTTCCGCTACGAAGGGGGCGAGTTCGTGGGCCACGAGGTGGCGTTCTACCACCGCTGACGCGGCCGCCCGTTCGCGGCTCGGGTCAGGGTTCGAGCTTGTCGCGGTCGACCATCGACAGCAGTTTCTGCGCCAGCATCATGTCGCCCTTGAGCTTCACCTTGCCGGTCATGAACGCCGTCATCGGGTTCATCTCGCCGCGGAACAGCTTGAGCAGGTTGTCGTCGCTGACGGTGATGGTGACGTTGGGGCGCTCGGCCCTTCCCTCGACGACACGCACGGTGCCGCCTTCGAGCACGTGGTACATCGGTTCGGACAACTCGTACTGGACGATGGCGTCGGGCGCGTTCTGGCCTTCGCGCACCGCTTCGGGCACGCGCTTGAGAAGCTCTTTGGCGGTCATGTACTCAGTCTAGCCACGGGGCGGACACGGCGCGCGCTTCGGTATACTCGCAGCCACGGCCGACGTTGGGAGCCGACACCCCGTGAACTTCGCCCTACCCGAGGACCTCATCGCGATGCAGCGCGCCGTACGCGACTTCGCGCGAAACGAGATCGCGCCGTTGGCAGCCGAGCTCGACCGCGCGCCACGCTTCCCGTGGGAGACGCTCAGGAAGATGGGCGAGTTGGGCCTGCTGGGAGTCTTGACCGACGAGGCGTACGGCGGCGCCGGGCTCGATCACCTCGCCTACGTGGTGTTGCTGGAAGAGATCGCGGCGGCCGACGCCGCGCACGCCACCATCATGAGCGTCACCAACGGGCTGCCGCAGCGCATGCTCGGCGACCACGGCACCGAGGAGCAGCGCAGACGCTACCTGCCCCGTCTGGCGACCGGGGAGTGGATCGGCGCGTTCTGTCTGTCCGAGCCTCAGGCCGGTTCGGACGCCGCGGCGCTCACCACGCGCGCCGTCAAGGCGGACGGCGGCTACGTGCTGAACGGCACCAAAGCGTGGATCACCTCCGGGGGCGAGGCGCAGCTCTACCTGGTGATGGCGAAGACCGACCCTAGCGCGGGTCCACGTGGAGTGAGCTGCTTCCTGGTGGAGAAGGACACGCCTGGCGTCCACTTCGGCGCCCCGGAGGAGAAGCTCGGTCAGCACGCCGCCATCACGACGACGGTCACGTTCGAGGACTGCTTCGTGCCGGAAGACGCCCGCCTCGGTCCCGAGGGCCAAGGGTTCGTCATCGCCATGTCCGGCCTCGACGGGGGCCGCATCGGCATCGCGGCATTGGCGGTGGGGGTTGCGCGCGCCGCCTTCGAGACGGCCCGGGACTACGCGGCAGAGCGCACCGCGTTCGGCAAGCCGATCCACGAGTTCCAGGCGATCGGCTTCAAGCTCGCCGACATGATCACCCAGATCGACGCCGCGCGCCTGCTCACCCACCGAGCCGCCTGGCTCAAGGACCGCGGCTTCCGCACCACCCGCGAGGCGGCGATGGCGAAGCTGACCGCGTCGGAGATGTCGGCGAGGGTGACGCACGACGCAGTGCAGGTGCTGGGCGGGTACGGGTACACCAAGGACTACCCGGTCGAGCGGTACTTCCGAGACGCCCGGGTGACGGAGATCTACGAAGGGACCAGCGAGATCCAGCGCATGGTCATCCACCGCCAGATCTTCCGCGAACTGGAGCGCTGAGCGTTCCGGTCCGCGCGAACCGGCGGTCTTCGCGAGGAGCTGAGCCGTGATCGACTTCGAACCGACGCAAGAACAGAAGCAGATCCAGGCGCTCGCGCGCGCCTTCGCCAAAGATCACGTGACCCCGGTCGCGGCGCAGCACGACCGCGACGAGAGCTACCCCGCCGAGGTGGTGGCCGTCGCCCACGAGTTGGGTCTGTTGAACGTGAGCGTTCCCAGCGCCGTCGGCGGCCTCGGGTTGGGGATGCTGGAAGAAGTGATGATCGGCGAGGAGATCGGCTACGGCTGCATGGGCATCTACACCATCCTGATGGCGTCGGAGCTCGGCATCACACCGGTCCTGCTGGCCGGGACGCCGGAGCAGCACGAGCGCTTCTTGGCGCCGCTCCTGACGGGGCCACGCCTGGCTGCGTTCGCCTTATCCGAGCCGAACAACGGCTCCGACGCCGTCGCCATGGCGACGCGGGCCGAGTTCGACGGCGACGAAGTGATCGTGACCGGCACGAAGACCTGGATCTCGAACGGCGGTGTCGCGGACTTCAACGTCGTGTTCGCCACCTTCGACCCGGGCAAGAAGCACTACGGCACGCTGGCGGTGGTGGTCGAGAACGACCGACCGGGCGTGTCGTCGAACAAGCTACACGGGAAGCTGGGGCAACGCGCCAGCCCCACCTACGAGATGGTCTACGACCAGGTGCGCGTGCCGCGCGCCA
>CAZOTV010000175.1:0-1565 GCA_964582795.1 uncultured bacterium
CGGAGGACACATCCAACGGCGCGACCAGCCTCGCGACGGGCGACGCGACAGGCGAAGCGACGGGCGACGCGACAGGCGAAGCGACCGGCAACGCGGCCGGGGGCGCGACCGGTGACGCGGCCGGGAGCGCAGCCGACCCCGCGTCCCTGCCCACCTCCGCCGACGTCGACGCTGCCGCCCGGCGCTTGCGTGGTGCGGTGGTTCGCACCCCGTTGATCCGACTTCCGCTCGACGGCCCCGAGGGCCACGCCGTGTTCGCGAAGCCGGAGAACCTGCAACGCCACGGCTCGTTCAAACTCCGTGGCGCGTTGAACTTCCTCGCGTGCATGGACGAAGAGGCGCGACGCCGAGGCGTCGTCGCCCACTCCAGCGGCAACCACGCACAGGGCGTCGCAGCGGCTGCCCGGAGGTTCGGGGTGCCGGCCACCATCGTCATCCCGGAAGGCGCCAGCCCACTCAAGGTCGCCAACACCGAGGCGCTCGGCGCCGAGGTGGTGCGTTGCGCCAACGACCAGCGCTCGCGTGAAGACACGGCCAACGCCATCGCCGCCGAACGCGGCGCCACGTTGGTGCCGCCGTTCGATCACGCCTGGATCGTGGCGGGACAGGCGACGGTCGGCGCCGAGATCGTCACCGACCTACCGGACGTGGCGAACGTCCTCGTGCCGATCGGCGGCGGCGGCCTCGCTGCCGGGGTCTGTCTGGCATTGGCGGACCGAGCGCCCGGCGCTCGGGTGATCGGCGTGGAGCCCGAACTCGCCGCGGACGCCCAGGAGTCGCTGCGCACCGGTCGGCGCGTCGAGTGGCCGGCAGAACGCGTGACTCGCACCATGGCGGACGGCGTGCGCACGCAGAGCATCGGGAAGGTGAACTTCGCCCTCCTGGAGCGCCTCATGGCCGGCGTGGTGACGGTGTCGGAAGCAGGTATCGCCGCCGCGACACGCTGGTACGTGGAGCAAGCCAGGCTCGTCGCGGAACCCACCGGCGCCCTTGCGCTCGCGGCGCTGTTCCGCCTGCTCGACGAGGGGGCGGTGGGGGACGTCACGTTGCGCCCTGGTGCTACGGTCGTGGTGATCTCCGGCGGTAACGTCGACCTCGAGACGTTGCGAACGTTGCTGCAAGGCGAACGGGCGCATATCCTTACCTCGTGACGCCGCTCGTCCTGCTCCTGTTGCTTGCGTTCCTGATGGTGATCGCGGCGAGCCTGATGATCTGGGCCGCGCTGACCGTAGGGGATGCTCGTGCCAGGGCCATGCGGGCCGGAACGAACGAAGCCGCCGCGCCCAGGTCGGCTCTCAGCGAACCGCGTTCGGCGACGTCCGCGGGTCGTTCGGCCGCGGGTCGTGCGCCCGCGAGCGCAGCGGTCCGGACCAACGAAGCGCCCATACCATCGTCGAGGGGCGGTAGCGCAGAGCGGGAACGCAGAGACGAGCGGGCGGTGGCGCGACGCGCCGATGAACTGGTGACACCGGCGCGCCCCGACGCCCCCGAAGTCCCTCTGCGCCCGAGCAACGACGACGTGCGCGGCGCCCGCGCCGTGGTGACGCCGAGGACGCGCTCCGACG
>CAZOTV010000175.1:1665-3729 GCA_964582795.1 uncultured bacterium
AACGACGACGTGCGCGGCGCCCGCGCCGTGGTGACGCCGAGGACGCGCTCCGACGACGCCTTCGAACGCTTCCTCGAGGGCGAGACCAAGGACCGCGGCTTCCCGCCGATCCGCCCCGACGAGCGCCGCGAAAGCTGAGCCCATCCCGCCGTCCCTCGTGAGTCAAGGAGCGAAGCCGTGCCCTTCGACCGTTACCGCCGCCTCGAACTGACACGACCCGAGGACCGCATCCTCGTCATCACCATGAACCGCCCGGAGCGCCTCAACGCCGCGGACGAGGAGATGCACCGCGAGCTAGTCGACATCTGGCGCGACGTCGACCGAGCGGACGACGTCGACGTGGCCGTGCTCCGCGGGGCTGGTCGAGGGTTCTCCGCGGGTGGGGACCTCGACATGGTCGAGCACATCGCCGACGACTGGAGCACGCGGGCGCGCGTCTGGAAAGAAGCCCGCGACCTCGTGTACAACGTCATCGACTGCAGCAAACCGATCGTCTCCGCCATGCGCGGACCGGCGGTAGGAGCCGGGCTGGTGGCGGGCTTGTTGGCCGACGTGTCGATCGCGGCCAAGAGCGCCCGGATCATCGACGGGCACACCCGCCTCGGCGTCGCTGCGGGCGACCACGCCGCGATCGTGTGGCCGCTTCTGATCGGGATGGCGAAGGCGAAGTACCACCTCCTGACGTGCGAACCGATCAGCGGCGAGGATGCCGAGCGCATGGGCCTGGTGAGCCTGGTGGTGGAGGACGAGGACCTCGACGAGAAGGCGCTGGAGGTGGCGAGGCGCTTGCGCGACGGCAGCACCAGCGCCATCCGCTTCACGAAGTACGCCTTGAACAACTGGTTGCGCCTCGCCGGCCCCTCGTTCGACGCCTCGCTCGCGCTCGAGTTCCTGGGCTTCACCGGACCGGACGTGCGCGAAGGCATCGCCTCGCTGCGCGAGAAGCGCGATCCGGTGTTCCGGGACGAACCCGAGGTGTGAAGTACGCGCGGTGACGGCTCACGAGAACGTGCGCGCGCGACCGGCGATGGTCGCGCGCGCACGTTTGGCTAGGTTCCTGACGATCCGTCAGGCGCTTGCCTGGGTGAGCTCCTTCAGTCGGCGATAGGCGTCCTCGGCACGCGTGCGGAGCTGCGACGTGTCTGCCTTGCCCCGCATCATCAGGTGCATGTTCATGTGCTGATCGACGTCGCCGAAGATCGAGTTGAGGATCTCCACCTCGTCGCCCGATCGCAGTGACGCGTCACCACGGAACATGTGGGTGTAGCTGAACTCGAACTGCTGCTCGTCGATCGCGCCCGACAAGAACTGCTCGAGCACGTCGAAGTACGGCTTCAGGTCCGAGCGGGCGCCGCCGGCACCCACCGATACCGCTTCCCCGCGCGGCAGGCTGCGGAAGCCCACCTCGAGCGCCTCCGGGGTGATGTCCCAGTTGTCCAGGTCGAACACGGGCGTGCCGTCCTTGAACATGATCACTTGCGGCGACTCGTGTTTGACGCCAGTGCGCTCCTCCACCGAGTTGCTGGCCGGGCGCGCCTCCACGACGCGGATGACGCCGCACATGAGGTCTTCACGCGGCTCGAGCTTCTCCTGCACGAAGCCGAACCCCTGCATCGTCTTGTGGCAGGTGCCGGCCTTGAAGATCAGGCTGGTCGGGAACCTTCGCAGGAACTCGTCCACGGCTTCGGGGTCGTTCAGCAACACGACGCGGTCTTTGAGCATGCTCACACTCCTCCGGTGCTGGGCCGAGTCTATCTGGCGGGTGGGGGCACGCGATGTCGGGTAGCTATCGCAGTAGTACCCACGCTCCGTGTACGGCTCACCGAACCCATGGCGCGACATGCAGGCGGGTGGCGACACACCCCTCGCGGCCGGCTGCCTTCGTTGACCACCCTCGATGCGACTGCTAGACTCCATGATGCTGTCCGCGCGGCCAGCACGGCGTTGCTGCGCCTGCGGTTCCGACCCTTTGGAGAGGTGTCCGAGTGGTTGAAGGAGCACGCCTGGAAAGCGTGTGTGTGGGGGTAACCTGCACCGAGGGTTCGAATCCCTCCCTCTCCGCCA
>CAZOTV010000176.1:0-3626 GCA_964582795.1 uncultured bacterium
TCTTGTTCGCCCTCGTGCTCGGCGCGCTGGCCTGGATGCACGCGCCGCGTCGCGGGGCGGCGAAGGACGGTGGTGATACGGTGACGCCGGAGGTCTGAAGGGTGGACGAGCAGGGTGCCGACGGGTCCACAAGCATCACCCCCGCGCCTCGGAAGGGCCTCGCCAGGCGCGGCTTGCGCGTACGGCTCGCGTCCACCCTGTCGGACGTGGCGGCCGAGCAACCGCCCGCCTCGTTCGCGCTGGTGATGGCCACCGGCGTGGTCTCCACCGCCACCGCCGAGCTCGGACACCCACGCCTGGGCTACGCCCTGAGCCTGGTCGGCATCGTCGCCTACGCCGTGTTGTGGCTCCTGCTCGTGGCGCGCGTCATCTGGCACCCGCGGCGCGTGATCGACGACCTCGTCGACCATGTCCGCGGTCCGGGGTACTTCACCATCGTCGCTGCCACCGCCGTCCTCGGCCGTCAGGTGCTGGCGCTGCATGCGGCGCGCGGCGTGGCCATGGTGCTGGGCGCGGTCGCGGCGGTCCTGTGGCTCGTCGTCACGTACACCGTGTTCACCGCCTTCACCGTCAAACGCGACAAGCCGTCGCTGGCGGAGGGCCTCACGGGCGCCTGGCTGCTGGCGGTCGTGGCGACGCAGGCGGTGTCCGTGTTGGCCGCGACGCTGGCGCCGACGTTGCCCCAACCGGGCAGGCTCGAGCTCAACTTCGCGGCGCTGTCGATGTGGCTGTTCGGCGGGATGCTCTACATCTGGATGATCTCGTTGATCTTCTACCGCTACACGTTCTTCCGGCTCGCCCCCGAGGACCTGACGCCGCCGTACTGGATCAACATGGGCGCGATGGCGATCTCGACGCTGGGCGGCGCAGTGCTGATCCAGAACTCCGACGCCATCGCCTCCCCCTTCCTCGATGCCGCACTGCCGTTCATGAAGGGCTTCACGGTGTTCTTCTGGGCGACGGGCACGTGGTGGATCCCGATGCTGGTGATCCTGGCGCTGTGGCGCCACTTCGTCCAGCGCTTCCCGTTGCGCTACGACCCGCTGTACTGGGGCGCCGTCTTCCCGCTGGGGATGTACACGCTCGGCACGCTGCACATGGCGCAGGTCCTCGGCCTCGACTTCCTCATGGTCGTGCCGCACGCGTTCTGGTACGTGGCGGTGGGCGCCTGGGTGGCGGCGTTCTTCGGCCTGGTGCGATCCTCGGCGCGGCGCTTGCGCTCGATGCTGCAGGCGCCGTAGGGCGGGGGCTTGGCGGGCGGCCCGCGTCGGCAGCTCAAGCGGGCGGTTCTGCGTCGGATCGGATGGCTTGATGCAGTCGGCGCGTGGCGGGAAGGGGCGCCACGCCGAGTTCGGTGTGCAGCAGGTCCTCGCAGGTGCGGTACTGCTGCAGCGCCTCGGTGCGCCGGCCGGAGCGCCACAGCGCCTCCATCAGGCGCCGGTGGGTCTCTTCGCGCAACGGCTCGAGGCGGAGGGCGCCACGCAGGTAGGCGACCGAACGCATCCAGGCGTGCTCGGCGGCGGCCTGGTCGGCGAGTTGCCGAAGCAGCCCGAGGCACGACTCGCGCAGCTGCTCGCGCGCCAGTTGGGACCAGTCGGCGTACGGTTCGTCCTCCATGAACTCGCCTCGGTAGAGTCCGACCGCGGCCTCGGCCGCCGCTACCGCGCGAGCATGGTCGCCGCGCTCGGCCGCTCGGGCCGACTCCTGGGCCAACGCCTGGTAGGCGCGCACGTCGACCCACGCCGCCCCCGAGGGGTCGAACTGGTAGCGCCCCTCGACGCAACTCAGGTGCGCGGGACCGCCTGGCGGCTCGATCCGCCTCCTGAGTTCGTGCACCAGAACGTACAACTGACCGGTCTTGGTCTCGGGATCCCCGCCGGGCCAGAGGTGCTCGATCAGCACGTCGCGCGGGACGGGGCGGCCTTCGTGGGCGACGAGGACCTTCAGCAGCGTCAGCGCCTTGCGGCGCCCGACGTCGGAGGGCTTGAGCGGCACCCCGTCGACGAGCACCTCGAAGGGGCCGAACGCCCGCACGGCGACGTGCGGCACGGCCCCTTCCTTCGGGCGCCGTTGCCGGCGCGGTTCTGCCAGCGCGGGCGTCGGCACCTGCAGCCGCATGCGGTCGCCGTCCAGCACCGCGGAGGCCGCCGTCGCCATGGCCTCGACGAGGACCAGGTCGGCGCTCGGGAGCTCGCCGCGGTCGGGTCGGCGCCAGAGCCGCAGCAACCCGATGGGCTCGCCGTCGACGATCATGGGCACGCAGATCCGTAGTCCACCGTTCGCCGAGCAGCTGCGGCAGGGGTCGGGCCACGCTGCCCGGCGGCCGTACAGCGCCTCGCCGCGGTTCGCCGCCAGCACGGGGCACTCCGCGAAGCGGTGCTCGCGGCAGGTACGGCAGTCGTCGGGGAACGGCCCGAGCGTGACGCTGGAGATGGCCGGCCCAGGATCGCCGGCCCGCGCGGAGCCTCGCAGGAGTCGGACGTCGGCTGCGTGCGCGCCACTGACGTCCATGAACTTGCGCAGCAGCGCCTCCACCCGTTCGCTGGGCAGCGCCCCCGGCGTAGCGCTGGTGACGATCTCGGTGCAGCGTCCGGCGAGGGCGGCCTTGACCAGCGCTCCCATCGGCCCGCCCAGGCGCGTGACGAGCTCGCGCGCCCACGTCAGGTGGTCGTCGTCGGCATGCCGGTACGCCAGCCCGACCGAGCCGACCACCTCGCCCGCGTAGCGCAGCGGCGCGCACAGGTACGCCTGGAAGCCAGCCTCCTTGACGCGCTCGCGGAGGTACGAAGGGTCGTTGCGGACGTCGGCGGTGAGCGCCAGCGCGCCCGTCTCCAACACGCGCCCGGGGAAGCCGGTGCCGCGATCGAAGCGCAGTGGGTCGTTGAACGCGTGGCGGAACGGCCCGGTGTGGCAGGTGAGGACCATGCCGCGGCCGTTCGGTTCGGTGAGGTAGAGCTCGCCGACGTCGGCGCCGCTGGCGGCGCGAAGATGCTCGAGTTGCTGCTCGAGGTCGTGACGCAACGAACCGGAACCCTCGAACGCGAAGAGCGCGCCGAGGGCGTCGGCCTCGCTGGCGTTCCCGGCGCGGGCGCCCGCCCCGCCTTGCCGGCGTCGATCCGTCATCTCCCGCCTCCAGCATGTCGCGGGGCTCGGGGCCCCGCCGACCAGAGACGACACGCTTAGGTTGGGTCATGGTAGCACCGCGAGCCCGGAGCGCATGGCATGCCTCTGCGGCGGCTGCCCGGAAACGAGTGGGCCTACTCGGAAACGAGTACGTCTACTGCGGTTCGAGCACCCCGCACGCAGGAGGTGGGCGCCGAGGGACGGGTGTCGCGTCCGTGAACGGAGGTGCGACGGGGTCGGCGGGTGCCTCCACCGTAGTCCTAGCGACCAGAGGCACTGTCCTAGCATCACGGCGCCGCAAGGTGGCCAGCCCCATCCAGGTCTCGCTAGGCTGACGGTGCTGCGAGACCGTGTTCGGCGTAGTCGGCTTGCAGTGCTGCGAAAGCGTCCATGTCGACCGGCACCGGATGGCCCGACAGCAGCGCTCCGAGCCGGTCGAGCCCGTAGTGGGCGCCCACCACGTCGCCACGCGCGATGGCGAGGTCGGGGTCGGGCACGAAGTA
>CAZOTV010000177.1:0-3496 GCA_964582795.1 uncultured bacterium
GAGAGCAGGCGACTCATAATCGCTTGGTCGCTGGTTCGAATCCAGCAGGGCCCACCATCCGTCCACGAAGTGCCTGCAGGACGAGTTCGTCCGCGGAGGCCGCGTGCACGCGGCGCGGTACTTTGATCGCGTTCGCACTCTCCGTGCCCGGTCTGCGACCTTTGGAGCGATTCATGTCCATCCGACCCGCTCGCGCCTTCGTCATCGTCCTCTGCCTCACGCTCGCGGCCGTCGCCAGCGCTCAGAACGGTCGACTCGAGCCGGGCGACGCACAGCTCGGTTCGGGCGGGTACTACGACATGCAGGAGCACGAAGGGCGCGGCGGCGAGCGCCTCACCGTGACGCTCCGCTCCAGCGACTTCGACCCGTACCTGGCGGTCATCGATCCGGCCGGCACCGTGTTGCTGGAGGTCGACGACTCCGACGGCCAGGGACTCGACGTGGTCGAGACGGTCGTCCTGCCGGTCGACGGCACGTACCGGATCGTGGTGACGTCGGCCCTTCCCGGCGAGACCGGCGCCTACCTCCTCACGCTCGCCTCCGAGTTCGGGTCGGGGTTCGCGTCGCCGGAGCACCCGGGCGCGACGTTCCCGAGCGCGGCGCCCGAACCGAACGTGGTGCAAGGTGTGGTCGTGGCCGAGCGAACCGGCGCCCCCATCGCAGGGGCGCGCATCACCATCGCCGGCTACGACGGCAACGGCGCGAACGTGGTCGAAGAGGCGACCACGGACGCGCAAGGCCGCTACCGGCTGCCGATGGTGGCGGGCCTGTACTCCGTCCGCGCCGAGGTCGAGATGCCCTTCGGCGAGGAGACGTTCCACCTTACGCTGCACCCCGCGAGCGGGAGGTGCGACCAGGCGATGTCGGAGCGCGGCATCGTCGCCGACTTCGTGCTCCGGCTCGCGGGGTACCAGAGTTGCTTCGAGGGCGACCCGACGAACTACCACAACTACTACGGCGGCACCATCAGCGTCGATCCCGCCGACACCGCGACCTTGCCCGCGGACGCCGTGGTGACCTTCACGTTCGAACCGCTCGGTGCCCTCATCGACGGCGCGGCGGGCGATACCCTCATCGTCACGCGGACCGTGGCCATGCTCGAGGCGACGAGCGGACCACTCGACCAGACCCGGCACCTTCACGACATCCCCATCGGCGCGTACCGCCTCTCGGCCGTCGCCAGACTGCCCGGCGGTGCGATGCGACAGCTCTACCTGGCGCCCTCGAGGTACGACGCGCCCGCGACCGCCGTCGACGTCGGCTTCGCGGCCGTCCGCATGTTCCCGTACGGCATCCGGGTGACGGGGGTGGCGCTCTTCGACGCGCCCTGAGGGTCGGGCGCCTCCGTCCCGGCCGCGACCTGCATGTCGTACCCTCACGCGTGGGATCGTCATCGCAACTGAGAGCTCGCCCGGCGCCCTACTCGTCGATCCGAGCCCCGCTGTCCACCCGCTGGCCCGGCTCGCGCGGGCCAGCACGGTGTGATGGGCACGGAGCCGGGGGTGAGGCGTGAGAGCCGTCTACGCCAACCGTTACGGCGCGCCTGAGGACCTGGAGATCCGAGAGCTGCCGAGTCCGGAGCCCAGGCCCGGCGAGGTCAGAGTCCGAGTTCACGCCGCAACGGTCTCACGCACTGACTGCGGCAACCTGCGGGGCAGACCGCGGATCGCACGCCTCGGCACGGGGCTCTTCCGGCTGAAGCATCCCGTGTTGGGGCTGGACTTCGCGGGGGTCGTAGACGAGGTCGGCGCGGGCGTCACGACCTTCGCTCGAGGTGGCCGGGTGTTCGGGATGGCCCCGGGCGGCGTCGGCGCTCATGCCGACTACCTGTGCGTACCCGCCGACGGCTCCATCGCGCGCGTGCCGGCGCGGGTGCGCCTGGCGGAGGCCGTCGTCTGCGAGGGGGTCTGGTACGCGAAGACCTACGTCGACGCGTTCGGGCTCGGGCCCGGGCACCGGATCATGGTGTACGGAGCATCGGGCGCCATCGGCATCGCGGCGGTGCAGCTCGCCAAGTCGCGTGGAGCCGAAGTGACGGCGGTAGTGGACACGAAGAACCTGGAACTCGCGCGCTCGCTGGGCGCCGACCGGGTGGTCGACTACACGACGGAGGACTACACCCGCGTCGACGACAGCCTGGACTTCGTCCTCGACGCGGTGGGCAAGGCCGACTACTATCAGGCTCGTAGGCTACTGAAGCCGACAGGCGTCTTCTCCGCCAGCGACTTCGGGCCGCGCAACCAGAACTTCTGGCTGTGGCTGAGGTCGCCTTGGATGCGGACGCGACGCTTCATCTTCCCGCTGCCGAAGAAGCCGAAGGCAGCCGTCGACACCGCGGCCGCTCTGCTCGAGGGCGGCGAGCTGCGCGCGGTCGTGGACCGCAGCTACGCCCTCGAGGACGTCGTCGAGGCCTACCGCTACGTCGAGACGGGACAGAAGACGGGCATCGTGGTCCTCGAGGTGGCGTCGGAGGATGGGTAGGCGTGCGGGCCTGGCGCATCGACCATGCCGGCTCGCCCGTGCCCCCCACCGAGTCGAGCGTGCTACCTTCCAACGATGACCACCGCCGCGATCGTCGCCATCGGCCTCTTCGGGGTCGTCGCCGTGTTCCATCTGCTCTTGGCGCTTGGCACTCCGTGGGGCGCCGCTGCTTGGGGCGGGCAGCATCCCGGGGTGCTCCCGACCGGCTACCGCATCGGCAGTGCCGTGTCGGGCCTCGTCGTCTTCCCCCTGGCCGCCCTGTACGTCGCAGATGCGGCCCAGTTGATCGACGTCGCTTGGCTTCCCGGCGGATCCGTCGTGATGTGGGTGCTGCTCGGGTACTTCGCGCTCGGGACCGTCATGAACGCGATCTCCAGGTCGCGCATCGAGCGAGTGTGGGCGCCCGTGAACCTCGCGCTTGCCGTGTGCTGCCTTCTGGTCGCCCTCGGGGCCTGAGCCGGCCGACCCGGCCCGGGTACGCAGCCATCGGAGCCGAGCGGCCGGGCGCAGCGCCGGCCCGGAACCAGGGGTCGGTCCGGGACGAGATCACCGCTCAGGTCACGCCCGCCGCGCGCTCAACGGGCCCCACAACGGCGCGCCGCTCGATATCGCCTCCCGCCGGTCGAGGTGAGCCGGTAGCTGCCCGCCGTGCACGCAGCGTACGGCAGCGGCCCGGTCCCGCCCCCGCCCCCTTCGATCCGTCGGGTTCGAGACCGACGCTCTCCGGTACGATGCGCGACATGGCTGAGTTCGCTCTTCTGCTGGCCGCCGCGACGCGCGATGTCCAGCGACTCCAGAGCAGGGGCACCGGGGCCCGCCCGGCGACGCCATGACGATGCCACTGCCCGACTACTGGTTGACGCGACCCGCAGCGGACGTCGACGAGCGAGCCAGGGCCGCGTTCGACGCGTTGCTCGGCGACGTCCTTGGGCGCGCCGATTGCCCCAGCATCCCGTACAACTTGCCCTGGCCGAAGTGGCAGTTCCTGTGCCACGTGGCCGATCGCCACGACGTC
>CAZOTV010000178.1:0-3495 GCA_964582795.1 uncultured bacterium
TAGGCCGAACGGACGATGAGGGGCTTGCCAAGCCGATCGCGCAGCGCCTGGAGCTTGTCGAGCGCGGGCTCGTTGATCAGCAGCTTGCCGGTGCCGCGGCAGGCGATCTCGGCCGGGCTGAAGTTCGGCCAGCGCCAGGCGCTCGCGGGCACGTCGCGCCAGTGATGGTAGAAGGTCGTGGTCATGGGGATCCTCCGGAAACGAATGCCCGGCCCCTCGCAGAGCTCGGGGCGTTTGCCGCTCGCAAAGGTCCACTGGACCTTTGCGCCTGCCCTCCAGGCAGGCCGCGGCTCACCCCGCCCCGAGGGCGGGTCATGGCCGGTTGATGAATGGGAATCGGCAGCGGCTATGGACTGCCGCCGAAGATCTTCAGCTTCAGCGCGATGCCGGCGAGCAGCGCCAGCAGGACGCCGGTGGTGATCAGATGGACGGCTGTCTGCACGGCGGTGCGGCGCACCAGCCGGATGCAGTCTACCAGGGAGCGCAGATCGCGGATGTCGAGCGCGGCCTCGTCGCCGTCGAGACCGACATCGGCGAGCGCGCGCTTCGCGCCTTCCTCCGCCGCCCGCGTCAGGATCGCCTCGAACTCGGCGTCGGGCATGCGCACGAAGCCCTCGGATCGGGGTGGGTTCATCGGATCCTCCTTCCGCCGCTCAGCCGACCTTGCAGCCCCAGAAGGACGTGTGGTCGGCGGCGAAGTAGCCGTCCGCGACCCGGAAATACCCCTGCAGCTCGACGGTATCGCCCGCAGTCAGCTGCACCATGGTCTGCAGCCAGATGGCGGTGGCGAGCGAGACATGGGTGGCGGAGATTTCGCCTAGGGAGCCGCGGATTTCGGTCGTGCCGTTCAGGACGAGCCGCCCGCTCATCCGCGCCGACGTGCTGGCGTTGACCTTGTAGAGCAGCGTCGCGCCGAAGAGGTAGGTGCCGTCCACGGGCGCCACGAAGTGGTTGTTCGCGGCGTCGAACGCCCCCTGGTCGTTGTAGTCGGTGTTGTTGAGGCCGATCTTCGTCCAGGTACCGACGCCGACGTAGTTGTCGTAGTTCGTGTATGCCTTGAACCGCGGCAGCCGGGGCTGATCGACGATGCCGGTGGCGTTGTCGACGCTGAGCCCGTCGAAGAAGGTGCTGCCGTCGGCGGAGACCGCGAGGCGGAAGCGGTCGGAGCCAAAGAGCCCCACCAGCGCCTTGGTCACGAAGCCGGTCTGCAGCGTCAGCCCGAGATCGTCGCCCGCGGCCTCCTTGTTCATTGTGTAGAACAGACCGCCGGTCCCGCCCTCCGCCACGGTCCTGGCGGTCCAGAGCGCGGCGTTCAGCTTGGCCGAGAACGGGTTCGACGCATCCGCCGTCGTGCCGAGCCCCAGGAGTGCGAGGTTCTGTAGCGCGGCTGGGGTGGTTCCGACCCAGTCCGCGCCGTCGTAGACCAGCAACAAGCCCTCGTCCTCGACCCAAGCGCGCCAGCCGGTCCGGGGTGGCAGACGCAGCCACGCGCCATCGGTCCAGAGCGCGACGTTCAGGTCCCAGCCCGCCCAGTCCCCGGTCGCGCCCGAGCCGACGATGTAGCGGTCGCCATCGACGGGGCTGCCCGGCGGCGCGGTCAGGTCCCGGTCCAGGACGGAAAGCTGCACGAGCCCGTCGAGGATCCGCAACGCCTCGTTGTGGGTGACGTGCTTCTGGGCCTGCGCCGCCAGGATGTAGGGCAGCAGGAGATGGGTCGTGGCATCGGACATGGTATGGCCTTCAGAGTGTCAGCGTGACGGTCTTGGGTGCGCCCCGCCCCACGAGGGCGGAGAGCTGGAAGATGCGGATGTCGAGCGTGTCGCCGGAGCCGAGCGGCGCACCCCAATCGGCGGTCTGGGCGGCGGCGGTGTAGACCACGTTGGCCGTGGACGTGCTCAGCACCCGCTTCACGGCGGCGCCGTCGAAGATCTCCACCTCGTAGGCTTCCAGTTCCTCGGCCAGCGGAACCTCGAGCCCGCCCCAGCTGTCGGCCGCGAGCGCGCGGGATCGTCGCGTCCAGCGGATCGTCAGATCGCCGGGCGTGCTAGGCCTGCGCCACGGTTGCTCGACATGGCCGACGGAGAACGGCCGCAGCCCCACGCCCACCGGCGTTAAGGCCTGCGCGACATAGGTCTCGTCGTTCACCGGGCGGCTGGCTGGACCGATGCGCCAGTTCCACGGGATGCCGAGATCGGCTTCGGCGATCGGCAGCGAGGAAAGGCTGTCGTCGAGCACCACCACCCGCGCGCCAGCGGGCGTCGGATTGCCCATGGCGCCCTCGGTGCCGCGCTGGCCGCGCAGGAGCCGGGTCAGCCGATACCGGCCGGGCGCCAGAAGCTCCGCCGCGCCCGCCTGCACGATCTCCCAGACGCCGGGCGTGCTCTTGATGGCCAGCACGTTGGCGCCTCCGAACAGCGTAAGATCCGTGACGCTCTCCAGCGTACCGGTCAGCAGATCGACCACCAGCGCATTGCCGAGATCGAAGCGCGAGGTGGGGCCCGCGTAGAGGTCCGAGACCAGCGCCCCGATCCGGGCGCGGCTGCCGAACGTGGCCAGCAGTTCGAAGCCATCCGTGGAGGGGCTGCGGAACACCGCCATCTCGCCGGGCCAGGGAACCGCGTGCGCTGCGACCAGCGGCCTGTGCGCCGGCTGGTCCTCGGTCAACTGCGGCAGGTCCATCAGTACCGCATCCGGAGCGCCGAACACGACCGCCCGCGTCAGCGACGCCGCGCGGGGATCGCCGGGCGGCAGGTCATAACTCGCCCGGTCCTGGCGGACAGCCTCGATGCCGCGGGCATCAGAGTCGGCGATGGAGACGAGCCGCAGATCGACCATCCGCCCGTCATGCTCCAGTCGGATCGCGTCGCCAGGATCGAGCGCGAGCCGCGAGGGCGGCAGGCGGAACGCCGCCGTCTCGCGCCCCACCCACGCCTCCATCAGGGCACGGCGGCAGCGGCGCTCGGCCTCCTCGGGCGGCACGGCCATCGGGAAGGACTCGGACGCGACGCGCGTCGTGTCCACGGTGATCCGCCGCGCCTCGACGAGGGCCGCGTCGTAATCCTCGTCGGCACGCGCGACCTGCCACTTCAGCGCTTGAGGCAGTTCGGTCTCCTGGCCGCGGGTCAGTTCCAGCAGGTCGCCCTCGCGGGCGGCTACCAGATCGTCGGGCGCGAGGGTCGCGACGGAGGCTCGCCCGCGCATGATGAAGCGAATGACGCCCTCGGTCTCCACGGCGTCGAAGCCGAAGTGGCGCGACAGCGTAGTGATCGAGGCACGCGGGCTTTCGAGCGCCGTGATGGCGTATCCCTCCACCGCGCCCCAAAGCCCGGTGACGTCAATCCGGGACTCGGGTAGCCCGGCGCGCAGGCAGAGGTGCCGTACAAGCGCTGCCAGCGACACCGCGCCGAGACGGCCGGTCAGCCAGTGGCCGAGCCGCCAGTTCGCCCCGTCCGTCCAGACGTCGGTCAGCGCCGGGAAGAACGGATAGGGCCGCGC
>CAZOTV010000179.1:0-3454 GCA_964582795.1 uncultured bacterium
GTGCAGAGGCGCGCGCAGGAGCTCGAGCAGCAGCGCATCCAGGCGCAGATCGTCGTCACGCAGGCGCAGGGTGCGGCCGACGCGCGCGTCGCCGAGGCGAAAGCGCAGGCAGAAGCGACGCGCCTGGCCGGCGACGCCGAGGCGCACGCCATCCAGGTGCGGGGGGCGGCGCTGCGCGACAACCCCGAACTGATCCGGTTGGTCACGGCGGAGCGGTGGGATGGTGTGCTCCCCACCACGATGGTGCCGGGCGGGACGATCCCGTTCATCGACGTCGCAGGCCCGTGAGGTCCGAACGCGGCCCACGGCCATGAACGGTGACGGCCCGAAGCGCAGCGGGTACGGACTCCTTGGTTGGTTCACGCTGCTGTTGCTGCTCGTGCTCGCCGTCGGCATGCGCAACCGGCTCGCGTGGCTGCTCCTGATCGTGTACGTCGTGCTGTCGCGCGTGGCGTTGATGCGCGATCGCGCGGCGAGGGAGCGGGCCGAACGGCAGTCGCGCGAAGGCTCGGTCGGCGGAAGTGACGGCCGCGGCGATGGCGCCTTCGGAGGCGCGGGCCGTGAGCCAGGTGGCGCGACGGCAGGAGCGGCCGGCGCCACGGCGACGAGGAACCCCGGCCCACGCCGGACGCCGCACGAGGTGCTCGGAGTTCCCACCAACGCTGGTCCAGACGCGATCCGGACCGCTTACCTCGACCTCGTACGGCAGTACCATCCGGACCGCGTGGCCAGCCTCGGCCCCGAGCTACGGGCGGTGGCCGAGGCGCGCATGCGGGAGATCAACGCCGCCTACGAGGCGCTCGGAGGACGCCGAGGTAGGTAGCGCTCGTGACGCCGACCCCGCTTTCGCCGTCAACCCCCCACGTACCTGGCGAGGTGTTCGCCCGTGAGCGTGGACCGCGCCTCGACGAGTTCGGCGGGCGTCCCTTCGAAGACGATGCGGCCGCCGTCGTGTCCGGCACCGGGTCCTAAGTCGATGATCCAGTCGGCGTGCGCCATGACCGCCTGATCGTGCTCGATGACGATGACGGACGTTCCGGCCTCGACGAGCCGATCGAGCAGTGCCAGCAGGTTCTCCACGTCCGCGAGGTGCAGGCCGACGGTAGGCTCGTCCAGCACGTAGATGCCGCCTTTGCCGGTCATCTCGCTCGCCAGCTTGAGCCGCTGACGCTCGCCCCCCGACAGCGTGGTGAGCGGCTGCCCGAGGCTGACGTACCCCAAGCCCACGTCGACCAGTCGTTGAAGGATCCTGTGCGCTGCTGGTAGCTTCGCGTCGCCGGCGCCGAAGAACGCGTCGGCCTCGGTGACGGGCATCGCCATCACCTCGGCGATGTCCTTGCCGCCGAGGTGGTACGCCAGCACCGAAGCTTGGAACCCCTTCCCGTCGCACTCCTCGCAGACGCTGGTGACGCCGGCCATCATGCCGAGGTCGGTGTAGATGACGCCGGCGCCGTTGCAGGCGGGGCAGGCGCCTTCCGAGTTGGCGCTGAAGAGCGCCGGTTTCACGCCGTTGGCCTTCGCGAACGCTTTGCGGATCGGGTCAAGTAACCCGGTGTAGGTCGCCGGGTTGCTGCGCCGGGACCCGCGGATGGCGGTCTGATCGATGACGGTGGCGCCTGCCTCCGCCGGGATCGAGCCATGCAGTAACGAGCTCTTGCCGGAACCCGCGACGCCGGTAACGACGCACAGCACGCCGAGGGGGATGTCGACGTCGACGTTCCGTAGGTTGTTGGTGTTCGCCCCGCGCACCTCGAGGGCGCCCTTGGGCTTGCGCACCTTCGACTTGAGCGTCGCGCGATAGTCGAGGTGTCGACCCGTGAGGGTGTCGCTCTGTCGCAGCGCTTCGACGCTGCCTTCGAAGCACACCGTGCCGCCCGCCTTGCCCGCCCCCGGACCCAAGTCGACGACGTGGTCGGCGATGGCGATGGTCTCGGGCTCGTGCTCCACCACCAGCACGGTGTTCCCCTTGTCCCTGAGGCGGAGCAGCAGGCCGTTCATGGCCTGGATGTCGTGCGGGTGAAGCCCGATGGTGGGTTCGTCGAAGACGTACGTGACGTCGGTGAGCGCGGAGCCCAAGTGCCGTACGAGCTTGGTGCGCTGCGCCTCGCCTCCTGACAGCGTGCCGGACGGCCGGTCCAGCGATAGGTACCCGAGGCCGATCTCCACGAACGAGTCGAGGGCGTGCTGGAGCGTGGCAAGCAGCGGCGCCACCGACGGTTCGTTCAGGCCCCGTACCCACTCGGCCAAGTCGCTGACTTGCATGGCGCAGGCGTCGGCGATGTTGATGCCTGCGATCTTCGAGGAGCGTGCCGCCTCGCTCAGGCGCGTGCCGTCGCACTCGGGGCAGGTCCGGAACACCACGGCGCGGTCCACGAAGGCGCGGATGTGCGGTTGCATCGCCTCGCGGTCCTTGGAGAGCATGGACTTCTGGATCTTCGGGATCAGCCCTTCGTACGTGAGGTTGATGCCCTCGACCTTGATCTTGGTCGGTTCCTTGTGGAGCAGGTCGTGCAGTTCGCGCTTGGTGAACTTCGCGATGGGCTTGTCCGGGTCGAAGAAGCCGCAGCCGCGGAAGATGCGACCGTACCAACCGTCCATGCTGTAGCCGGGGATGGTGAGCGCGCCCTCGTTCAACGACTTCGTCTCGTCGTAGAGCTGCGTGAGGTCGAAGTCGGAGACTCGGCCGATGCCTTCGCAGCGTGGGCACATGCCGCCCGTGCGGGTGAACGTCACGTGCTCGGCTCTGCTAGAACCACGCTCGACCGTGATGGAGCCGCTGGCCTTGACCGACGGGACGTTGAACGAGAACGCCTGCGAGGAGCCGATGTGCGGCTTGCCGAGTCGACTGAAGAGGATGCGCAGCAGCGCGTTGGCATCGGTGGCGGTGCCGACGGTGGAGCGCACGTTGGCGCCGAGCGGCTCCTGATCGACGATGATCGCGGTGGTGAGGCCCTCGAGGACGTCCACCTCGGGCCGGGCGAGGGTCGGCATGAACCCCTGCACGAAGGCGCTGTACGTCTCGTTGATCATGCGTTGCGACTCGGCCGCGATGGTGTCGAACACCAGGGAGCTCTTGCCCGAGCCCGACACGCCGGTGAAGACCGTCAACCGGCGCTTCGGGATCTCGACGTCGACGTCCTGCAGGTTGTTCACCCGCGCGCCTCGCACGCGGATGCGGTCGTGACTGTCGGCGGCGTGGCGGGTGGGCTGGCGGGTCGGGGTGGTCGCCTTCGCGTTCGCGGGCGCGCTCATCTCGAACCCGTTCGTGGCCATGGCGCGGCCGTCATGACGCCGCTTGCTTCACGAGGGTGGCGATGCGGGCCTCCACTTCGGGTGTGAGTTCCGTCAGCGCGTACGCGGTTGGCCACATCGCGCCGTCGTCGAGGTTGGCTCGTTCCTGGAAGCCCAGCGTGGCGTAACGCGTCTTGAACTTCTGCGCGCCCTGGAAGAAGCA
>CAZOTV010000180.1:0-3339 GCA_964582795.1 uncultured bacterium
AGGTTCCGTCTGGGGCGAGCACGGTGGCCAAGCTTCTCAAGAAGACCGGCGACCACAACTCAGGACTGACGGACGGGCTGAAGGCGTCGTGGTAGATGGCGTCGTAGTGAGACGCACCGGTCGACCGAAGCATCTCCCATACGTCTTCGTCGAGCGCGTCGCCGACGACGAGGTCGAGCGTGACAGGCCCACATCTCCAGCGGTGTGTTCGCACGCGCGATGCCGCTTCGTGCCGGCGCGCCTCCCGCCAGTCCTCGAGCTCCGCCATGCAAGCGACGAACGCGTCGGGAAGCGGCGAGGGTGCCAGCGCGTGGTCGTAGCCCAGCTCGCGAAGGACCGTTGCCGGCAGGAGGTCCGATTCGACGGCGACGTAGTGAAGGGGGGTCTCGCTCGCGCGCGCGACGTCCGCCGTCACGAGGAAGTTGAGTCCCGTACCGAAGCCGATCTCGAGGACGCGCGTGGGCGTTCCCGACCGGAGGCGCGCCGCTACGCCGCTACCTTCCGCGAACACGGCGCGCGACTCCGTGAGCGCGCCGAGGCGCGACTTGAACGTCTGTCCATGCACTGCCGAGCGGAGGGTTCGCGAACCGTCCGCGGTGAGCACCATCTCTGGGGCAAGGGCGGCACGTCTGGCGTCGGACACGACGCCACGATACCGCCCGTGTCGCCCGAGCCAACGTTCTCACCTTCGGAGGCGCTACGCTTTCGGCAAGCGGGTCATCGATCGGCGCTTGGGCCGGTGTGACCCGACACGGAGCGCGCCCGGCACGCCCACCTTGTGAACGGGGTCCGGCCGGGCGAACCCGCCGGAGCGCTCGATGGCAGGCGTGAGGTGCTTGACGACGACATGGGCCGTGCCTTCGATCTGATGTGGGAAGCCGTCCTCGGCAGCTGGCGCGCCGTTCAGGCGTGGCTTGCTTCCGCGAACTGGGATCCGCGCACGTGGACCACGCCCATGTGGGTGGTGGCCGGCGCCGTCCTGCTCCTGGTGATGGGGTTGATCGTACGCTGGGCGCGCGGCCGGGGTCGCGCGGTACCCGAGATGCTGCTATCGCACGGCGAGCTCGTGTTCGTGGATGACACGGGCAGTGATACGCCGTTCGTGTCGGCGCCGGTCGTCGCGCCCTCCAACGCGCACTACCAGCTCAGGATGACGCTCAGCAACCTCAACGCGTTCCCACTCCAGCTCATGGAGCTCGCGGTTCGGGCCCGGGGCGGGCCTGCTCCCGTGGTGGCGGAGGCCGCAGCGGTGGTGCCCCCGCACGGGTCGGTGGACGTGGTGGCCGACTTCTTCGACATGCCCGGCGATGCCGGGCAGGTCGAGGTGTACCTGTTCAGCAACCGGATGCGCGGGCGGACGCTGCGCATGACCGCGCCGCTCGAATGGGAGCCGTGGGACCGTCGGTACCGCGTCAAGGCCTTGTCCGCGCGCATCGTCTTGGGTCGGGCGCTCGCGTCGCAACAACGCACCCGGCGGGCGCGGCGCGCGTACCAGCGCGAACGGTTCAAGGAGCGCAGCGCGGCGGCGACGCAGGAAGCGATGCGTCGCGCGGACGACCTGCGGCGAAGCATCAGCGAGCGGCGCCAGGCTGCGCGCCAGCGGAGCGTCGAGGCGGGTGAGGCACTGAGCGCGCTGCATGGTGTCCCCACCACCGGTCCCGGTACCGTGGCGTCCTCCGGGATCGGCACGGGAAGTGGGCGTACGGCCACCGAGACAGCCGAAGCGCGCAACGACCGCAGGCTGATGCCGAGCACGAAGCGTTCGGCGGCGAACGAGAGCGGGCTCACTTCGGGCACGCCCGACCGTTCGGTTCGTCGAGGACCGGCGTCTCGCGACGACATGGGCGCGGTCGACGAGCGCCACACTGAGCACGAACCCGACGACCGACACGAGGCCGCCGACGAGCGCCCGCGACTCGAGTTCCCCGACGAGTTCTGAAGTCTGCATCGGAAGTCCGCGAGTCAAGCCCGCGACCGAACCCGCGAGCAAAGCCCGCGGCCGTACCCCGCGGTCGAACCCCGCGACCCAAGGCCGAGACCCAGGCCCGAGACCCAAGCCCGAGACCCAAGCCCGAGACCGAAACCCGAGACCAAAGCCCGAGACTGCGGCCCAGGGCGTACGCCCGTTCGGTCCTCCGGTATGCTGGTCGCTCGGAGGTCGTCATGAAGATCGAGCGCGTCGAGATGCGCGAGTTGTCCGCGAGACTTCGCTTCCGTTTCGAGACCAGCTTCGGGGTGGAGCAGGACCTGCGCAAGGTCCTTCTGGTGGTGCATGCGGACGGGCTCGAAGGGTACGGCGAGGTGACCGCAGGCCGCGTACCCGGCTACAGCTACGAGACCTCCGCCACCACCTGGACGGCGCTCGAGGAGTACGTCCTGCCGCGGGTCGTGGGTCACTCTTTCGCCACGCCGGCGCAGTTGATGGCCGCGCTGCGCGGGATCCGCGGGCACCCGATGGCGATCGCCGCGCTCGAGACCGCCTTCTGGGACCTGCAGGCCAAGGCTGCCGGGATGCCGCTCTGGCAGTTGCTGGGCGGCGTTCGCACGGCCATCCCGGTGGGCGCTTCCTTGGGCATCCAAGCCAGCGTCGAGGAGACGGTGGAGCTGGCGCGTCGACACGTCGAAGAGGGGTACCGGCGATTGAAGTTCAAGATCAAGCCGGGCTGGGACGTCGCACCGCTGACCGCCGTTCGCGAGGCGCTGCCGGAGATGGCGCTGACGGTCGACGCGAACAGCGCGTACCGCATCACCGACGCGCGAGTCTTCCACCTGCTGGACGAGCTCGGTCTCGACTACATCGAGCAACCGCTGGCGCACGACGACCTGGTGGATCACGCCAAGCTTCAAGGGATGCTTCGCACGCCCATCTGCCTCGACGAGTCCGTCCACTCCGCAGCAGACGCGCGCAAAGGACTCGCCATGGATGCGGGCCGTGTCATCAACGTCAAGGTCGGGCGGGTGCGCGGCCATCTCGAAGCGCGGAGGGTGCACGACGTCGCACTCGCGTTCGGCGCACCGGTCTGGTGTGGCGGGATGCTCGAGCTCGGGATCGGGCGCGCGCACAACCTGCACATGAGCACGCTGGAGAACTTCACCCTGCCTGGGGACACCGCCAGCGCGAGCCGCTACTGGGGCGACGAGGACATCGTCGAGCAGAAGCTCGACGCCGTCGACGGCTTGCAACACGTGCCGACGGACGGTCCCGGACTCGGGGTGACGCTGCGCCAAGACCTGGTCGAGCGCACGACGGTGCGATACCACGACGCTCGCCCGTAGTTCGCGCCACCACGACGCTCGCCCGTAGTTCGCGCCACCACGACGCTCGCCCGTAGTTCGCGC
>CAZOTV010000181.1:0-3319 GCA_964582795.1 uncultured bacterium
AGGGCCAGGGCATCGTGGCGTTCGTGACGCTCGAGCAGGGCTTCGAGCCGTCCGACGCGCTGCGAGAGGAGCTGCGAAAGCACGTCGCGAAGGAGATCGGCGCCATCGCCCGACCGGACGAGGTGCGCTTCGCCGAGGCGCTGCCGAAGACGCGTTCGGGCAAGATCATGCGGCGTCTGCTGCGCAGCGTCGCGTCGGGCCAGGAGCTCATCGGCGACACCAGCACGCTGGAAGACCGCAGCGTGGTCGAGAAGTTGAAGGAACCCGAACCGCCGGACTCGTCCGCGGCGGAGGGCTGAACCGAGCGCGCGCCGCCAACCTGCCGTCGCTGGCGGCGCAGCGCCCGACTCACGTTCACCGCATCACGCCTCGCTGCTCGGCGAGGGCCCGCCGTGGAGCGTGCCGCTGCGCGTCGGTAGCTCGCTGATGAACATGGCCATCACCATCAGCGCTCCACCGATCCAGCCGATCCAGCCCAACCGTTCGCCGAGGACCGCGAGGGCGAACAGCGACGCGAACACCGGCTCGAGCGCGAAGATGAGCGCCGCGACGTGCGCGGGCACGACGCGCTGGGCGTACGTCTGCACCACCGCCACCAACGCCGTCGCCACCGCGGCCAGGTAGACGATCGCCAGGTAGGTGGACCAAGGCACCGAAGCCAGCTTGCCCACTTGAGGGAGCGCCCACGCCCACGCCAGCAGCGCCATGGGGATGTGCTGCATCATCGCCAGCGCGGTACCGCGCACGCTCCCCGCCACCTCGCCCAGGTAGACGATGAAGAGCGCGTAGGACAGCGCCGTCGCTAGGATCCACACGTCACCGGCGTTGATCGCCGCTGCTCCGCCACGTAGCGTCATCAACGCCAGGCCGGCGAGCGCGACGGCCGCGGCCAGGTAGACGCGCGGCAACAGACGCTTCCGCCACCCCACGGCACCGACGATCGGCGTGAGGATGACGCTCAAACCGGTGATGAAGGCGGCGTTGGACGCGCTCGTGATCGACAGGCCGATGGTCTGGGTCGCGAAGCCGACGAACGCGAGTGTTCCCAGGATCATGGCGGGCTTCCAGGCGCGGCGGTCGATGCCGGCCCACGCCAACAGGACACCCGCCAAGGTGAACCGCACCGCCAGTAAGAGCGGCACCGGGATGGTGTCGAGCGCGCCCTTGATGATCACGAACGTGGTGCCCCAGATGACCGTGATCCCGATCAAGGAGAGCACCCCGACACCACGCGACATGGCGGTCATTCTGTCATGGCGCTGCCGGCGCCGAGTCGCCGCGGCGCCGAGTCGCCGGGTACGAGCCGCGTTCGAGAAGATCGGTCCAACCTGGCGCGCGCGACCGTAGCCGGCAGCTAGGCACCGCCCGGGATCACCGCCACGAACGTAGAATGAGCGCATGACGCGCCCCCTCCGGATCGGCTACGGCGAAGACGCGCACGCGCTGGCGCCGGGCCGCTCGCTCATCCTCGGCGGCGTGAAGGTGTTCGACAGCCCGGTGGGCACGGTTGCCCACTCCGACGGAGACGTCGTGCTCCACGCCCTCTCCGACGCGCTGCTCTCGGCCTTCGCCGCCGGCGACATCGGCCAGTACTTCCCCCCGACCAACCCCAACTACCGCGACCTCGACAGCCGCGTGATCCTGCAGACGGTGCTCGAGCGCGTCGCGGACTACGCCGAGAGCGTCACGGTGATCAACGTCGCCGGAGTGGTGATCCTCGACCGTCCCAAACTCGGCCCGCTCCGCAAAGAGATCGAGCGCAGCGTGGCGGCTGCGCTCGGCATCGAGGGTTCGCGGGTAGGGTTCGGCTTCAAGACCAGCGAAGGGATGGCGCCGGACTTCATCCAGGCGCGCATCACGGTTCTGCTGGAGACGACCTAGGGATCGCTACCGTTCTTGCAGCGTCACCTGCACGCGCCCGTCCACCACGTCCGCGGTGAACAGCTGGATCTTCTTGATGGCGGGCAGCGTGGGCCTGCCCGTCTCGAGGTCGAAGGTCGCGCCGTGGTGGGCGCACTGGATCTTGCCCTCGAGGAGCTCGCCGTCGTGGAGCGGGAAGCGAGCGTGGGTGCAGCGGTCGGGGAGCGCGTAGAACGCGCCCCCCTGACGGATGACGATGACCTCGGCGTCGCCGAGCTCGAACGGGGTGATGCTGTCCTCAGCGAACGCTTCCACCGGACCGACGTCGAAGACGGACTCGGCGACCTCGCGCACCTCGTGATGCGAAGCGCCGTCTGAACCGCTCTCCTCCTCCGGCGCGACAGAGGTCGCGGACCGGGTCATGGAAGTGGCAGCGGGCTCGGTCTCGGACTCGGACTTGCGCTCGGCCTCTGCCGCGCTCGCGGCGCCCCTCGCGTCCTCGCCGGGCGTGACGCTCACAGCTTCTCCTTCACCCCGGGCACGCCAAGCTTCGCCTGCACCACGCGCTCGACGTACTCCGCCACCTTCGGCAGCGTCACGCGGCTCATCACCTCATGCAGGAAGCCGGTCACGAGGACGTGCTCGGCAACCTCGGGCTTGAGGCCGCGGCTCATCAGGTAGAAGCGCTGGTCCTCCGGCACCGGGCCGGTGGTGGAGCCGTGCGAGCACTTCACGTCGTTCGCGGCGATCTCGAGCTGCGGGATGGAGACGGCGTTGGCGTCGCGATCGAGCAGCAGGTTGCGGTTGGTCTGGTACGCGTCGGTCTTCTGCGCGCCCGGGTCCACCACGATGATGCCGGAGTAGACGGCGCTGGAGTCGTCACGCAGCGCGCCCTTGAAGAGCACGTCGGAGAAGGCGTGGTGCGCGGCGTGATGCTGCAGCGTGTACTGGTTGTAGTGCTGCCCCTCGTCGCCGAAGTACAGGCCCAGCATCTCGCTCTCGGCGCCGGGGCCCTCCATGCGGCTCTCGACCTCGGCGCGGGCGGCGTCGGCGCCGACGCTGACGGTCAACGACTCGAGGCGCGCGTCGCGCCCTAGGTGCGCGCGAAGCTTGTTCACATGCACGACGTTGCGCGACCAGTTCTGCAGGCTGACGTAGCGCAGCTTGGCGCCGTCTTTGAGCACGATCTCGGTGGCGGCGTCGTAGAACAGCCGCTCGTCGAACGGCTCGCTGGTGTACTCGTCGAGGTAGGTGAGCTTGGCGTTCACGTCCACCACGACCAGCGTGCGGCCCGCGCCGATGCCGCCACGATCGGCGGTGGTGAAGGCGCCGAGCGGCAGTTCGACCTCGACGTCCTTGGGCACGTACACGAACGTGCCGTTCTCCCACAGCGCCGAGTTGAGAGCGGTGTACTTCGTCTGGGTGGCGTTCACCGCCGAGTACAGGTGCTCGCGCACCA
>CAZOTV010000182.1:0-3166 GCA_964582795.1 uncultured bacterium
TCCGGTTGAGTTGGAGCATGCGTGCGTGCTAGCATCTCCGGTGCTGCCGACCTACGGGTCGTAGAACGATGTACCCTCCGCGCGCCGGGGTGGAAGCCGAGCGCGCGATCCAAGCACCACGAGGAGAACCATGGCACGCAACCCGTCCGCGATGAAGTACCATCGCCAGTCCGAGAAGCGCAGGCTCGCGAACCGCGCCAAGAAGACCACCATCCGCACCTTCACCAAGAAGGCTGTGGCCGCGGCCGAGAGCGGTGACTTCGAGGCCGCCGCGAAGTACCAGAAGGTGGTCCAGGGTCTGGTCGACAAGGCCGCCAAGGGCTCGCTGCTGCACAAGAACACCGCCGCCCGCCGCAAGGGGCGCCTGGCGAAGCGCTTGAACGCGATCCAGCAGGGCAAGGCCTGAACGAACGCCGGCGAGGGCCGAGGCGCCAACGCTGGAGTTGCTGCACCACGACGCACGTCGTAACGAGGATCCGGGCGCCGCGAAGAGCGGCGCCTTTCCTTGTCGTCGCAGGGGACGTGGCGGCGGGGAACTTGGCGTCGAGCGATGGGTCGGCGAGAGAAGCAGCGTGGGCCGCCGGATGGGCGCGGCCACTCACTCAGGACCCGGCGCTCGCGGCCCGTCATGTCGGATCACCCACGAAGGAGAAGTCGTTCGAACCGGTCCGCGTCCGCTGGTAAGCTCGCACCCATGCCCGGACCCCGCATCGTGCTGGTTCGCACCAAGGACGCCGCGAACGTCGGCGCCGCCGCCCGCGCGATGAAGAACTTCGGGCTCGACGAACTGGTGTTGGTGGCGCCGCGTTGCCGCATCGACCATCGTGCCGAAGCGCTGGCTTCGCACGCCGAGGACGTGCTGCACGCTGCCCGCGTCGTCGACACGCTCGAGGACGCCATCGCCGGCACGACCTTGGTGATGGGCACGAGCGCGCGCGAGCGGGCGGCGGCGAACTACCCGGTGCTGGAGCCAAGGGACGCAGCTCCGCGACTGACGGACGGCACCGCGGTGCTGTTCGGGCCGGAAGACCACGGCCTCGCGAACGAGGAACTCACGCGCTGTCAGGCGCACGTGGTCATCCCCACGGCAGGGTACACCTCGCTCAACCTGGCGCAGGCGGTACTGGTCGTGGCGTACGAGGTGGCGCTCGCTCGGCGCGACGGTGCTCAGGCTGGTGCCGCCGTGAATGCCGCGGTTGGCGCGGCTGATGGCGCTGCGGGCAGCGCCGCGGACGGCACGGAACGGAAGCCGGCCGTTGCGCCGCTACCCGCGGTCCAGGGCGACGTAGCCACCCGCGATCAGATGGAGCGCTTCTACCAGCAACTCGAGGCCGCCATGCTGCACATCGGGTACACCGATCCGCCCCGCACGCCCAGCGTGATGCGCATGTACCGCGCCGTCTTCGATCGCGCGAACATGACGGCGCACGAACTCGCTGCGCTGCGGGGGTGGGTGAGCCAAGCGACGTGGGCAGCGGACCAGCCGCCCGAACGCGTTCCTGGGAACCGCGGCATGTCTACCGAGGAGCGCGCGAAGAGGCAGGCGTCGTCGAAGACGCCGATCAACGCGCCGACCAACGCGCCGGACGACGAGTCGTAGCGTCAGAACGTGATGTCCGCCGGCACTGCGTCAGCCCGCCCGATCCGGGACGCTAGCGAGCCGCTTCGCCTCCTCGAGGGCAGCGTCGAACATCTCCGGCGTCAACCGACCCGTGTTCGTGTTCTGGAAGCTGACGTGATAGGCGTCGATCATCGGGAGCGCTCGTGCCTCGGTGGTGCCGGGCAAGGCGTCGAAACGATGCACCGCTCCGTGGCGGAACGGGTACGCTGCCAGCGTCGTGCGTAGCCCTCGTTCCCGGTAGAGCTTCAGCACCCCGTCGTGCGCGATGCGACCCAGGGCCATCACGGCCCGCGCTTCTGTCAGGCCGGTCAGGTCGTAAGCGAGCCACGGTCGGCATGCGTTCAGCTCGACTTGTGTCGGCTTGTTCCCGGGGGGTGCGCAACGGGCCACCGCCGTGATCCACACGCCACGTAGCGCTAGGCCATCTTCGCGCGAGCGGCTGTCTGGCTGGTTCGCCAGCCCCGCACGGTGAAGGGCAGGGTAGAGGAAGTCGCCCGAGGCGTCGCCGGTGAACATGCGCCCGGTGCGGTTGCTGCCGTGCGCGCCGGGTGCAAGCCCGACGATCACGAGTCGAGCAGCCGGGTCACCGAACCCCGGCACGGGCGCGCCCCAGTAGTCCTCGTTGCGGTACGCCCTGCGCTTCTCGCGCGCCATGAGTTCCCGGTGCTCGACCAAGCGTGGGCACCGGCGGCAGGTTCGGAGCGCTTCTGGGTACGGGTCGAACGCACCCGGTCCATGCTCACGCCGGGGCACGAACGACCCTTCGTCGGGGTAAGCGTCGTGGGTCGGTTGCTTCGCCGAGATCGATACAGGACATGGTTGGCACTGTACGTCGTGTGCGTCGTCGGCTCGTCGCGTCGTTCGCGCGGCGTACGGTCGGGCCCGCAGCGCGTTGCTAGGAACGTGCACACGGTCTCGCGCCACCTCACCCGACACGGATGGCAGGGCGTCGGCAGTAGCCTGGATGGTGAGGAGGCGCCACCATGGCCACCACCGACCAAGGACCGAAACCGTACGTCGCGAACATCGAAGACTTGACGCTGGAGAACGACAAGTTCCGTCAAGCGGCCTGGACGGGATCGAACCTTCAGCTCACGCTGATGTCCATCGCCGTCGGGGGCGAGATCGGCCTCGAGAAGCACGACGACCTCGACCAGTTCCTCCGCATCGAGCAGGGTCGCGCACGCGTAATGATGGGGTCGTCGAAGGACCACCTCGAGCACGAGTGGGAGGCCTCGGACGACTTCATGATCCTGATCCCAGGCGGTACCTGGCACAACGTTCACAACATCGGTGACGAGCCGCTCAAGATCTACTCGCTCTACGCTCCGCCGGAGCATCCGCATGGCACCGTGCACGAGACGTACGAGGAGGCCATGGAGGCCGAACTCGCGCATCACCACTGAAGTCCGCTGACGCCCGGGAGGCCCACGAGGCTCGTGTGCCCGTGGACCGTCGGCATTGCCGGCACCGACCGTCGGCCGCGCGGACACCCTCCGATCGCGCACGACCATGAGCCACAGGTCCTGAACGCATACACCGCGT
>CAZOTV010000183.1:0-1995 GCA_964582795.1 uncultured bacterium
GCGATCGCGTCGGCCTCGGTCTCGAACAGGATCGCGTGGATGCCGAGCCCGGCAGCGGCGTCGACGTTCACGGGGTGATCGTCGATGAACAGCGCGTCTTGCGCACCCACGCCTTCCGCGTCCAGGATGTGCCGGTAGAACGCGGGATCGGGCTTGGCGACATGGATCAGGTTCGAGGCGTAGGTGTGTTCGAAGACGTCGTAGTCGCCGAGCTCCGAGTGGATGCGGTAGTGCGAGTCGAGGGTGTTGGTGCCGGCCACGACGCGCATGCCGCCGGCCTTCAAGCGGCGCACCAGGTCGTACATGCGTGGTCGGCGGGTGGGTTGGAAGAAGTTGCCCCAGTACTCCTCGCGCGCCGGTAGGCCCGTGGTGGCCTCGAACCGCTGCCAGAACTCGGTCGAGGAGATCAGACCCGTGTGCAGCAGGTCGTAGCCGGCGCGCTCCAGCAGGGGGCGCAGCTCTTCCAGCGCCATGCCGAAGTGCTCGGCGATCTGCGGGCCGACGTTGAAGCCGTCGACCATGACGCCGCCGACGTCGAAGATGCAGAGCTTCATGGGTGGGACACCCTCCTGGACGCGGCGATGGGTGGCGTGCGGAACACGGGGCTGACGGCTGATGGAAACGCGGCACGCACCCGGCCGATGCAAGCCACCGGTGTCGCCCTCACTCCTTACCCGCCGAGAACACGTTGGCGCCGCGCAGGAAGTACTGCGACAGCGTGAAGAAGATGACCAGCATGGGGATGCTGGAGATGGCCGCAACGGCCATCATGGCGCCCTCGTTGGTGCTCTTCTCCTCCATGAAGGTCACCACGTAGAGCGGCATGGTCTTGAGCTCGGGCGACTGCACCACCAGAAGGGGCCAGATGAGGTTGTCCCACTGCCCCTCGAAGGTGAGGATGGCGAGCACGGCCATCACCGGCCAAAGGTTCGGCACCACGATGCGGAAGAAGATGCCGGGCTCGCTGGCGCCGTCGATGCGCGCGGCGTCGAGCAGTTCGTCGGGGAAGCTCAACAGCGACTGGCGCATCAGGAACACGCCGAAGGCGCTCAGCAGGAACGGCACGATGAGGCCGGCGTAGGTGTTCTGCATCCCGAGGTTGGTGATCACCACGTACAGCGGGATCATCACCGTCTCGAACGGGATCATCAAGGTAGAGAGGATGAAGAGGAACACCACCGCCGCGCCGCGGAAGCGCAGTTTCGTGAGGCCGTAGCCTGCCATGGTCGAGAACAGCACCGTGGTGGCGGCGATGCTGCCGGACACGAGCACGGAGTTGAGTAGCGCGCGCGGGAAGATGAACTTGCCGTCGTTGCCTTTGATGGCGTGCCAGAAGTTCTCGAAGATGACCGGGTCGGGCCACCACGAGAACGGCATGGCGAGGATGTCCCGCGCTGGCATGAACGACGACACGAACATGAACGCCACCGGCATGATCACGAGCAGCACCGCGAGGATCAGGAGCAGCCAGCCAAGCAGGTTGCCGACATGCCCGAGCGGGCCGCGCCGGAAGCCGGTGCCGCCGCCGTGCACCTGGCGCGTCTCGGCGCGATCCGGCCGACGAGCGGGTGGCGCGCTGGGAACCGGGGTCTGCACGGCCACGGCTCAGGCCTCCTGCGTGCGCGACACGCGGAACTGCAGGAACGCCAGGATGAACATCACGATCAGGAGGATGATCGACATGGCGCTGGCCAGGCCGATCTGATAATCGCGGATGGCGGTGGTGTAGATGCCGAGCGTGACGACGTTGATCGGCTCGCGCGGGGCGCCCGATTGCGTGAAGAGGTACTGGGTGCTGAAGGTGCGCATGCAGAAGATCATCGCCATGATCGACACCAGCACCGTGGTGGGCTTGAGCAGCGGGAGCGTGATGTAGCGGTAGAGCTGCCAGCCGGTGGCGCCGTCGACGCGCGCGGCTTCCTTGACGCTGGTGGGGATGCCGCCGAGGCCGGCGATGAAGATGATGGTGAAGAACCCGAGCTTGCCCCAGAAGTA
>CAZOTV010000183.1:2095-3160 GCA_964582795.1 uncultured bacterium
TTCCAGGAGTTCCAGAACTGCGAAGACTGGAGGAGCTCGACGTAGTTGTCGAGCCCCACGAAGCGTGGTGGCCTCAGCGACAGCACGTTCTTGCGATGCAGGCTGAGGACGACCGCGTTGATGATCGGGTAGAAGGCGAACAGCCCGAAGAAGGCGAGGGCTGGGACCACGAAGGCCCAGCCCCACAACGCCCTCCTCGTGCCGACGGTCATCCGTCTTGCGCTACGAGCCACCGGCTACCTTCTCTACGCGTCAGTACTCGCCTGCCAGCGCACGCTCCACGCCGGCGCGCATCTCGACGAGCACCTCGGCGGGGTCGCGGTCTTGCAGCATGACGGCTTCGACGGCGTCTTGCAGTACCTGCTGGATCTGCGGCGAGGCCTCGCCGTAGTAGATGGCAGGGGCGCGGGCCAGGTCGGCCATGAAGACGTCGGAGTACGGGTGGTTCTTGAAGGTCTCGGAATCGAGCACGGCCTGCGAGGCCTGCAGCAGGCCGGCGCGAGCGAAGTACTCCTCGGCGTGCTGGCTCAAGAAGCCCAGGAACTTCCAGGCGGCTTCCTGCTTGGCATCGGACGCCTGCGCGTTGACCATCCAGTAGTGGCCGTAGTACGCCTCGGCGACGTCGTTGACGGCGTCTTCCCAGACCGGGAACGGGATGATCATCCAGCCTTCACCGGGCAGGAAGTCGGGGTTGTCGTTCGCGATGCGCGCGATCTGGTACTGGCCGGACTCCATCATGCCGATGTCGTTGTTGTCGTGGTTGAACAGCGCGCGAGCGTTGGCGTAGGTGGGGGCGCCTAAGTTGCGGTGGTTCGGGCCCCACTGGCGGAAGTAGTCGAGCACGCGCAGCCACGCGGCGTCGTTGACGATGGCGCTGCCGTCTTCGCCGATGAGTTCGCCGCCGAGCTGTTGCGCCATCGGCACCATGAAGTTGAGGTAGTAGGGGTAGCGGAAGTCGAAGCCGCGGCGGGTGATGATCTCGCCGTCACGCAGCGTCAGCTGGTCGGCGATCTCCATCATCTCTTCCCACGTCTTCGGGTAGTCGGTCAGCGGGTCGAGGCCCTC
>CAZOTV010000184.1:0-3148 GCA_964582795.1 uncultured bacterium
CACCCATGACCATGCCTTCCGCGGACCTCCCCGAGCACGGGATCGAGGGCTACCGCACGCCCGACCGTCTCCAGGCACGCATCGCGCTTCACGAGAGGTACGGGCCGGCGGGGTACGACTTCCATCGAGAGCAGTTCACGCACATCCTGACCCGCCTGGCAGCGGGCGCCGCGGAAGGGCTGGCAGCCGACGTCCGCGTCCTCGAGGTGGGCACGGGCACCGGACGGTTCTGGCGCGTCAACGCCGAGCGGGTGCCGGCGAGCTGGGACCTGACCCTGACGGACCTGTCGGCCGGCATGGTCGCCGAGGCGCTGCGCACGCTGGAGGCTTCTGGCCTGAGGGGCGGTGTGGTCGAGGCCAACGCGTCGGATCTTCCGTTCGACGACGCCAGCTTCGACCTCGTCATCGCGAACCACATGCTCTATCACGTGCCCGACTTGAACCGGGCGGTGGCGGAGTTTCGTCGCGTGCTGCGGCCCCGAGGCGTCCTCTACGCCGCGACCAACGGCCGGGAGCACCTCGCTCGGCTTCGCTCGGAACTGTTCGAACTGAACGCGCTGGCGCCGGAACTGTCGGTTGCCAGTATCGACCGCCTCCGCTTCGACCTGGAGAACGGCGACGCCATCCTGCAGCGCGCGTTCCGTGACGTCAAGCGCTTCGACCGGGTCGATCGGCTCGAGGTGGACGAGGTCGAACCGTTGATGGCGCACCTGTGGTCGATGATCGATGTGCCGGAACCTGCGCCGCCGGGCCTGGAGGAGCGGCTCATGCGCTGGGATCGCGCCACGCGCGAGCGCTTCGAGCGCGAACTGATGGACGGCCCGGTGACGGTCGGCCGTGTGACCGGCTACTTCGTGGCGAGCTGAGGCGCGTCTCGAACGACCGGCGTGAGGTTCGCCTCGGCGGCAGCGAGGACGCGCCACCTATACTCCGGTCGTGACCGAGAACATCGTGTCCGACGCGAGCAAGGACGCCGCCACAGCTCGTTGCATGGCGGCGACCAGCGCCGCGCGCGCGACGCTCCCAAGTCCACGAGAACGTGGTGACACGCGTTGAGTGGCATCTGCTTCCTCGCGACGCTCGACGGCGGGCCCGTTCCCGAAGCGCACCTCGATGCGATGATCGCGGCGGCGCCGTACCGGGGCCCCGATGGGGTCGGGCGCTGGCGCGGTACACGTAGGCCCGTCGCGGGCGGCGGCGGTGGCCACGGTGACGGTCGGGACGGCGGTCAGGAAGCCGATCGGGGCGCCGGCGCGCCCGACGCCGACACCGCCCTCGCCTACCAGGCGTTCCACGTCACGCCCGAGTCGACGCACGAGCGTCAACCGCTGGTGGACGAGCAGCACGGCCTGGTGCTGGCCGCCGACGTCCGCCTCGACGAACGCGACGCGCTGATCGCGGACCTGCAGGCCTACCTCACGCCGGTGCGCGGTGGCAGCTCCGACCCGCGCACCCGGCCCACCGACGCCGACTTGGTACTGGCCGCCTACAAACGCTGGGGCGACGGTTGTGGCGCGCACCTCGTCGGGGACTACGCGTTCCTGGTGCTGGACCGCCGCATCGGGAGCGTGGTGGCGCAGCGGGACCCGATGGGCATGCGGCCGCTCTACTACCGCGTCGAGCCGAACTGCGTGCTGCTGGCGAGCGAGGTGGCGCAGATCCTGGCGGTGCCGGGGGTGGACGCGGGCTTGTTCGAACCCGCCATCGCCGCGCACCTGCTCGGGCAGCAAGGCGCGCCGCACTGGACGGCGTACGACGGCGTGCACCTGATCCCCGCCGGACACACCCTAACGCTGCCGCTCACCAGCACCGGTGCGTCCGCTCAGTTGCGGCGCTTCTGGGACATCGACCCCGAGCACCGCATCCACGAGGCGAGCGAGGAGGCGTACGCCGAGCGCTTCGGCATGCTCTTCCGGTCGGCAACGGCGGCGCGCCTGCGGAGCGTGAAGCCGGTGGGCATCCAACTCAGCGGCGGAATGGACTCGGGCGCCATCGCGTCGATGGCCGGCAAGCTCGTCAACGAAGGGCGAGTCACCGCACCGGGGGTGCACACGTACTCGTGGGCGTTCGACGAACTGCCGGAGGCCGACGAACGTGCAGTCAGCGACCTGATCGTGGAGCACTACCGCATGAAGGCGTCGCCCGTGCCGGCCGACCAGCTATGGCCGCTGGCGGAGTACCCGAAACACGCCCCGCACCGCGACGAACCGTACGCCGGCGTCTACCAGGCGCTGCTCGAACGCGCCGCCGAGCAGGCCGCCGGCGATGGCATGGGCGTGCTCCTAGCCGGCAGCCGCGGCGATCTGATGGTGGGCACGAAGGTGTTCGACACCGCCGGCGCGCTACGCGCCGGGCAGTGGGAGGCGGTGCGCGCAGACCTGCAGGCGTATCGCGAGCGCCGGAACCTACCGCTCCTCAAGGCCGCATGGCGCCTGCTGTTACGGCCGCAGCTCGACGCCCTCGCGACGACGCCTTGGGCACGGCCCCTTGCTCGGATGGGGAACGGGCAGGTCCGGACGCGGAACGAACGGGCACGAACGCCGAACGGGCCGGCTCGGGGAATGGCGGGAACGACCGCAGCCCCCACCATGGCGCCTTGGATCCAGCAGGACCTGCTGGATCGCACCCGTGCGGCGCTCGAAGCCGTCGAGGACGTAGGGCCCCCGGCCGGCCTGACGGGCGCGCGGGCGGCGCGCTACCGCGAGATCTTCCGGCCGCTGCAGATGCGCAACGTGCTGTGGGACGAGCGCCTCAGCGCTCGCGCCGGGCTCGCGTTCGCCGACCCGTGGGCCGATCGTCGCTTGGCGGAGTTCGTCCTGGCGGTGCCGCCATGGGTGGTGCAGCGCCTCAGTGAACCGAAGCGACTGGCGCGCCTGGCGCTACGCTACGTGATCCCGCCAGCGGCCCTGGAGCGAACGGCGAAGGTCTCCCCTGCGGCGCTCTACCGGCGCGGCGTGCACGACCGCGCCCGGACCACCATCGAGCGCCTACTCGAAGACGCGCTGGCCGACCGGCACGGCTTCGTGGACGCCGCCGCGTTGCAGTGGCACTACGACGCCGTAGTGGCAGGTGAGCAGCGCGAACTGCCGACGCTATGGCCGGCGCTGACGCTGGAGATGTGGTTGCGAGCGCATCACACGGTCGACGG
>CAZOTV010000185.1:0-1188 GCA_964582795.1 uncultured bacterium
GCGTGGGCGAGCTCTTGTTCCGCACCGACGTCATCGTGGAGCCCCACTACCTGGTGTCCAAGCGGCGGTCCACCGAGATGGAGCTGCGGCAGATGGCGGCCATGCGGCGCGCCTTCGAAGATATCGCCCCGGCAGCGGCGAAGCGTCTCGGGCCGCTGCATGTGACGGAACAGAAGGACGTTCAGGTCCGCCCGGACCGCCACGTGCGGTTCCAGCGACTGCGGCGGCGGAGCCCGCTGGGGGTTCAGTACGAGTGGCTATCGGAGTACGCCGCCAGGATGGACCATCCGCTCGAACTCGCCGTCCACGCCGATGACAAGGCCCACGGCTTCTTGCAGGACGACGTTCGGGCGGTGACGCTGCCCTATGGGGCGGTGAAGGAACTGGTGGCCGAACCCAGCGACCCCGATCTCGAACTGTTCCGCCCCTTCCGCTTCCCCTTGTTCGACCTCTCCAAACTCGGCATGGGCGAGCGCGCCGCGCGCCTCGGTTTCGGCGACGTGATGCAGATGACCTGGTTCTGCCATCGGCCCAAAGATGGCCAACCATGCGGGGTGTGCGAGCCCTGCTGCGACGCCATGCGCGAGGGACTGGGATGGCGCGTCCCGCGCAACCGCCGTGTCCTCTCCTGGATGCTCACGCCGGTGATCGCGCTCAAGCGGGCACGGCAGCGGTCCATCGAGCAGCGGTCCATCGAGCAGCAGCCGCTCGAACGGATGGAATCGTCGGCGGTCAACTAGCTCCGACATGAGCGTCGTTCGCAACGTCGGTCTCCTCACCGCCGCCTCCGGCGTTCGTCAGGCGATCTCGCTCGCCGCCGCCCCCGTCATCGCGCGGCTCTTCCTGCCCGCGGAGTTCGGCGTGGCCGGGGTCTTCTTCGCGTTCGCCGGCGTGCTCGGGGTGGTCGCTTGTCTGCGCTTGGACCTTGCCATCATGGTCCCGGAAGGCGACGACGAGGCGTCCGACGTGTTGGTCGCGGCCTTCGTCGCGACCGCCCTACTGGTGGCCCTCGCCGCGGTCTTCGTGGCGATGTTCGGCGGTGGGATCGCGCGGGCGTTGGGTGAACCCGACGTGGCGGTCCTGCTGCCGTACCTGCCGCTCTACTTGGGCGCGCTCGGGTCGTATCGGGCGCTCGAGTACTGGGCCGCGCGCTTCGAGCGCTTCGGACGCGTGGCGTCGGCGGGTCTC
>CAZOTV010000185.1:1288-3052 GCA_964582795.1 uncultured bacterium
TGGCTGGCGCCGCAGGCCTTCGTCTGGGTGCTCGGCGAGGAGTGGCGGAGCGCAGGCGAGTTCTCGCGCTACCTCGTCGTCTGGCTCGCGGTCGCGTTCGTGAACATCCCGTCGGTGAGCGTCGTGCCGCTGCTCGAGATGCAGCGCTGGCATGCCGGATACGAGGTCGTGTACCTGGTGTTCCGCGCCGCGGCGCTCGTTGCCGGCGCCCGTACCGGCGACCCGACCGTGGCCATCGCGCTCTTCTCCGGCGTCGGCGTGCTCTTCAACCTGATCCTGATCGCCGTCCCGCTCTACCGCGCCTGGGCCCTCACGCACCGTCCGGGACACCGCCACGGCGTCCCTTCCGACGTCGGCGACTAGATCAACCGATCGAGCGCAAGGCGCCCCGTTCCGCCAGCCTTCGCAGCACCTCGTCCACCGCGTCTTCCACCGACGCGTTCACGGTGTCGAGCACCACTTCGGCCCTCGCCGGCCGCTCGTAGGGTGAGTCGATGCCGGTGAAGTTCTTGATGAGCCCAGTGCGCGCTTTAGCGTAGAGCCCCTTCGGGTCGCGTTGCTCGGCGACCTCCAACGGCGTGTCGACGAACACCTCGAGGAACTCCCCGTCATCGAACAACTCCCGCACCATCTGGCGATCGGAGCGGAAGGGGCTGATGAACGCCGTGACCACGATCAACCCGGCGTCGACGAACAACTTCGCCACCTCGCCGATGCGGCGGATGTTCTCGACGCGGTCGTCGTCGTTGAAGCCGAGGTCTTTGTTCAGGCCGTGGCGCACGTTGTCGCCATCGAGCAGGTAGGTGTGGTGCCCCAAGGCGGCGAGTCGCTGCTCGAGCGCGTTCGCGATGGTGCTCTTGCCCGCGCCGGAGAGGCCGGTGAACCACAACACACACGGCTTCTGCTCCTTGAGTTGCGCCCGCACCTCCTTGGTGACCTTGGTGTCGTGCCACACCACGTTCGTCGCCTTGGCGGCGCCGCGCTCGCGGGCGCTGCGTTCGACCATGCCGGCGGCGACCGTGGCGTTCGTCACCCGGTCGATCAGGACGAAGCTCCCCGTGGCCGGCAGGGTGGCGTACGGGTCGACCGCGACGGGCGTGGTGAAGGCGACGCGGCAGCGGCCGATCTCGTTCAACGCCAGCGTCTCGGCAGGAACTCGGTCGAGGGTGGTGACGTCGAGCCGGTGCGCGACCGCCCGCACCGTCGCCTGCGTCGTCTTGGCGCCGACCTTCACGTCGTAGAGCCTGCCGATGCGGAGCGGTTCCTCGTGCATCCACACCACGTTGGCGTCGACGACGTCGGTCACGCTTGGGGTGTCGTTCGGGTGCGCCAGCATGTCGCCGCGCGACACGTCGAGTTCGTCCTCGAGCGTGAGCGTGACGGCGTGCGGGGCGGCGGCCTGGTGCGGCTCGGTGCCACCGTTCGCCCCGTCGTACGTCACGATGCTCTTCACGCGGCTCCGCTTGCGCGACGGCAGCACCATCACCTCGTCGCCCAACCGCACCGTGCCTGACGCGATGGTGCCGGCGTAGCCCCGGAAGTCGTGGTGGGGACGGTTCACGTACTGGACCGGGAAGCGGAACTGAGCGAGGTCCTGGCGCGACGTCACGTCCACCGACTCCAACAGCTCCATCAGCGCCGGTCCCTGGTACCACGGCATGCGCGTGCTGGCGTGCACCACGTTGTCGCCCGCCAGAGCGCTGATGGGCACGAAGTGCACGTCGAAGCCGTTGCCTAGCTTCTCGAGGAAGGCGCGGTAGTCCC
>CAZOTV010000186.1:0-3049 GCA_964582795.1 uncultured bacterium
CGTCGTTCAACGACGACATCCAGGGCACCGGAGCCGTGGTGCTCGCCGGGTTGCTTGCTGCCAGCCGCAAGACCAGGCGGCCCCTGACCGACGAGGTGTTCCTGGTGCACGGTGCGGGCGCCGGCGGCATCGGCGTCGCGCGGCAGATCGTCGTGGGGCTCGAGCGCCAGGGGTTGAGCGAACGAGACGCGAAGGCGCGCGTGTTCGTGGTGGACTCGCGTGGCCTGGTGATGCAGGGGCGCGACGGTCTCGAACCGTACAAGCACGAGCTGGCGCAACCGACCGAGCGGGTGAGCGGCTGGGACGTCGCGGGTCCGGTGCCGACCATGCTCGAGACCGTGCGCAACGGCGGCGTGAGCGTGTTGATCGGCCTGTCGGGTCAGCGGGGAGCCTTCGACCGCGAGGTCGTCGGCGCCGTCGACGCCAACACGCCCACGCCGATCGTGTTCCCGCTGTCGAACCCGACGGCGAACAGCGAGGCGACGCCGGAGGACATCTACGCCTGGACCGAGGGGCGCGCCATCGTAGCGACGGGCAGCCCGTTCGGCGAGGTGGAGTATGCCGGCGCGCGGCATCCGGTCGGTCAGGGCAACAACGCGTTCATCTTCCCAGGTCTGGGGCTCGGCGTGATGGTGACCTCTGCCAAGCGCGTCACGCCCGGGATGCTCACCGCCGCGGCCGAGGCCCTGGCGGAGTACACCGACCCAGCCAGGTTGCTGGCGGGCGCGGTGTACCCGAGCGTCGCGACGATGCGGCGCGCCAGCAAGCACGTGGCGGTGGCCGTCGCGCAGCAAGCGATGGCGGACGGCGTCGCGCGCGTTCCGGTGGAGGGCGACGTGACCGAGGCGGTCACGGCCGCGATGTGGGAGCCGCGCTACCTTCCCATCCGGCGGAGCTGATTCGTGCGCACCGTGGTGTTGCGCGTCGCCGCGCTGGCGCTGCTTCTGCTGTTGGCGCTGGTGGCCGTGATCACGGTGCGCACCCTGCAACGCATCCCCGACACCATCGTCTACTTCGTTCGCGACGGTGGTCAGGCGTTCACGCTCGAAGCCGCGCATCGCCGCTCGGGCGCCACGGACCTGCGCACGCGGGTCGAGCGGCAGGTCGCTGCGCTGGCGCGCGGTCCAGAGCCGCAGGAGGCGGCCCGAGGACTGTCGACCGCGGTGCCGGCCGACGTGACCGTCCGGGACGCGCGGCTCGAGGACGGCGTGCTCACCGTAGATCTCTCCGCCGCGTTCGAGCGGGGCGGCGGGAGCGCGGCGATGCTGGGGCGCCTGCACCAGCTCTACTACACCCTCACGCAACCGTCGGATGTCGACGCCCTGCGCATCGCCGTCGAAGGCGAGGTCGTCGAAGTGTTCGGCGGCGAGGGCTTGCTGCTCGAGGACCCGTGGGTGCGCGCCGATCACCCCGAGTTGCCGGTGTGGTGAGTGACGCCCGATCGTCGTGTCGCGCGAGCGTTACCCACGGCCGGCGGTCGTGCGCTGCAAGGCCTGGAACGACGGGTCCAGCAACGACGCCGCGCCGCGACCACGCAGCATCATGGAGGCATGACCTGGCGTAGGCCGGGGCGTCGGCGGCGTTCCGGACTCGGCATCTGCCTCGTGGCGGTTCTCGCGATCGCGGCGGGTCTTCCGGCTTGGGCCGCGCCCGAGATCGACCCCGCGGCCAGTGCAGACCAGGGCGCCGCCATGCGCGAGCGCGTGTTCGACGGCGTGGTGGACCTCTTCCGCGACCGCTACTGGGATCCCGGATGGCTCGATTGGGATGCGTGGGCGAACGAGCATCGGGACGCGGTCCTGTCCGCCACCGCGCGGCCCGTCTTCGACGCGCTGATGCGGCGGATGGTGGACTCCGTAGGGGACGGGCATTCTCGCTGGTTGGGGCTCGCCACCACCAGTCACACCGGGCTGGCTGCGCAGGACGAGGCGCCGCGCGAGGCGCAGGAGCAAGACCAGCGACCAGAACCGCGTGATGGGCAGGACGTCGAAGAGGAGCAGGCGGCCGACGCGGGGAAGCCTGGGTTCGGACTGCTGGCCCGGTTCGTCGGCGGAGCCGGGCTGGTGGTGGAGCGCGTCTTGCCGGGTTCGCCCGCCGACGTCGCGGGCATCGCCCGCGGGGACGTGCTCGAGCGCGTCAACGGCACGGATCTGAAGGGAGCGAACGTGCTGACGGCGGCCGGAGCGATGGACGAGGCTCTGGCGCTCGGCGAGGCGCTGCTCGACGTCCGGCGCGGCACACGCGTGCTCGCCCCGCGTCTGCTGGAGGCCGCGCCCCTCGATCAGGCGACGCTCGAGTTGACGCCGTACGCGACGATGCTCGACACCGACGTGGGCTACCTCTACCTGCCGTCGTTCGCGTTGCCGGGCACGGGTGCCCGCGCGCACGCACTCCTGGCGGGACTCGTCGAACAGGGCGCGAACGCGTTCGTGCTCGATCTACGCGGCAACCTCGGCGGCAGCGTTGCCGAGCTCGGCGTCGTGCTCGGGGCGTTCCTCGACGGCGACTGGGGCCGAGCGGTGAGCCGCGGTGCGGTGGCGTGGATCGGGACGGTGGAGCGCACCCCGTCCACGGGTGCGCTGGAAGCGCGTCTGGTGGCGCCGGGTGGCAGGGTCGTGCGGCGGCTCGCTCTCGACCGAGCCGTGGTGATCGACGCTCCGTTGGCGGTGCTCGTCGACGCGCAGACGGGTTCGGCCGCGGAGGTGGCCGCCCACGTGTTGCAGGCGAACGGGCGCGCCGCGGTGATCGGCCGACCGACCGGCGGCAACGTCGAGGTGGTGCAGGGCTTCGCGCTGCCGGACGGCAGCAGCGTGCTGATCGCAGTGGCCAACCTGATGCGCGCAGACGGGAGTTCGATGGACGTGGGCGTCGTGCCCGACGTGCCGGCGCAAGTGACGCTGGCGGAACTTGCCGACGGACTCGACGCCGCGATCGCGGCCGGTGTCGCGCGGTTGGTGGACGCGCCGTTCACGCCCGGCAGGTGGTTCCGGTGACGGAGCACGTCGTCGGTTCCGCTGGTTCCTGCAATGGGAGATGGTGCGCCCGACAG
>CAZOTV010000187.1:0-2936 GCA_964582795.1 uncultured bacterium
AACAAGACCTCGAGCGCGGCGCCCACGTCACCTACGGGGGCCGTTGCGCGTTGCGCGACGATCGCCGCCGCGTCGGACCGGATGCACGCCTCGATCACGCCGTCCTTCGAGCCGAACCGTCGGATGACCGTCTGGACCGTCACGCCGGAGCGATCGGCGATCATTTGCAAGGTGATGGCGTCCAGCGCGTGCTCGCGCCACAGGTCGACCGTCGCGCGCATGATGTCGCGCGCGGTCCGCTCGGCCGCCTTCGCGCGCTCCCGCATGCGGTAGATACGCTTGCCGGCCTCGGACGTCGTTTTCATGTTAGTGAGACTAAACCGAAATGTCCGGTGCGTCAATGGCAGGGGTACGTTGGGTGTCGGGTGGGGGCGAGTCGGGTGGTTCGACTCGGGGAAGCGATGCGAGTGGAGCGTCTCTGGCTAGTCGCCGCGCGCAGACCGACAGTGCCGCGCGCGTGCCCTATCGTGTGGCGAGCGGCCTTCACCCCATGCGCGTGGTGCACGGCCGCGACGAACCGAGGCGACCCATGAGAGAGTTCAATGGCGCGATGCTGCAGGCCTTCCACTGGTACACGGCGGCAGACGGCACGCTCTGGCGACGCTTGGCAGAAGAAGCGCCAGCCCTGGCGGCGGCCGGCATCACCTCGCTGTGGCTGCCGCCCGCGTACAAGGGCGCCGGCGGCGGCCTCGACGCCGGCTACGGCGCCTACGACCTGTTCGACCTCGGCGAGTTCGATCAGAAGGGTTCCGTGCGCACCAAGTACGGCACCCGAGACGAGTACCTCCGCGCCATTCACGCCGCCCACGACGCCGGCATGCAGGTCTACGCCGATGTCGTCATGAGCCACAAGATGGGCGGCGACGAGGAAGAGGAGTTCCAGGCCACCCCGTACGACCCGAACGACCGCACCCGGCCGATCGGTGACCTTCGGCCCATCAAGGCGTGGACGCACTTCACCTTCCCCGGACGAGGAGAACGCTACTCGACGCTGAAGTGGCACTGGTGGCACTTCAACGCCGTCGACGCCGACGCCAACGACCCGGACGCCCACTCCATCTACCTCTTCGAAGGCAAGCACTTCCACGAGGACGTCGACCTCGAGAAGGGCAACTACGACTACCTGATGGGGTGCAACCTCGATCTCGACAACCCGGACGTGCGCACCGAGCTGTTCCACTGGGGCGAGTGGTACGTGAAGACCACCGGCGTGGACGGCTTCCGCTTCGATGCCGCCAAGCACGTCAAGGCCGGCTTCTTCGCCGAGTGGCTCGGGCACGTGCGGCGCGCTTCCAAGCGCGAGCTGTTCGCGGTGGGTGAGTACTGGTCGCCCGAACGAGGCGCGCACGAGCACTTCCTCGAGAAGACCGGCGGCGAAGTGATGCTGTTCGACGTCGGCCTTCAACACGCTTTCGCGGCGGCCAGCCGCGCCGGCAACGACTACGACCTGCGCGCCCTCTTCGATGGCAGCCTCGTCGGCCACAACCCGGACGCGGCCGTGACCCTGGTGGCGAACCACGACACGCAACCGCTCCAGGCGCTCGAGTCGGTGGTCGAGCCGTGGTTCACGCCACTGGCGTACGCGCTGATCCTGCTGCGGCGCGGCGGTTACCCGTGCATCTTCGCTGCCGATTACTACGGCGCCGAGTACTCCGACTTCGGTCGGGACGGGAACGAACATCACGTTGTGATCCCCAGCCACCGTTGGATGATCGACCGCTTCCTCGCCGCCCGTCGAACGAACGCCTACGGCGACCAGGTCGACTACTTCGACCACGCGAACTGCATCGGCTGGACGCGTCGCGGCTCGGACGAGCACCCGGGCGGTCTCGCCGTGCTGCTGAGCAACGGCGAGGAGGGGCTGAAGGCGATGCAGGTGCTTCCCGACACGACCTACGTGGATCTCACCGAGCACGTCGACCACGAGGTGCGAACCGACGGCGAAGGGTGGGCGGAGTTCCGTTGCCCGGCGGGGTCGGTATCCGTGTGGGTGCCGGTTGCGGCCCCCACACCGAACCGCTAGGGCGCGGCGCACTCCGCCTGCGGGTCGAGTTCGATGCCGCTCCTCGATGCCAGTACGTCCGCGACGAACGGGTCGGTGCGGTCGACGTCGATGCAGTTGAAACGCAAGTCGTAGATGGCGGTCTTGGAGAGCCACGGGTTGCGAGCAAGCGGCGCCAACGACGTGATGCGGTTGTTCGCCAGCCGCAGGATCTCGAGGCGGAGGTTCTCCACGAACGCCATGTCGGTCAGTTGGTTCCCTTGGAGCTCGACCCATCGCAGCACGGGTAGGTTCGCAAGGGCAGAGGCGTCGGCGATCTGGTTGTGGTTCGCCTTGAAGATCCGCAGCGTGGTCACGCCGGCCAGCGGCGTGAGGTCCGTCACCTGGTTGTGATCGATCTCGATCCAGGCCACGCCCGGCAAGTCGGCCAACGGCGAGACGTCTCGTAGCGCGTTGTCGTTCAAGGTCACGTTGAGCAGGCGGGGGAACGCCGTGACGGTGGAGATGTCCGTGAGCGCGTTCCCCGTCACCTCGAGCATCGTGAGGCCAGGGAGGTCGGTCAGCGTCGCCAGCGTCGTCAGAGATCCGCCGCGCACCCGCACGGCCTCCAGCTGCTGCAAGCCGGCAAGTGGCGCAAGTGTGCTCACGTCGGCGTCCGCGAGCGTGATCTCACGCAGGTTGACGGCGTACTCGAGGCCGTCGAGGCGCGTGACGCCGGCGGCCGACAGGCGCGTCGCGGCCGCCAGCTGCGCACAGGTTGCGCCTGGGCCCCCGGCCGGCGCCGTGCCGCCTGGACGCACCACGGCCGCGGCAAGGTTGGCGTCGGGGATCGGAACGACCTGTTCGGGCCCGCTGCAGGCGGGGCTGAGGGGTGAGCCCGGCGTGGTGGCGGTCGGGGCGCAGGCGGCGAGCACGGCCAGGAGCGCTGCCAACG
>CAZOTV010000188.1:0-2921 GCA_964582795.1 uncultured bacterium
GTACGGCCTGGGCACGTCGATGTCCGCTCCCGGCGAGCGCCCTGGCCGCCGCAAGCCGTATTCCAGGACGTACGGCCTCGGCGTGCAGATTCACGCTGCATGCCGAACGCCGCCGGCTCCGCCAGCGGGGTCGATAGGGAGGGCGCATGCTCGACACCATCGGGTTACAGAGGTACGCACACGACCGCATCAAGGAGAACCTGCGCCACGCCTGGCGCGCCGCTGCGCTTCGTCACGCGCGTCGAACGCACGTGCGTCGGGTCCGGACGGCAGGCGACCCAGCACCGGACCGCTACGTCATCGGCAGCGCACCGCTTCCTTGCCGGTAGCCCACGGGCCCAACGCGACACGAGGGGTGGCTGACTAGATTCCTAGAAACCTAGTTGACAAGAACGGCAAGGGGTACGTACGCTGCCGGCATGGCACGCCCCACTGGCCCCACGGACACCACCTTCGCCACACCTCCCGGCGCGCCGGCGTTCGACGCGGCGTCGTTCGACCTCGCCACGGCGGCGAACGCGTTGGCGGCGCTCGGACACGAGGCGCGCTTGGAGATCTACCGCACACTGATGCGCGCCGGCCGTCACGGCCTGGCCGTGCACGAGGTGCAACAGCGGCTCGGCGGCATGCCCCGGTCCACACTCGCGCATCACCTCGGCATGTTGGTGCAGGCCGGCCTGGTCGTGCAGACCAAGGAGGGAGCCACGGTGATCAACCAGGCGAACTTCGACGTCATGGACGCGCTGGTCGGCTACCTCAGCGACGAGTGCTGCAGCGACGCGAGCCCGGCGGATGGCGAAGGAGCGAGCTGCGATACCGCCAACGCCGGAGCGTGAGGCGCGGGAAGCCGTGGCCAAGCTCGAACGGGAGTAGGACGAGGAGGTGAAGCAACGAGGCACGGGCACGGCCTCTTTTTTGGCCAAGTGATGTCTAGAATCCTAGGAATCTAGGCGCCAAGCGCGCCGGGGAGAAGACCATGTTGAACACCATCGCGTTCCAGCGCTACAGCCGTGATCGAATCGAGGACCTGCACCGCGACGCCGCGCGCGTCTCCGCGATACGCCGCGCCCGCGCCGCGCTGCCGGCCACGGAGGCGTCCGGCCACTCCGGAACCCCCGCCGTAACGAACCTTGCGACCTGCTGCAGCGGTTCGTTGCCGGCGTGCTGCTGAGGCGCGGCAGGTGACCGACGCCGTACGCACCTTCGTCGTCTTGGCGACCGAGTTCACGGGCCTCTTCTTCGTCGTCTCGTGGACCGTGTACCTGATCACGGGCTCCATCTCCCGCCAGCGGCTTCGGTCGCTGCTGGCGGGGAACCCCGTCCGCGGCACGGTGATGGCGTTGGTGCTCGGCGCCGTGACGCCGTTCTGCTCGTGCTCGACGGTGCCGGTCGTCGCCGGCATGGCCGGCGCCGGCGTCGCCGTTCCGACCCTCACGGCGTTCCTGGTCATGTCCCCGCTGGTGAACCCTGCCACCGTCGCCCTGCTCGCCACGCTGGTTGCGCCGTGGTACGCGGGCGCGTTCGTCGTGGCCTCCGCCGTGCTCGCCGCCACGTTGGGCGGGGTGATGGGGCTGCTGAGGGTCCGCCTGCCGGCGTCCGCGCCGCTCTTCGAAGCCACGGGAACGAGCGAGGGGACGCCGTTTCGCGTCCGGCTCCGTTCGTCGGGGGCCCGTGCATGGCGGGACGTACGCAAGTTGGCGCCGTTGTTGGCGGTGGTCGCCGCGATCGGGGCGCTGCTACACGACCGCGTGAGCCCCGCCTTCGTGCTGTCGGCGCTCGACGCCGCCGGGCCGTGGGCCGTTCCTGCGGCCGTGCTGCTCGGCGTGCCGATGTACGCCTCGACCGCGGTGTTGCTGCCCTTGGGCGCGACGCTGGCAGCCGGCGGCATGCCACTGGGCGTCGTGACCGGCTTCCTCATCGGCGCGACGGGGCTCAGCGTGCCGGAAGGCGTGATGCTGCAGCGGTTGCTCGGCAGCCGCTACCTCGCCGTGCTCGCCGGCGGCTTCGTCGTGGCCGCGATCCTCCTCGCGTTCCTCGTCCAGGCGGTGGCGCCGTAGTTCCACGTCGGCCGTCGTAGCCTTGGTCATGTCGCTGCGGCGGGCCATCACGGCCGGGTTCTACGGTTGGCGCATCGTCGCGGCGCTGTCCGTCACCGAGACGATCTCGTACGGCATCCTGGCCTACGCCTTCACGGTTTTCGTCGCGCCGATGCAGGCGGAGCTCGGATGGTCGTTGGCCACCGTCACCGGTGCGCTCAGCCTGTCGCTGTTGGTCTCCGGCATCGCGTCGTTGCCGGTGGGCCGCTGGCTCGACGTGCACGGCCCGCGCCTTTCGATGAGCGTCGGTTCGTTGGCGGCGGCGCTGCTACTGCTGGCATGGTCGTACGTCGAGACGCTCTTCGCCTACTACCTGGTGTGGGCCGGCCTCGGCATCGCGCAGGCGGCCGTCTTGTACGACCCGGCCTTCGCCGCCGTGGCGGTGTGGTTCCGGCGCCGGCGCGGAATGGCGCTGACGGTGCTGACGTTCGTCGCCGGCTTCGCCTCGGTGATCTTCATCCCGCTCGCGGGGCAGTTGCTCGAGGCGCATGGGTGGCGGGTGGCGGTGCGCTGGTTGGCGGCCATCCTGGCCGTCGGCACGATCCCGTTGCACGCGTTGGTGCTGCGTAGGCGACCGGCGGACTTGGGGCTGCAACCGGACGGGGCGCAGGTACGCCCCGGGACGGGGGTGGCGGGCGCTGCATCTGCGAACCCGTCGCCTACTCCGGCGAGGCGCGCGGCTCCGGGCTCGGTCGCAGCGAGCGCGGCTCCGCAGACGGTCGAATCGGGCCTGGGCCCGGAGACGATCGCACCGGGCGCGGCTCCGGACACGCCGGACGAACCGTCCCTCACCGCCCGCGAGGCGTTCGCCACGCCCGCGTTCCT
>CAZOTV010000189.1:0-2880 GCA_964582795.1 uncultured bacterium
CCGTAGGTGGATGCGGCCCGGGGGCGGTAGGGGCGGGGCATCAGCCGACCCCGGCGCCGTCGGACTCGAGCGTCGCGCACCAGCTGTAGATCGTCTGGCGGGTGACCTCGATGTCGTGGTCGGAGAACAGGCGGCGGCTGATCGCCTCTGGGCTCAGTCCGGCGCTTCGGAGATCCGAGATGATCTCGGCGAGCCTGCCGCCGGCAAGCTTGTCGGCGTTGCGCCAGTGGGAGCTCGTAGGAATGGCCATCGACGGCTATTCCTACTAGCTCAGCTAATACTTGTCAAGTGTTCGTCCGGTAGAGTCGGGACGGCCGGTCCAGCCGACCTTCAGCTGGCCGTGCCCTTCGATGGTCGTCACGCCGACGGTCCGCGACCAGGTGGTGTCATACCCCGGGGCGCTGTAGACGTAGATGCGCCCCGCAGTCGCCGCGGTCACCCGTCGTCCTCGCCTTCGGGTTCGGCCGACTCGCTCGCGTCGCGTTCCGCGCCGGGCGGGCGGTACTTCGATCCGCCCGGTAGGTGCGACGCCGGAACGGGCGAGTCCAGCGACAAGATCACCTCGCGTGGGTGGATGGTGGACTCGATGTAGGCGGCCTCGTCCTTCGTGAGCCCGAAGTGCTCGTACAGGTCCGGGTCGGTCCAGCGGCGCTTCATGTCGAGCTTCGGCACGAACCTGAACCGGTCGGGCGTGACATGTTGCGTGCTCTTGCGTTGTAGAACTAGGAACCTGACGAACTTGGTCGCCAGGTAGTGGGCGTAGTTCTCGGTTTCCGTCCTGGTCTCGAACATCCCTGCGATGAAATACGTCTGGGTGCACGCCGAGCCTGGCGCGAGAGCGATCGGTTCGCCGAGGACGTAGGACACCTCACGGCCGTGACCGTCTGCTGCCATGGGGACAAGAACCTTCCACCGGTCGATCCACTGGTGATTGCGCTGAATCTGATCCGGCCGGCTGTATCCGACGTGGCTCCCGTAGATCAGTGGGATGGCACCGTCGAACGGCTCGGGAACACTCCCGGGGTAGTTGGACCTCATCGTCAGGCCGAACGGCTTGGTGACGCTGGCCAGCTCTTCGATGCTCTGGTCGGACTTGGCGAGCACCTTCTTCAGGACGGCCATGGCCTCGTTGTCGCGGACCAGCACGCCATCGCCGAGACGAAGGTCCCGCTTCATCGTTGACGTGACAACACCGTCGATCCGGGTGGAGAACTCGCAGTCACCGTCGTGGTCGCGGTCCCAGAGGAAGTAGTTGACCCCGCCCTTGATCTCGACTCCCGGGAAGCAGTCGAACAGCTTGGGGTTGTCGACGATGGCGCGTAGACGGCGGTCGGCGATCATGCGCCCCCGGAAGTCGTCCATGCCCTTGCCGCCTGTGAACCATCGCGACGGCGTGATCATGGCGAGGTACTTGGGCTCGAGGTCGATCGCGTGCTCGACGAAACGGTGGTAGATCGGAGACGCCGTGGCGCCGAAGCCCTCGGTCCCCAGCTGGTAAGGCGGGTTGCCGACGATCACGTCGAAGCGCACGTCCTTCATCTCCTCGGTCGGGTACGCCCCGTGGATGAAGGCGTACGCGTAGTTCTCGCGGGTGTCGCCGCGCTCGAGTCGGACGGGAGCGTGGCAGACCCTGCACGGGCCCGAGGCTGTGCCGTCCTGGTTGGTCGGGTAGTCGTGCTCGGCGAACAAGAACGGCAGATTGCCTTCGGGTGTGTCGAAGCGGACCACGGCGCACTCGCTGGTGGCGTCGCGGGACACGTACACCGAGCGGCGTGTCATCTCTGCGTGCACCTGGGTGACGGCTACGCCGAAGAGCATGTTCTTCAGGATGTGCGTGGCTCGGGCGTCGGGATCGGGTTCCCATTCGGCCAAGCCGACCATGAGTCGTCGGGCGACCTCGCGCAGGATGGAACCGGACTTGGTAGCCGGATCCAGCCACCGATAGTCGGGGTTGGCCCAGACATCGTCGGGCAGCAGGTCGAGAAGGGCGCGGGCGAGCACTGGCGGGGTCGGGATGGCGTCCGAGGAGAGCGCGGCGATGACATCGAGGATGTCGGGGAGGTGCCGCTGTCCGTTCGCACCGATGCCGAACGTTGACGTGGCGGACGGGCCGGTTGCGGTCATCAGGCGGACCTGGACGCCTGGCGAGCCTCATGGGCCGGCTCCGGGGCCGAACCGAGCTCGCTGTAGTGCACCGGCTCTGGGTCCTGGACACGCTCCACCCAGAACAGGTCGCGATCTGCGGGCGGCACGAGAGCGAAGCTCCACACGCGTTGGAACCGGCCACCCGGGTGAGGTCGCCATTCGCAGAGCTCGATCTGATGCGGCGCGTTGAGTGTGTCGCCGCAGACGATGTTGTCGCCGAGTACCAGAGCGGCAGCGTTGAGGAACCCGACGGTCGGCTCCATCGTGTTGGCGTCCGCCTGGTAGTGCTCGAGCACCACGTGGACCATTCTGACGCGGGCCTCGGCGATGTTCTCCGGCGAGATGTCGACCCCGTAGATGGATGCGAGGGCCCGCAGGAGGCGATGCTCGTAGTGCTCCTGTGACACACAGTCGGCGTTGGCAACCAGCCGAAGCTTCCGGCGGGCGACCTCGGTGAGGAAGTTCCCTGACCCACAGGCTGGCTCGAGGAACGTGATGTCGAGGCCGTCGAAGGCGTCCGGGATCATGTCGAGCATCGCGTCGACCTCGCGCTGATGCGTGAAGACCTCGGCCAGGTCACGGACCCGCTCCCGGGAGCGCACCTGACCGAACTGCGCCTCAAGCGGCACCAGGATCGCGTCGTCATCAAATGCCGCAGGTTCCACGGTTCCCTGCCGGATGGGTTCGGCATCGGCCGACGGAGTTGCAGCCCCTTGTAAGAACTTTGTCTCCCCC
>CAZOTV010000190.1:0-2808 GCA_964582795.1 uncultured bacterium
GCGGCGTACAGCACGTCGACGATCAGGTTGATGAGCACGAACTGGACGGAGAACACCAAGAGCAACCCTTGGATGACGGGGTAATCGCGCGCTTCGATCGACTGGATGAGCAGCCAGCCGAGACCGTGGAAGTTGAACACGGTCTCGACGATGACCGTGCCGGACAACAGGAACCCGAACTGCAAGCCGACGATGGTGAGCACAGGGATGAGCGCGTTCCGGATGGCGTGCTTCCCGATCACCCGGCCGGCCGCCAGGCCCTTGGCGTAGGCGGTGCGGATGTAGTCGTTCCCGAGCGTCTCGAGCAGGCTCGAGCGGGAGAAGCGAGCGATGGTCCCGAGTCCCGCCGCGGCGAGCGTGGCGGCGGGCAGCACCAACCCGCGCGGCGAGACGCTGCCCGCCACCGGCAGCACGCGCAACTCGACGGCGAAGAGGTAGATGAGCAAGATGCCAAGGAAGAACGACGGCGTGCTGATGCCCAGGATCGACGTCGAGGTGATGGCGAGGTCGACCACGCTGCCGCGCCGGAGCGCCGCCGCGACCCCCAAGAGCACCCCCACGAGGGTGGCGATGGTGATGGCGATGCTGGCCAGCACGATGGTGGCGCGGAAGTGCCGGCCGATCAACTGGGCCGCCGGCATGTTCGCGCGGAACGAGCGTCCCAGGTCGCCTTGCGCCAGGCCGCGCACGTAGAACACGAACTGCTCTGGCAGCGAGCGGTCCAGGCCGAACTTCTGGCGCGCGGCTTCCACCGTGGCCAGGTCCGCGTCGGTGCCAACGTAGAGGCGAGCGGGATCTCCCGGCAGCGCCCGCACGAAGAAGAAGATCAGCACCACCACCCCGATCAGGGTCGGGACGGCTTGCACCAGGCGCTTGAGGACGTAGGAGGTCATGGTCGGGCGGGGCGCTCCGCTACGCGAGTAAAGGCGTTCATCGGTGGGGGGAACCTCGCGCGCGGTGCGTCACGCGCGAGATTCCCACCATCCTTGGCTACGGCAACAGGGCTAGCGGCGAGGCGTCACCGGAATGCCGCCCGCCGGGCGTCGATGGTGTTGTCCGGCGAGTTCACCACGCCGGTGATCGTGAGCGAGCGACCGGCGATGGTGTTGGGGCTGTAGAGGAACACCCACGGCGCGTCCTGCCAGATGATGGCCTGCGCCTCGGCGTAGATCGCTTCGCGCTCCGCGGGGTCGCCGGTGCGGCGTCCTGCCAAGACCAACTCCTCGACGCGGTCGTTGCTGTAGAAGCTCCAGTTGTTGGCCGCCGGCGGGAACGACGCCCGCGTGAACGACACCGTCAGCGCCAGGTCGGCGTCGCCGGTGGAGGCGCTGGCGCCCACCAGCGCCGCCTCGGTCGGGTTCTCCTCGATCGGCTTGAAGATCTGCTCGACGAGCGCGCCGCGCTCCTGCTGGTCGAGCGTCATGCGCACGCCCACCTCGGCGAACATCTGCTGCAGCACCTGGCCGGCGGTGCGGTACTCGTCGCCGGTGAAGGTGAGCACCTTGACGTCGAAGCCGTTGGGGTAGCCCGCTTCGGTCAGCAGTTCGATCGCTCGCTCGGGGTCGTACTCGTAAGCCGGTTGCGGCGCGTGGCCGAAGGCCGTCTCGGGGATCGGCGAGGTCATCACCGTGGCGTTGCCGCCGAACACGACGTTCACCAGCTGCTGCTTGTCGACGGCGTAGTTGAGCGCCTGACGCACGCGCACGTCGTCGAACGGCGCCTTGCTGGTGTTCATCTGGAAGATGCGCAGGAAGTTCGCGGGCGTCGAGAGCACCTCGAGGTTGGCGTCCGCCTCGATGGTGGGCACGAGCTGCGGCGGCAGGCTCTCGATGAAGTGCACCTCGCCGCTCTGCAGCATCGCGACCCGCGTGGCTGCGTTGGTGACGACCAGGAACTCGATGCGGTCGACCTGCGCCGGCTCACCCCAGTAGTCCGGGTTGCGTTCGACGACGATGCGCTGGCCCTCTTCCCACGACACGAAGCGGAACGGCCCGGTGCCGACGGGGTTCTTGCTGAGCTCCTCGCCGTACGTGGCGATCGCGGTGGGGCTGACGATGCGGGCGTTGCTGGTCGCCAGCAAGTAGATGAACGCCCCGTTGGGCTCGGACAGGTGGATGCGAACCTGGTAGGGCCCGAGCACCTCGACGCTCTCCATGGCGCCCAGAAGGCTGCGGCCGCGCGCTCCGCGGCTGTCGGGGTTCATCACCCAGTCGTAGTAGTCCTTCACGGCCTGGGCGTCGAACGGCGTGCCGTCGTGGAAGGTCACGCCTTCCCGCAGCGTGAACGTGAAGGCGGTGGCGTCGTCGTTGGCGCTCCACTCGCTGGCCAGTTCCGGCACCAACTGCCCGTCCGTGAAGCCCACCAGGCCCTCGAACATGGTGCGGATGACGGTGGCGTCGGGCAGGCCGGTGGCCTCGGCGGGGCTGAGGATGTTCTGCGCCAACGACTGCGCGACGCGGACGGTGTCCTGCGCCATGGCGGCGCTCGAGAGCAGCGCGAGCGCGCCGATGGCGACGATGAGCGAGCGGCGGAATCGGGACATCATGGATTGCCTCCTTCGGGGGCGAGGTTCCCGTACGCGGCAGGGCGGATGTGATGGAGCGTAGGCAGCGACGCCCGCACGGCGTCGACGCGGGCGAGCTCGAGCGTGGCCAAGGTGACGCCTTCGGCGTCCGGTGCGCAGGCGACGACCGTGCCCCACGGGTCCACTACCAGCGAGCGTCCGTACGCTCGGAAGTCGGTGCCGCCGTCGCCGATGGTGGCGGGCGCCACCACGAACACGCCGTTCTCGATGGCGCGGGCGCGCAG
>CAZOTV010000191.1:0-2801 GCA_964582795.1 uncultured bacterium
GCGCTGAGAGCGAGGGTGCCGAAAAGCGAGACCACGGTCGGCTCCGCCCGGTAGACCAGAGGATCGCCCGCGTATTCGAAGGCGTCGAACGCCGCGAAGAGCTGCAGGTGGTCTCGGGTCGACAGGCCGGAGGCTGCTTCGAACAGGGCGGCTCCCCTGTCCAACTCGTCGCTGCCTGCGTCGAGGGCGGCCAGGCGATCGATGACGTCGAGTTGTGCTTCCGCCTGTTCGATCATCCCGGCGATCACGTAATCGGTGGAGACGGCGCCCGTATTGACCATGACGGTCTGCAGCGTGAGGACGCGATCGAGGACCGTCGCTTCGGGCAAGAGCTCGTTCTCGTCGTCGGCCCTGGCGGCCGGGTCGCGACGGTCGAAGATCGTGCGCCGGAACCGCTGCTCTTCGCCACCGGGGGCCACTAGAACGAAGTCGACGTACTGCGCCGTGAGGGCGAACGGCGTCTCATCCGCTTCGTCCGACCCCAAGCCGCCCAGGACACCGGCAGCGCCTGCCGCCGCCTCGCCGACCGCCTGGAAGACGCCCGCCATCGCGTCGGCGGCCACGTCCGGGGGCACGAGGTTGCCGTTCAAGTCGAACGCCTGGGCGCCGGGCGCCAGGGCGCCGTTGAGCACCGGAGCGAAGAACGCAGCTTCCGCCATCGAAGCCCGCATCTCCTCCACGCTGCGGCCGTGGACGTCCCCCATCACCGTGTTGCCGATCTCGATCCCTACGCCGACCAGGTTCGCGACGGGGCGCTCCCACGGCGTCATGATCGGCTCGACCTGGAACTCGTCGCCGCGTTTGCGCTCGATAGAGACCTCGATCCGCAGGCGGTGCGTCAACTCCGTGGGCACTGCGCCGTCGAGGTACTCGGCCGCTTCCGCTACGGGGTCCGGCGCTGCGCCGCCGAACGCCGGGTGCGCGGTTTCCCATGGCTCTTCCGGATCCAACCGGTACTCGACCCAGGCGTACTCCTTGGCCTCGGCTCGCAGTTCGGCGGTCGCGTCGGGATCTTGCGGCGCCCCCAGGATGGCGAGGAGCCGCTCCGTCTCCACCAGAGCCTCCTGGTAGATGGCGGTCTCGTTCAGCTCGGTGCTCGTGAGCGCGGCGAACGCTTCCTCCAGCGGCTCGGCTTCGGGGCCGAGCGCTGCGGCCAGGCCATCGAGGTCGAAGGTCGGGCCCGGTCGTTGCCGCGGCTCGAACATGCTCGTCACCAGTCTCGCGGCGTCTTCGTCGCTCAGGGAGCCAAGCGCTACCCTCACGTCGAAGCCCGCGTCGCCAAGGAGCTTGGCGAGAAGCACCGACTGATCGAGCGCGTTGCCCGCCTTCGCGATGAGCGTCCCTTGCGGGCCACGCAGCAGACCTGCGTACGTCTCGTAGGCGATGTGCTCGGCCACCCAATCGGCGATGACCTCGGCGTCCTCGAACGCGAGCTCCAGCCCGAGTTCGTCGACGTCATAGGCCGTCGGTTCCAGCAGGCCGGAGAGGGTCGCGAGCATTGCGCGCGACGTAGCCGTCGGCGACGCGGTCGGCGATGACGTCGCCTGGGCCGCGGCCGTGGGAGCGAACGGGAAGATCAGACCGAGGATGGCCAGACCCGTTGCCAGGTTGCGGACGATCACGAACGGCACCGTGCGCCTCTCGTTCATGGGTCACCACCACTCACGGGTCACCTCCAGGGTCTCGCAGTGCTTCGGCCAATGATAGACGCGGAGCTACAGCTTGTACCCGATGTCCCGCAAGAACCCCTTGCGCCACGCCACGTCATCCGGTCCTTCCACGCCCAGCGGCGGCTCGCCGTCGATGACGCCCATGACGCCTCTGCCCTGCTCCGTCTCGGCGATCACGACTTGGACTGGGTTGGCGGTGGCGCAGAAGATGCGGCACACCTCCGGCACCATCTTCAGCGCGTTGAGGACGTTGATGGGGTAATAGCCCTCGCCCAGGAACAGCACGAACGCGTGACCGGCGCCGAGCACCACCGCGTTGTCACGCGCCAACGCTTGTAGGGCCTCGTCGGTGCCGCTGACGCGCACCAGTCGCGCGCCCGACGCCTCGCAGAACGCCAGGCCGAAGCGGATCCCGGGTACGGCGGTGACGAGCGTCTCGTGGATGTCCTCGACCGACTTGATGAAGTGCGTCTGGCCAAGCACAAGGTTGAGGGCGTCGGGGTTGCGGATGGGGACGGTGTGAAGCTCCATGGGTTCTCCCTTCACGGGGCGCTGCTTGCCACCATGGTGCTACAGCCAGCCTTTCTCCCTGGCGATGCGGGCGGCCTCCACCCGGTTCGAGGCGCCGAGCTTCCCGATCGCCTCCGAGAGGTAGTTGCGCACCGTGCCCTCGCCGAGGCCCAGCGTCGCGGCGATGATGGCGCTGGTGGCACCGTCGCCGGCCATGCGCAGCACCTGCCGCTCGCGGTCGGTGAGCGGGTCGGGTTCGCCCCAGGCTTCCGCCGCCAGTTCCGGGTCGATGGCGCGGCCGCCGCCGTGTACGCGCCGGATGGCGTCGGCGAGCTGTTGCGCGGGCGCGTCCTTGAGCAGGTAGCCGGACGCGCCGGCGTCGAGCGCGCGGCGCAAGTAGCCCGAGCGCGCGAAGGTCGTCAGGATCACGACGCGCGTGGTCGGGCCGCCGGCGCGCGCCTGTTCGGCCACCGCCGCCGCGACCTCGAGGCCGCTGGCTCTTGGCATCTCGATGTCGGTCACCAGCACGTCGGGCCGCGTGAGGCGGACCTGCTCGAGCGCCTCCTGGCCGTCGCGCGCCTGGGCGACCACCGAGATGTCGCCCTCGAGCTCGAGCAGCGC
>CAZOTV010000192.1:0-2801 GCA_964582795.1 uncultured bacterium
GGAGACCACGCGGTGCTCGGCTCGGCGGCGCTGGTCCACCAGTTCGGGCGGGTCGGCGCGTACGCCATGCTGGGGGCTGCGAGCGCGGCCAACACCGACGTCTTGCCGTTCTCGATGGCGCGCGGCGACCCGGTGCGCCACTTCCGCCTCAACACGGTCGGCCTGAAGCGCCACGGCTTCGATGCGGAGCGGTACCGCGCGCTCGAGCGCGCGCTTCGTCTGCTGCGCCGGCGCGATCTCGACACGCTGGAAACGATGGCGCGCGACAACGAAGACGCGCGGACGCTGCTGACGTTCGTCCGGACGTCGCAGCGCGGCGTCGCGCGCTTCGTCACGAGCGGCCGCGATGGCGCGTAGCGCGAACGCCACCGACGCGACGCCGGGAACCGGAACCCCGGGCGCCGCGGATCGCCACGTCGTTCTGGTAAGCAACGGTCCGGGCGAGCTCTACACCTGGACGCGCCCGGTGCTCGACGCGCTGCGAGCGCGCGCCCCGGACGCGCGCGTCGACATCGCCCTGGTCCCGTGCCAGTTCGCTTCGGGGCACGAAGCGGAGATCGCGAACACCTTCGGCGCCGATGTGGTGACCACGCCCGCGCAGTACCTGCGCGCCGCAGCCGTTGGCGCCGCACCGGCGCCGCTCCTTCGCACGGCCGGCGCGGAAGCGGGGCACGGCGCGGTCGTCGGGCTCGGCGGCAACGTCGCGTTGGCCACCGCGCTCGGCAAGCGGCTCGGGTACCCGGTGGCACGCTACGGTTTCGAGCCGGCCTGGCATCGCGACCTCGCGCTCCTGCTGGTGCCGGACGACGACGTGAAGCGTCGCGCATTGCGCGCCGGCGCTCCCGCGACGTCGGTGCGCGTCGTCGGCAACCTGGTGGCCGACGCCGCGCTCGCCGCGACGCCCGTGCGGGATGCCGGCGCTCCGCACGTGCTCTTGTTCGCCGGGAGCCGCGACGGCTTCGCCGTCCACGTCATCCCCCTCTTGATCGCGACGGTGGACCGCGTCGCCGCCTCGTACCCCGGCGCCCGCTTCGTCTGGCCCGTGAGCCGGCTCCTTCGTCAGCAGACACTGACGGACGGCATCGCGGGGCGGCACGCGGCGACGCTCGGGGGCGTCGCGGGAACGAGGGACGGCAGCGTGGTGCGCACCCCGGGCGGCGGCGTCATCGAGTTGGTGGACGAGTCCGAGCGTTACGCGCACATGCGTGCCGCCGACGTGGCCGTCACCATCCCCGGAACCAACACGCTCGAGCTCGGAATCGCGGGGGTTCCCGCGCTGGTGCTTCTGCCGCTCAATCGACCGGAGCTCATCCCGCTCGAGGGCGTGGGGCACTGGTTGGGGCTGATCCCGCTGGTCGGCCGGTACCTGAAACGCTACGCCGTGCGGCTCTTCGTGCGCGGCCTTCGCGTGCCGGTGTCGCTGCCGAACCGCATCGCCGGCGAGCCGCTGATGGACGAGCTCAGCGGTCGCGTCGATCCCGCCTTGGTGGCCGAGCGGCTGCGCGCGCTGATCGACGATCCCGAGGGACTCGCCGCCCGCCGCGCGCGCTTGAAGGCCACGATGCCCGCTCCAGGCGCCGCCGCCGCCGTGGCGGACATCGCTTTGGGCCTCGCCGCTTCGGGCGCCGGCGGACCCAGGTGATCTACGACGATGCTCTGCTCTACGACCTGCAATACGAGGGGTACCGCGACGACCTGCCGTTCTACCTGCGCGTGGCCGCCGACCAGGCCGGCCCGGTGTTGGAACTCGGCGCGGGCACCGGCCGCGTAACGGCTGCGCTGGCCGCCGCCGGCCACGAGGTGGTCGCGGTGGACGCTTCGGAAGCGATGCTCGCGCGCGCCAAGGACCGCCTGGCCGACGAGGTGGCGTCGGGCCAGGTGACGTTGTTGCATGCCGACATGCGCGACCTCGCCCTCGACCGCCGCTTCGCGTCGGTCGTGGCGCCGTTCAACACGCTCATGCACGCCTACACGCTGAGCGATCAAGACCGCACGTTGGCTGTCGCGCGCGCCCATCTCGACCAGGGCGGCGTCTTCGCGTTCGACGTCTACGTCCCGCGCTTGGGCGCGCTCGGGGTCGTGCGCAGCGAACGCGAGTGGGACGACGTCGGCGGCGAGCAGACGGAGCTGTTCTTGGTGCAGCACCACGACGCCGTCCGTCAGCTCCTCGAGAGCCGCTACCACCTCGACCGGCGCGACCCTTCGGGCGTGGTGCACCGCACCAGCGCGCGGCTCGTCCAGCGCTACTACCACCGTTTCGAGCTCGAGCGCGCGCTGCGCGCAGCCGGGTTGACGCACACCCGGTGGTACGGAGGCTTCGACCGGCGCCGTCTCGACGAGGACAGCGCGCTGATGGTCGGCATCAGTCGCTCGGAGTAGCTTCGTGCGTCGCAGGCCCGACGCGCCGCACCAGCCGCAGGTCGTGGGCGCGCACGAGCAGCGCCTCCGGCATGGCGAGCGATGACCAGAGCTCGTACGCGTCGAGGCCGTTCGCCTTCGCGAGCGCCGCGGCCAGGACGGTGCCGTGCGTGACGAGCGCAAGGCGCATGCCAGGCCGTGCCGCGAGCGCGGCCCTTACCCCCCGCTCGAAACGCGCCGCCGCCTCGTTGGCGGTCTCGCTCCCGAACACCAGCACGTCCGGACGGGCGAAGAACCGCCGGATGGTCTGGCGCCACGCGTCGGGTGCCAGCACCGGGGTCGCGCCGCGGTGGTGCTCCTCTAGGTCGTTGCCGATCGTCGCCGGAACCTGCCATGCTCCTGCGATCGTCCTGCCGGTCGCGACGGCTTTGGGCTCCGAACTC
>CAZOTV010000193.1:0-2790 GCA_964582795.1 uncultured bacterium
CTTCAGCCCTTCAACCCGCCGGTGGACACGCCCTCGATGAACGTCTTCTGGGCGAAGAAGAACAGCAGGACGATCGGCAGGCTCATCAACAGCGACCCGCCCATCAACAGCGGCCACGCCGCCGCGCGCGTGCTGGAGAGCTGCTGCAGACCGACCGCCAGGGTGTAGGTGCGGTCGTCGGTGAGGTAGATCAGCGGGTTGAGGAAGTCGGTCCAGGTCCAGATGAAGATGAACAGCGCCGCCGTGGCCAGAGCCGGCCGCGCCAGCGGCAGGATGATGCGGGTGAAGATCTGCCACTCGCTGGCGCCGTCGATGCGCGCCGAGTCGCTGATCTCGCCGGGGATGGCGCCGTAGAACTGTCTAAGCAGGAACACCGCGAAGGCGCTGCCGGTGAGCGGGGGGATCACGAGAGGCAGGAACGTTCCCACCCAGCCGAGCTTCTGGAACATCACGAACTGCGGGATGAGCGTCACCTGCGGCGGCAGCACCATGGTGGCGAGCAGCGCGTAGAAGAGCGTCTCCCGCCCGGGCCAGCGCAGCTTGGCGAAGCCGTACGCCACCACCGCCGACGACGCCAGGTAGAACGTCACGGACAGCACCGTCACGAAGACGGTGTTGCCGAGGTAGCGCAGGAACGGGATCTCAGTCATCAACCGCACGTAGTTCGACCACATCGGCGGGTCCGGGATCCACGTCGGCGGGATCAGGAACACCTGATCGTCAGGCTTGAGCGACGTCGACACCATCCATGCGAACGGCGTCAGGAAGAAGAGTGCACCGGCCACCAGCACGAGGTAGAGCACCACCCGGCTCCAGGTTCGGCGCGCCGTCACGAGCGGCCCTCGTAGTACACCCAGCCCGACGTGCGGAAGATCAGCACCAGCGCGCCGGCGGTGATCAGCATCAACACCCACGCCATGGCCGAGGCGAAGCCCATGCGGAAGAACTGGAACGCGTTCTGGTAGAGGTAGAGCGCGTACACCAACGTCGAGTTCGACGGTCCGCCGCCGGTCATGACGTAGATGTTCGTGAACGCTTGGAACGACGTGATGATGCCCATGATCAGGTTGAACAGGATCACCGGCGAGAGCATCGGCAGCGTCACGTACCGCAGGCGCTGCCAAGCGTTGGCGCCGTCGAGGTCGGCGGCCTCGTAGAGCTGCACCGGCACGTTCTGCAGGCCGGCGAGGTAGATCACCATCGAACCGCCAACGCCCCACAGGCCCGTGAGCACCAGGGCGGGCTTCGACCACGTCGGGTCGGCCAACCAGCCGGGACCGGCGATGCCGACCGCCTCCAGCATCTGGTTGACGGGCCCGAAGTCGGGGTTCAAGAACCAGCGCCAGAGGAGCGCCACCGCCACGGCGGGCACCACGCTCGGCAGGAAGTAGATGGTGCGGAACACCCCCTGGAAGCGCATCTTGCGGTTGAGCAGCATGGCGATCACGAGGCTCAGGAAGAGCGACAGCGGGATGCCGAGGACCGCGAGGTAGAGCGTGTTGTAGAGCGACTTCGCGAACAGCGGATCGTTCCAGAGGTCGACGTAGTTCCGCAGGCCGATCCAGCGCGGCGCGGACACCACGTTGTAGTCCGTGAACGAGAAGTAGAACGAGGCGACGACCGGGTACAGCGTGAACACGACGAACCCGATCAGCCAGGGCGACACGAACGCGAGCCCCAGCCACAACTCCCGGCGCTCTTTGGCGCTCATCCTCGGGCGCCTACCGGGAGCCGTGGCGGGGCCGCGCGCCATCAGCGGTACTTCTCGAGTTCGCGCAGCACGTTGCGCTGCGCCGTCTCGAGCGCCTCTTGCGGGCTCGCCGTTCCGTCTTGCACGGCGGCCAGCGCCTGGTTCAGCTGCTCACTGAGGTAGAGGCCCACTGGCAGCGGCGGTGGGGTGTAGACGTAGCCGGTGAGCAGCATGTCGATGTAGGTCTGCAGTTCGGGCGTGATCGTCTCGCGGTAGACGGGCATGTCGAGCGCCGCCTGGCGCGGCGGGATGTTGGCCAGCGCCGCGGCGAAGCGCGCCGACTGCTCGGGCGCGGTGAGCCACGTCAGGAAGTCGAGCGCGGCGGTTTGGTTCTTGGCCTGTGCCGGAACCACCCAGAACGAGCCCTGCACCGGCGCCACGTCCGGCCGCCCCCCTTCGGGCGCGGGGAAGGTGGTGACGCCCCAGTTCAAGTCGGGGGCGTACTGACGGGTGAACGCCACCTCCCACTGGCCGCCTTCCTGCATCGCGAGCTGCCCGCGGTAGAAGGGGTTGTAGGGGCTGGCCATGTCGCCCCACCCGGCCTGGAAGCGGCGGATCTTGTTGATGTCGTACGTCTCGTAGTACCGCGCGAGCCACTCCATCGCGGCGACGTTGCCGGGATGGTCGATCGTCACCTCGAGCGTCTCGGGGTCGTACAGCTGCCCACCGAAGGCGTAGAAGTAGATCGAGGAGACGTTCGGGAAGAAGCCGAGGCGCCGCAGGTTGCCGCGCGCGTCGGTGACGGTGAGTTGCGCCGCGATGGCGTCGAGTTCCTCGATGGTGCGCGGCGGAGACTCTGGGTCGAGGCCGGCCTCGGCGAAGACGTCCTTGTTCCACATGAAGCCGTAGACGTTGAGGGTGGTGGGCAGACCGTACTTCACGCCCTGGTAGCTGCCGTACGTCCAGATGCCCGGCAGGTAGTCGGCCTCGGTGACGCCGGCCGCCGCCAACGGCTCGTCCAGCGCCGTCAGGGCGCCGCTGGCGCCGAGCGGCACGACCATCCAGTCCCAGACGGTGATCAGGTCGGGTGGGGCGCCGCC
>CAZOTV010000194.1:0-2766 GCA_964582795.1 uncultured bacterium
TGGCCAGGACGTCGGCGATGACCTCGTCACCGCTTCGAAGGGCGGTCATGTTTGGTACCTGGTTGGGTCAGGCGACGGTCTCGGACCGTGTCGGACCTTGCGCTCCATCGGTGCGCTCAGCATTGGCGTGCGCTCAGCATTGGCGTGCGCTCAGCATTCGCGTGCGCTAAGCATAGGCGTGCGCTCAGCATAGGACCCTGCAAGTGCAACCCGTTGCCATCACGCGCCCTCGAGGATGCCCTTCAAGCGCTCCATGTTGACGCGCATGCCGCGCGCGAACAGCGCAGGCGCGAGCGGCGCCAACGCTGCGACCGGTCCTCGAAGCCCGTCTCCGCGGATCTCGCCCTCGAGGCGAAGGAGCGTCCCGAGCCCACCGTCGTCTTCGACGGTGTAGCGGTAGCGGAACGGCGTGGGGCCGTCGAGGCTCGCGAGGGTCACGGTGCGGTTCGGCTCGAACTCGGCGACCTCGACGACGTTGACGGCGGGACCGCCGGGCAGGTGGCGCTCGAAGCGGTAGCGCTTGCCGACGTCAACGACGGCGGCGTCGAGCGGAACGGCGCGGTCCACCGCCTCGTACCACTCTGGTGTGTTGGTGCTGTCGGCGAGGTACGCGAACACGTCCTGCGGGCTGCGGGCGATGCGAAGCTCGATGTGGAACGCCATGGTGGCCTCCTAGTTCGTGCGGTCTTCGGTGCGGCGCTCGTCGGTGAGGCGCTCGTCGGTCGCGTGCGCGTCGGTCGCGTGCGCGTCGGTCGCGCGCTCACCGACTGTCGGGTCACCGGAGTCGGGCGCCTCACGCACGTGTCGGGCGAGCTCGATGTCGAACGCGTCGGCGAGCCTTTGCAGGAGTGCGGTCAGCTGAGCAGCCTCGTCTTCCTGGTAGAGGCCGCGGATCGTCGTCAGGAGAGCGTCGAGAACGGGCTCCGCGGCCCGGTACGCCGCCGAGCCGGCCTCCGTGAGTGAGATCACGACGCGTCGACGACTGGCAGGGTCGGGGTCTCGGCGGAGTAAGCCCTTCGCCTGCATACGGTCGAGCAGCCGCGAGACGTTGCCCTTGGTGCAGACCAGTTGCGCCCCCAACTCAGCCTGACTCATCGGACCTTGGTGGACGAGCACCTCGATGACCTCGGACTGCGTGGCCGTCAGTTCGCTGCCTGCCTGCTGCAGAGCAAGGTTGAGGCGCCGCTCGCCTTCGGCCTGGATCCCGAGAACGAGGTACCGCAGGCGGTTGGCCGTTCGATCAAGCGGCATTCAGCACCTCGTTGGCTACGCGCCCGACGGATCCGGCCGAGAACCCGTCACGAAGGAGCCGGCTGGTCGGTCCGAACGTTTCGGGGTCGTGACCGAACTGCACGATTGCGTCCGGGTTGTCGGACACGAAGCGGCGAACGGCGGCGAACGACGCGGCAGCCGCGCGCGGCTCGGAGAGGCTTCCCGGCAGGATGCCCTGCTCGAGCGCCACTTGGTCGTAGACGATGTCGGCGGTGAGGAGCACGTCCCGCTCCCCACGCACGAGCAGCGACTGGTGTCCGCGCGAGTGACTGGGCGTCGGCAAGACCAGGACGCGACCATCGCCGAGCAGGTCGTGGGCGGCGGGGAAGCCGGGCACGCCATCCACCGGCCGGTACTCGGCCTCGCGGTAGGCGAGCGGCAGTCGGAACTGGTGACGGATGTAGGCCGGGTTGCGGTTCGCTTCGCGCCACTCGCCCGGTCCCAGCAGCACGGGAACGTCCAGGCCGAGCAGGTAGGCGAGGCCGGAGGCGTGGTCGCTGTGAAGATGCGTCATCACCACGTGCGTCACGTCTTCGAGTCGGAAACCGAGGCGCTCGAGCTGAGCGGGCAGTTCCTGGCCGGGGCGCTGGCTTCCTTGGTACATGGTCAGCGCGAGACGGTTGAGGGCGCGCCGTGGGTCGAGGCGGATCGTCTCGTGCCAACCCGTGTCGACCAACACGATCGCGTCGTCGGTCTCGATGAGATGCGCCGGCACCGGCGCCCAGTACTTGTGTTCGGGACCACGGAACCAACCGCTGGCGGGAAGCGGGTGGAACGGGACGCGGGTTCGATGCGCGAGGGCGCGGTCGATGCGAACGTCGCCGGTGTGGAGTGGGTGAACTCGGATCATCGCCTACCTCCGCCAGTAGGCTACATGGCATTTGTTGTTATGTCAACTGTTGTTGTGGCATCTGAGTGGGAGAGACCAAGCGACCCGCGCTGCTCGTCGAACCCCTTCACGATCAGCCACGCCGCCAGAACCATCTCCTGGACGGCCAGCGGAGCCATGAGCTCACCGAAACCATCCCACCCGACGAGTTCGAGGAACGGAACCGACAGGTACAGCACGGCGCCGGCGAGGCCCCAGCCGGACAGCCAGCGCGGCACGAGTCTCGAGACGAAGAACGCCCCGTAGATCATGAGGGCGCCGAGGCAGAAGACGATCGCCAGCACGAGGGTCGTCCACTCTTCCGCCCCCAGTAACACCGTTCGCAAGCTCACGAGGCCCGCGGCCTGGTCGACGCCGGCGCCGGCGGACGCCCTGCCGATCGTGACGAGCCCGAGCCAGGTGAAGGCAACGGCGACGTACGCCACGGCCTCGAGCGCGCCGCGGAACAGCACGGCCCCGAGCGCGAGGACCTCGCTGACCCTACGCAGCAGCGGGAACAGGACGACGGGGATCATCGCCAACGAGAACCCCATGAGCAGAACGAGGAGTGATCCCGCGACCACCCGTCCTTCACCTCCGACGAGCGCGGTCGCGCCCGCTTGCTT
>CAZOTV010000195.1:0-2711 GCA_964582795.1 uncultured bacterium
TCATCTCCCTCGACGGCTTCTACTCCGGCCCCGGCGGTGACGTCATGGCCATGCCCTTCGACGCAGGCTTCTCGGACTACAACGCGGAGCGACTGCGGGCGGCGGACACGCTGCTACTCGGGCGCAAGTCGTACGAGGGCTTCCGGGCGTACTGGCCGCGGGTTGCCGACGATCCGACCCAGCCGGCGGTGGAGCGCGAGATCTCGCGTCTGAACGGCGCCATCGAGAAGGTGGTCGTCACCGACAGCCTGACGCAGGACGACGTTGAGGGGTGGGGCCCCACGCGGGTGGTGCGGCGTGCGGACGCGCATGCCGAGGTTGCCGCGCTCAAACGCGGGCCCGGGCGGGAGATCCTGGTGTTCGGGAGTCATGTGTTGTGGAACGATCTGCTGGGGGCGGGGTTGGTGGACGAGCTGCATCTGATGATCGGGGCTGGTGTTGTAGGGGAGGGGGTGCGGGCGTTCGAGGGGCGGCCGAAGGGGGTGTTGCGGTTGGTGGAGACGCGGAGGTTCGAGGGGTCGAGTTTGGTGTTGGTGCGGTATGGGGTGGAGCAGAGGTGAAGGCCGCGTTCCGGGGCGAGGAACACGGTCGCCCCGCCAGTCGGGACGTGCTCGCCCGTTGTCGATTCCACCTCTTGGCTAACGGCTTGCGCAGGGCAGACTAGCCCGTCGCGTTCGGGCCCTGGGCTTGCACGGCAGCGCTTAGTCGCTCTCGCCGACGTGAACGTCGATCCCCACGCCGCATCGCTCGCACTTGCCGGTGAACCCGAACGAGGCGCGCTCCAGGTACACCTTGCTGCCGCAGTCCGGACATGCGGCCCGGGCGGCCGTGTTCTTGCTGCATGCCCGGCAGAGGCCGTACGGCCCGTAGCGCCCGATGCGTGGCGACAGGTCTTGGCTTCCGCAGTGGCAACAGGTCAGGCGGATGGTCGTCGTGGGCGTGGACTTCCCTTCGCCATTCGTCGCTCGCTGCGGCGCGTTCGTCTCCGTCGCCACGGGTTGCTTGGAGGCGGCTTGGTCCCGCTTGGCATCTGGTACGCCGCGTTCGACTGGCGATGGCGTCACGTGCCGGAGCTCGTGGCGAGGCGTCCGTGAGGCAGGCGTCTCCTCGTTGCCTGGCGGCCCGGACCCACCGCGTGGTGTGTGCTGCACGCGCAGGAAGTGGGCGATCCGGAGTATCTCGCGATGGTGGAAGTCGCGGGGGGCGTCCAGCTGCGCTCGCAGCCCCGAGGCAAGCGGGTTCGAGGCCCGCCGGTAGCCGTCCACGAGACGCTCGATGGCGGATGGGATCGCGTCGGCCGTCATCGCGTGCGGCGCCTGGTCTTTGCGGGCGCGTTGGATCGTTCCTTGATCGCTGATGGCGGCGAAAGCGTCGAGCGCCATGTTCGCGAATGTGCCCTGCAGCATGCCGAAAAGCTGCTTGTCCAGCAGGTCCTCGGTGCGTGCGGTAAGCAGGCGCTTCAGGACGATGCCCTGTCGTTCCGCTTGCAGAAGCGGGTCGGGCATCCCCGTCCAGCCCCTCGGCGCGCGGCGCTCCCACTCACCCGTCCGGGTGATCCGTACCGAAGTCGACACGCTCTTGCTTTCCACGATGATCACGCCGAACGCGTGCACGACGAGGTGATCCATCTGAGCGACCTCGCCCTCGTGCTCGATGCGGACGTCGTGCAGGATGAGGAACCGCTCGCTATCTCGGAAGTGACGATCGAGGTAGTGCGCCATCTGACGCTCGGCACGGATGCCGGCGGCGAGGCGCGGGTTGGATTCGGTGCGGGAGGTGTGGGGCTTGATGATCATGCATGCGGTCCGATCATGAACGTTCAAGCCGGAGTCGGTGGCCAACGGCGATGGATCACTGCGGCGCAACTGTACTAGGAAGCGTACACAATCGGCGGTAGTCTCAGCCTATGCGCACCATTCCCGTCGTCGCTTCGTTGGTGGTTGCTCTGCTACTGGCATCCTGTACCGATGGCTCCGGACTGCCCGTCACGTGGATCGGCGTCGGCCAAACAAGCGGAAGCACATATCCAGTGAAACTCGTCTACACTACGTACGGCACGACGCTGTTCGGAACGTACTACTTCTACGACTCGTCGTCCCCAGATGGCAAAGCCGAAGGGACGATCGAAGGTGAGACCATCACGATGCTCCTGTCGAACAACACTGTGTGCAAGTTCGACTTCGCTGGGACAGTCACAGAGCGCAGGTTGACGGGAGTGTTCATGCCTCAAGTGGGGTGCTTGCTGTCGAGTGGTACGTGGGATCTGTTGAGACAATGATCCCGTAGCGACACATGCGATAGGAAGGAACCCATGAAGTCTTTGGTTGACCTCGTGTACACTCCTCTCCCCGACTGGCAGTCCACCGCTCGCCAAGCCTTCATCGAGGCACTCCCCGCGCGCTACCTACGCGTCACCGCCACCGACCTGGACGAGGGCAGCGCCACAATGAACAACCGCTTCCAACTCCGCGTGAACGCTTCCACCGGCGAGCGTGACATTCCCTTCGTGGCGCTCATCGCCCCGCGTCAGGAGCGCTCGGGGCCGTACGGCGGGATGAGCTTCGTGATGTTCCCGTCGAAGGAAGAGGGGAAGCCGGCGCTGATCGGAATGGTGGTGGGCACGAACGGGTTGGCGCCGGATGAGGATGTTCTTGGCCGGCCTGGCCATGCACGCAAGGTCCGCGCGATCACTGCCTGGTTGCGGAAGCAGG
>CAZOTV010000196.1:0-2691 GCA_964582795.1 uncultured bacterium
CTGTCGCGCGTCGAGAACCTCGACGAGCTTCTGAACGCGGTCGCCGAGTGGCAGCAGGAGGCGGGCGGCAGCATCGCGGAGTTCCTCGACGAGGCCGCGCTCCTCACCAGCACCGACGACCGCGCCATCGAGGCCGTGAACGGCGAGAAGGACGACGACGCGGTCACGCTCATGACGCTGCACAACGCCAAGGGCCTGGAGTTCCCCATCGTCTTCCTCGTGGGCATGGAGGAGAACCTGATCCCGCACCGGAGCTCCACCGGCAGCCTGCAGGACGTCGAGGAAGAGCGCCGTCTGCTGTACGTCGGCATCACCCGCGCGCAAGACGAGCTGTACCTGGTGCATTGCGAAGCGCGCATGACGTTCGGGCGCACCGAGATGGCGCGTCCCAGCCGCTTCCTGGAGGACGTACCCAGCCAGATGCTGCAGGAGACGGACGTCTTCGGCCAAGACCTGAACGATCCCCGACACCTCTCGAAGTTCTCGCGCGGTGTGTGGCAGCCGCCCGACGCCGGGGCCACTGCGACGGGCGGCGCGAACGGCGCCGCCGGTTCTCTCGGCGGGGGGGCCACCTCGCCGGCCGGCCTCACGTACCGCGGAGGCGAGCGCGTGAAGCACCCGAAGTTCGGCCTCGGCACGGTCGTCGGCGTCAGCGGCGAGGGCGCGCGTGCCGAGGTGACGGTCGTGTTCGAGAAGGCCGGCGCCAAGCGCCTGCTGGTGAAGTACGCCAGCCTCTCGGCCGCATGAGCCGCGTACGCGGGGCACGCTCGGCCTCGCGGCCGCCCACCGGGGAACCCTGGCTTGGCTGCCACTGACCGCGACCCGCGCCAGCGGCCGGGAACCTCACGCCTGGCTCTGGTATAGTCCCGGCAGAACCGTTCGGACGTGCGAGAAGGAGCAGCGACTGTGAACGCAAAAGCCATCGTGGTGACGTCGGGCAAGGGTGGTGTCGGGAAGACCACCAGCACCGCCAACGTAGGTGCTGCCCTTGCGCGCCTGGGAGAGAAGGTCTGCGTCATCGACACCGACGTGGGTCTGCGCAACCTCGACGTCGTCATGGGCCTGGAGGGTCGCGTCGTCTACGACCTGATCGACGTCTTCGAGGGTCGCTGCAAGCTACGCCAGGCGATCATCCGGGACAAGCGCGTCGACACGCTGCACCTGCTGGCCGCGTCCCAGACCCGCGACAAGAGCGCGCTCTCGGAAGCGCGCATGAAGGAGACCGTTCGCGCCCTGCTCGAAGACGAGGGCTTCGACCGCGTGCTCATCGACAGCCCCGCCGGCATCGAGTCGGGGTTCCAGACGGCCGCCAGCGCGGCGGATGGCGCCCTGGTCGTGGTGAACCCCGAGGTCTCCAGCGTGCGCGACGCGGACCGCATCATCGGACTGCTCGAGGCGCGCGAGATCCCGGAAGTGCGGTTGATCATCAACCGGCTGCGCCCCGAGATGATCAAGCGCGGCGACATGCTCGAGGTCGACGACGTGCTCGAGATCCTGGGCGTGAAACTCATCGGCATCGTGCCGGAAGACGAGCGCATCCTGGTGTCCACCAACGTGGGCAGCCCCGCCTCGCTCGAGGACGGTCCGAAGGTCGCCGCCGGCGCTGCGTTCCGCGACATCGCCAAGCGCCTCAAGGGCGAGGACGTTCCGTACCCCTCGTTCGACCAGAAGGGCGGGTTCTTCACCGGCCTGCGGCGCCTGTTCGGGGGAGTCTGATGTTCGGACTGTTCGGCCGACGCAAGAGCAAGGACCACCTCAAGGAGCGCCTCAAGCTGGTGCTCTCCTACGACCGCGCGAAGCTCTCCCCCGGCAGCATGGAGGAACTCAAGCGTGAGCTCCTCACCGTCATCCAGAAGTACTTCCCCGCCGAGGAAACCGACTACGACGTGAAGGTCGAGCAGCAAGGCGAGCGGATGGTGCTGATCGCGAACCTTCCCGTCCGCGCCTCGTAGAGAAGGCCAGCGCCATGTCCGAGCGGGCCATCCTCGTCGTCGACCCAGACCCGCTGCAACGGCAGCTCATCGACGTACTCCTCGCCGACCCGAACGCGGCGGTGGTCGAGGCGGGCACCGCTCGTGAAGCGCTGGAGTACCTGAAGGAGCACACGCCCGACCTCGCGATCGTCGCGTACGAGCTGCCCGACCTCGACGGCGCCGAACTGATCGCCCGCCTCAAGCGGGTCCGCCGCCTGACACACGTTCCGGTGCTGCTGACGACGGTGCTGCACGGCGGTTTCGGCGTCGCGCCCGCGCTGCGCGCCAAGGCGCGTTCCGTGGGCGCCGATCTCTTGATCCCCAAGCCGCTGGGCGACAAGAACGTGCGCGAGCGTGCCCGACGGCTGATGGCGGAGCGCGCCCAAACCGGGCGTCAGCCGACCGAACCCGGCGCGCGCCACGGTCGAGAGCGCAGCACGCTCGTCCTGGACGAGACCCTGGTCAGCCTCGACCAGGAGGGCGGCGTGGTTCCGAACGATGGGAGCCCCCTCAGGAGTCACCGATCCGGCTCGTCGAGCGTTGCCGGGTACGGGAGTGACGCCGACACGCAACGCGACGCGCACGAGGCCAGCCACGCTTCGGGCGATGATATGCGGCACGATCCGAGCGAGGCGGACCCCCGGGAAGAACTCGCGGCGCTGCGGGACGAGAACGCTCGGTTGCGAAGGTCCATCGAGGAGCTACGGCGTCAGCTGGG
>CAZOTV010000197.1:0-2611 GCA_964582795.1 uncultured bacterium
GAGTTGTGGGACGGGACGGTGGTCGACGTTCGGAACCCGGATCACTTCGCGAAGCTGGCGTTCTACGGCGACGCCTTCGCCCAGGTGATGGCGCGCGGCTGCGAGGTGCTGCGGCCGGTCTTCGCGTTGTCGGACGGCATGCAGCCGCTCTCCGATCAGCTGGCGCGAGCGACCTCCGACAGCGTGCAACGACCCGCGCCTCCCGACGCTCGACTCGCCGACTTCGCCTGGGCGCTCATGTACTGGGCGCCGGAGCGCTTGGACGAGACGCTGCGCGAACGGCTGGAACGGCTGTCGCTGCCCGACCCGACGCCGGCTCCGACGTTCCCGAGCGGCGTGGCGCCCACCGTTCGGACGTTGGCCGGTGGCGGCACCTTCCTGCAGGTGCGCCACATCCTCGGGTCCGAGACGCGGGACGCGCGGAAGCACGTCGAGACGCCGCTCGCCAAGCAGCTTGGGCTGCGCAGCAACCACCTGCTGTACAAGACCTGACGACGAGTAGGACCAGGCGACGTATAGGACCAGACGACCTACGAGACTTGACGAGCCTACGACGAGCCGGCGTCGCGGCTGCTGGCCCCGGTGGCGAGCACCAGCCTCAGCGGTGCTGATCGACCATGATCGGGTTCCCGTCGGGATCCTCGATGACGAAGTGCGCCGGGCCGGTGGTCGTCTCGTCAGCTTCGGTAACGAACGTCACGCCCCGCTCCTTGAGTGTGCGTTGGAGCTGGCGCACGTCGGTGAACGGATCGACCGTGCCGGCCGACTGGTCCCAGCCGGGGTTGAAGGTGAGGATGTTCTTCTCGAACATGCCCTGGAACAACCCGATGACGTGTTCGCCGTTCTTGAGGATCGCCCAGCCCTGCGCCGGTTCGCCACCGAGCGAGGAGAAGCCGAGCTTCTCGTAGAACGCGATCGAACGCTCCAGGTTCTTCACGGCGAGACTGATCGAGAACGCACCTAGGTCCATCTTCGGCCTCCTTCACGGGCGCCGGCATCGTCCTCGCTCGGCGCAAGCCGGTTCGCATTGCTCTCCGGTCGAATCGGGGGTTCTTATCGTTGCACACGCCGACCCAATACGACGGCGGGGAGGCGCACGGATGGCGCCTCCCCGCTTCGAACGCGACTCGGGGTGTCAGGCCGCGTTCAGAGCGTACCCCTGGGCGCTCAGTTCTGCGCTCCGTTGTGCGCTCCGTTCCCACCGCGGCACGTTGACACCGCGGACGACGAGCCAGAGCATCAACGCCAGCTCGCCGACGAAGGTGAACTCGCTCAGGGTGACGCCGAAGTTCGGGAGCAGGAAGAACGTCGCCACGTCCACCAGGTATCCGACGCCGGCGAGCACCAACAGACCACCGACGACGCGCGGCAGGAAGCCGGACTTGCAGATCAGGTTCCCGAGTGGCAGCAGCCAGAGACCGAAGAAGACCTGGGCGATCATGTACCCGGCTTGGTGCATGTCGAGGAAGGTCAACGCGAGCGCTTGCCGCTGGCCCGCGTCGAACGCTTGGAGGAAGCTCGCGTCGCTCAGCAGTTGCAGCCCGGCGTACTGGTTGAGCATGTTGAACGCCGTGATGGTCACGGCCACGAGCACGAAGCTCACCATCAACACGGCTTGGCGCTTGTCGACGTGCCTGAGGATCCGGTACAGGGCCAAGACCAGCATCACGAAGACGACCTGCCCGAGGAGTTCCCCTACCACCCCCAGCCGGAAGACCGACTCGTTCGCCAGGATGTTGCTGGCGGTGGCCGCCGCGTCCCCTCGCACGATCAGGGCTTGGCGGACGAAGAACTCGGCGAAGCCGCCGCAGATGGCGAGGATCAAGTACAGGAACCCGGCGGTGCGAGCCGTCTTCTGGACGCCGGAAGTCGAGGCGGCGGCCTGCAGGGACGCGGTCGGAACGGAAGCAGTGGGGACGGGCTGGCTCATGGTTGGTTCTCCTTCGTTGAGGTGGGATGGGCATCTGCCATCCGGATGGGCTCGGGGTGGGCGTCTTGGCGTGCGACTTGCTACGTACCGCAGGTAGCGACGTGGTCGAGGCGGGAATAGCGAAGGCGCGTCGAGGTTCGTTAGGGGTCGGTCACGGTCGCCCCTCCTCTGACACGGACTCCTTGGACGCCTCGGACGCCTCGGACGCCTCGGACGCCTCGGACGCCTCGGCCTCGAGAGGCCGGTCGGAGGGACCCAGCGCATCGCTGGGTGCGTCATCGTGAACACGGACCACGCCGAGCAGCGGCCATCCGAGGTCGCGCACGCGCCGCAGCAGGCCGTGCAGCGCGGCCTGGTCGACGACGGGTCCTGTCAGCCGTGTGGTTCCGTCAGGCTCACGAAGGAGCTCGAACTCCGGGAACTCCTCGACCCAGCGGTCGGCCAGGTGGCCTCGGACGTGGATCTCGTAACGGCCGCTGCTGCTTGCGCCGCTCGGGGATCCGGCGGGACCGCTCGTTGGGGTGTTCGTACATGCTGCCATGCGTTTCGACCTCCGCGTGGGCGCCTCGGTTCCGGGCGCCGAGAAGAGGCTAGGCAGCGATGTGATGAGGCGTCATCACCCGATGTGATGAGGCGCGCAACGAGTGGGTAGTGAGGAGCGCAGCGGGTTGGGTAGTGAGG
>CAZOTV010000198.1:0-2603 GCA_964582795.1 uncultured bacterium
CCGTCGCCGCGCCCGGACCTCCGCACCTAGGCGCTGCCGGAACCCACGCCTTCCGCGACGGCTCGCGCGCGCGCCAGCAGCGGCTCGTCGGTGAGGTCGAGCCGAAGCGGCGTCAGCGCCACGTACCCATGCTCGACCGCCCACCGATCGGTGCCCTCTTCGACTTGCTCTTGCGGCTCTTCGGCGAACCAGAAGTGCCGCCTGCCCATCGGATCCTCTCCGGGTACCACGTAGCCTTCGTAGTGCCGTACCGACTGCCGCGTCCACATGAGGCCGCGGGGTTCGGTGGGGAAGTTGGCGTTCAGCAGGGTCATGTCCGGCACCGCCAGGAAGCCGCGGATGACCTCGCGAACGAACGGCGCGAGCAGGTCGTAGTCGACCGGCGTGTCGCTGTACGGCGCGCTGAAGGCGACTGCCGGGATCCGCAGGAACGCCGCCTGCTTCGCCGCCGCCACCGTGCCCGAGTGCCAGATGTTGTGGCCGAGGTTGTGGCCGAGGTTGATGCCGGACAACACCAAGTCGACCTTGTCCCAGTGATGCGCGCCGAGCGCCACGCAGTCAGCCGGTGTCCCGTCGACGCGGTACGCCTCCAGCCCGTCGATCGGCGTCTTGGTGTAGTGCAGCGGTCGCCTCACGGTGATGGCGTGACTCATGGCGGACTGCTCGACGTCGGGCGCGACCACCCGGACCTGTCCGAACTCCTGGGCGACGCGCGACAACGCCAGGATCCCGGGGCTGAAGACGCCGTCGTCGTTGCTGACAAGGATTCTCATGGTGTCCATCTCCCGGACGCTTCGTCGTGAACGTCCGGCCATCATACTGCCGCCTGAGGTGGCGGCCGGTGCGCCTGGCAGGGCATGTCACCGCTCGTCACACCGGGAACGCCCGTCGCGTGACAGAATCGCGGCGACCATGCACCGCGCCCGCCCGATCCCGCCTCCTCCTTCCCCCGAGCCCACGGCTCGCCGGCGGAGGCGACGACTCAGCGCCTGGTGGCGGCACGATTTCCGCACCAACCCGGTACGGCGTTACCTCGTTTCCGTCGCGCTCGGGATCGTCTTGCCGGCGCTCGCGTTGGCGTGGATCTTGGGCAGCGTCGTGCTGATGCGCACCACCGGCCAGCTCGTGAATGCCGGGAGCGCCGAGGTCGCGTCGTACGTCGAAGGGCTCCTACGCCAGCAAGCCGCCGACGCGGCCGATGCCGAAGCCGGCAGGTCGAGCGCCGACGTCCCCGCGCGGGACCGCGGCGCCGCTTCTCCCGGTCTGGCGGCGCCCGCAGAACCCGCCAAGCCGGAAGCGGACACGGCCTGGGTGCCCTACGGCGGGTTCTGGGAGCGCTTCGGCAACAACCTGCTTGCCAACCCGCGCACCCTCTCCGTGCGGGTCTACGACGCGACCGGCACGGTCGTCTACGCCGACAACTCCAACCTCATCGGCATGCGCCCTGCACCCGACGACGCGCTCGCGCGGGCCTTCGCCGGTGAACGCGCGACGCGGCTCGACAACCGTCTGATGGCTCCCGAGGTCCGCACCTACGGTGTGCTGGTACCCCTCAAGGTGTCGGGCTTCGCAGGCGGCGCCGTCGAGGTCATCCAGAACCTCGGTCCGTTGCGCTCCGAGATGGTGGTGGCGCGCTGGCTGGTGACGTTGGGCGTGGCGATCATCTCGGTCGGGTTCTTGGCGGCGCTGGTGCCGTTGTCCTTGCGCCTGGCGGAGCGCTCGTTCTTGGACCCGGTCACGGGCCTGCCGAACCGGCGCTACTTGGAGGACGCTGCAGCCATCGTGCTCGACCGCAGCGCCAGCAGGAACCAAGGCGCCGCCGTGGTGCTGCTCGACCTAGACCGCTTCAAGGCCGTCAACGACGCGCTCGGACGGCGGCAAGGCGACCGCATCCTGCGCGACCTGGCGCACAGACTCGACGCCCTGGTGCGCAGCGGCGATTACGTCGCTCGATTGGGCGGCGACGAGTTCGCGATGGTCCTCACCGACGTCGACGAGAGCGCTGCGGGGGCAGCCGTCGCCCGGGTGGCGAAGGCGGTCGCGCAGCCCTACCCGACCGGCGACCGGGACGTCCGGCTGGAGGCGAGCGTCGGGGTCACCCTCTTCCCGCGCGACGGGCTCGACCTCGCTACGTTGCTGCAGCGCGCCGAGTCCGCCATGTACCGCGCGAAGAGCGCGCGCGTGCCCTTCGAGTTCTTCCGCCACGGCGACAGCGCCTACACGCTTCATGGTCTCTACCTCGAGAGCGACCTACGCGACGCCATCGAGAACGGCGGCCTCGAACTCGCCTATCAGCCGATCTGCCGCCTCGACGACGGGCAGATCGTCGCCGTCGAGGCGTTGGCGCGGTGGAACCACCCGGAACGCGGCGCCGTTCCCCCTGGCTTGTTCGTGCCGCTGGCGGAGGACACCGGCCTCGTGCGGCAGCTAGACCAATGGACCCTCCGTGCCGCAAGCACGCAGTTGTCGGCCTGGGCGGCGGCGGGCTCGAACCTGCGTCTGTCCGTGAACCTCTCGGCCCAGACGGTCTCGGACCCGGGGCTACCCGAACACCTGGCCGCGTTGTTGGAGCGAACCGGCGCGCCTCCTGAGCAACTGGTGCT
>CAZOTV010000199.1:0-2551 GCA_964582795.1 uncultured bacterium
GGCTTGCGCCCCATCCAGCGCTTGCGGCCCGCCTTGCCGATGACGATGTTCTTGTGCTCGGAGTTGCCGACGGTGCCGACGGTGGCGTAGCACTCGCCATGCAGACGGCGCAGTTCCCCCGAGGGCATCCGCACGGTGACGTAGGTGCCGTCGCGTCCCTGGATCTGGATGCTGGTGCCGGCCGAGCGCGCCAACTGCGCGCCCTTGCCAGGGACCATCTCGACGGCGTGCACGGTGGCGCCCACCGGGATGAACCGGAGCGGCATGGCGTTGCCGGGCACGGGCTCGGCCTCGGGTCCGCTCACGATCATGCTGCCGACGCCGACCTTGTCGGGCGCGATGATGTAGCGCTTCTCGCCATCGACGTAGTGCAGCAGCGCGATGTTGGCGCTACGGTTGGGGTCGTACTCGACCGCGGCGACCTTGGCGGGCACGCCCTCCTTGTCACGCCGACGGTAGTCGATGACGCGGTAGCGACGCTTGTGGCCGCCACCCCGGAAGCGTGACGTGACGCGGCCGCGGTTGTTGCGGCCGCCGCTCTTCGAGATCGGACGAACGAGCGACTTCTCCGGCGTGTCGCGTGTGACGTCGGCGAAATCCGAGACGGTCATCTGACGGCGGGAGGGGGTGTACGGACGGAACTTCTTGGTAGGCATGGTTTCCCTCCCTCCGTTACGACAGGCCTTCGAGCTGCTCGATGCGCTGCCCGGCCTTCAGGGTGACGATGGCCTTCTTGCGGCTCGCGCGATGGCCGGCGAAGCGCCCGAGGCGCTTGAGCTTGCCGCGCACGTTGACGAGGTTGATCTTGGTGACGTCGACCTCGAACACCGTCTCGATGGCTTCCTTGATCTGCGTGCGGTTCGCGTGCGGGTGAACGTAGAAGGCGTACTTGCCATCGGCGATGGCGGTGACGGCCTTCTCGCTCAGCACGGGGGTAAGGATGACGTCGTGGGGGTTCACGCGCCCTCCTCCCCGTTGTCGAACAAGGCGGCGTCGGCGACGACGCGATCGGCCCGGAGGATGTCGTACGCGTTCAGGCCGGCGCCTGCGAGCACGTCCACCCAGGGCAGGTTGCGTGCGGCGCGCCGGGCGAGCTCGTCGTCGGTGACCAGCAGCACGCGCTCGGAGCCGTCGATGCCGTGGCTCTTCGCCCAAGCGACGAACTCCCGCGTCTTGCCGCCGATGCCGAAGCCGTCGACCAGCGTGAGCTTGCCGTCGTTGGCGCGCGTCGCGATCGCCATCTGGAGCCCTAGGCGACGCACGCGCTTGGGCAGCGTGTAGCCGTAGTCGCGCGGCTGCGGCCCGAACGTGGTGCCGCCGCCGACGAAGATCGGCGCCTTGCGGCTGCCGTGACGGGCGCGACCGGTACCCTTCTGCGGGTAGATCTTGGCGGTGGACCCGGACATCATGCCGCGGGTCTTGGTGGCGGCGGTTCCGCGCCGTCGCTTCGCGAGCTGCCACGCCACGACCTCATGCAGAACCGATTCCTTCGGCTCCGGTAAGTCGAGCGTGACCTTGCGGCCGCTGCCGATGACGTCGACCGTGACCGGCATCAGCTCACCTTCCTCTTGGACGCCTTGACCACGACCACGCCGCCGTTCGGGCCCGGAACGGCGCCCTTGAGCAGCAGCAGGTTGTCATCAGGACGTACTTCCACGACCTCGAGGCCGATGGTCGTGACGTTCTCGGCACCGTACTGACCGGCCATCCGCTTGCCCTTGTAGACGCGGCCGGGGAACTTGCGCTGGCCGATCGAGCCGGGGTGGCGGTGCTTCTTCTTGGTGCCGTGCGTAGCGGGCATACCGGCGAAGTTCCAGCGCTTCATCACGCCGGCGGTGCCGCGGCCCTTGGACGTGCCCGTGACGTCGACCTTCTCGCCGGCGGCGAAGATCTCGACGTTGACCTCGTCGGCCTCGGGTGCGTAGTCGCGGAACTCGACGAGGTGCCGTTGCGGCGCCGTGCCCGCGCGGCGGAAATGCCCGAGCAGCGGCTTGTTCACCGCCTTCTCGCGCACCTCGTCCCATCCCAGCTGGACCGCCTCGTAGCCGTCCGTCGCCGGGGTCTTACGTTGCACCACGGGGCAAGGACCCGCCAGCACGACGGTGACCGGCACCAGCCGATCGTCGCGCCAGATCTGGGTCATGCCCACCTTGGTGCCCAGGATGCCTTTCACGGTCAACGTCCTCCGACGGTCTTGATCTCGATGTCGACCCCGGTCGGGAGGTCGAGATGCATGAGGGAGTCGATGGTGCTCTTGGTCGGCGACTTGATGTCGATGAGCCGGTTGTGGGTCCGGATCTCGAAGTGCTCGCGGCTGTCCTTGTCGACGAACGGGCTGCGAAGCACGCAGAAGCGCCGGATGCGGGTCGGTAGCGGCACGGGGCCTGCCACCTTGGCGCCGGTGCGCCTGACGGTCTCGACGATCTTGGTCGCCGAGCTGTCGAGGCTGCGGTGATCGAACGCCTTCAGTTTGATGCGGATCTTGGGGGTGGCCATGGTTACTTCACGACGGCGGTGACGACACCCGCACCCACCGTACGACCACCCTCCC
>CAZOTV010000200.1:0-2539 GCA_964582795.1 uncultured bacterium
GACCACCGACGCAGCGCAGGCGAACAAGCCGCAGGGCCGCGCCCGCCGCGGCCGGCGCAAGCCGGCAGGCGGCGAAGGCGCCAAGGCAGGCGGAAGCAGCCCCGCGAACGCGGGCCGTAGCGACGCCAGCAAGGCCGGCGGCACGCAGGGGCGTCGCGCCGGCGGCTCCGCGGACGAGCGCAAGCTGAAGATGATCCCGATCGGCGGCATGGGCGAGATCGGCAAGAACATGTTCGCCTTCGAGTACGACGACGAGATCCTCCTCATCGACGGCGGCCTGGCATTCCCCGACGCGGACATGCTGGGTGTCGACATCCTGGTGCCGAAGATCGACTGGGTCGTCGAGAACGCTCACAAGATCAAGGGCTGGGTGCTGACGCACGGGCACGAAGACCACATCGGCGGCCTGCCGTACATGATCCGGCTTCTTCCGAAGATCCCGATGTACGGCGCGAAGCTGACGCTGGGGTTGCTGCGCGGCAAGTTCGACGAGTTCAAGCTCTCCGAGTCCGACGTCGACCTGCGCGAGATCTCGACCGACGCTCGCATCAAGATCAGCAACAGCTTCACCGTCGACTTCTTCCAGATGACGCACTCCATCCCCGACAACTCGGGGCTGGTGATCCACACGCCCATCGGGCGAGTCGTGCACTCGGGCGACTTCAAACTCGACTACAACCCCGCCGACGGCCGCACCAGTCACCTGCACAAGCTGGCGCAGGCAGGCCAGGAGGGCGTGCTGCTGCTCATCTCCGACAGCACCAACGCCGAACGACCCGGCTACACCCCGAGCGAGCGTGACGTGATGCTGGCCGTCGACGAGATCGTCGCGAAGGCCAAGGGCCGCGTCATCGTCACGACCTTCTCCAGCCACGTGCACCGGCTGCAGAACTTCGTGCGGGTCGCCGAGAAGTACGACCGGCGCGTGGTGATGGAAGGCCGCTCGATGGTCAAGAACATGAACATCGCGCACGAGCTCGGCTACCTCGAGTCGAAGCACCCGTTCGTGGCCACGGATGACCTGGGCTCGTTGCAGGATGACAAGGTGCTGTTCCTGGTGACCGGCTCGCAGGGCCAGCCGATGGCGGCGCTGTCGCGCCTGGCGGCCGGCACCCACCGGAAGATCTCCTTGAAGCCGGGCGACACCGTCATCCTCTCCTCCAACCCCATCCCGGGCAACGAAGAGGCCGTGAACCGCGTCATCAACATGCTCTACGAGCGCAACGTGAACGTGCTCTACCCGCCGGCGTACAAGGTCCACACGTCGGGGCACGCCAGCCAGGAAGAGCTCAAGCTCGTGCTGGACCTGACGCGCCCGAAGTTCTTCATCCCGTGGCACGGCGAGATGCGCCACCAGATCCATCACCAGCGGCTGGCGAACATCATGAGCCACCCGCCGCAGAAGACGCTGATCGTCGAGAACGGCGACGTGGTGGAGGTCTCCAAGGACGACGTGAAGGTCGCAGGCAACGTCGACGCCGGCGTCGTACTGATCGACACCATGGGCAAGACCGGCGACGAGGTCACCGAGCCGATCATCCGCGACCGCCAGACGCTCTCCGCCGAGGGCGTGGTGGTGATCATGGCGCTGGCCAGCAAGAGCCCCATGGTCGAGGTGATCATGCGCGGCGTGGTGCAGGGCCAGAACGGTCTGAAGGACGAGGTGCACAAGATCGCGTTGGAGAGCCTGCAGAAAGGCGTGCGCGAGAAGCGCCGCCTGAACGACATCCGCGATGACATCTACTACCCGGTCAGGCGCTACCTGCGCAAGGCGACCGGGCGCAACCCGCTCATCGTGCCGACGGTGATCGAGGGCTGAGCGTCAGCTGACGACCTTCACCTCGAACGGGAGTCCGGCGAGGGCGTCCGCGTCCTCGCCGTTCGCCCAGCGCTGCACCCGCTCGAGCGCCTGGGCGGTGAGCTCGCGACCCTGTGCGATCACGTCGTCCTCGACCAGGAGCGCGTTGCTGACGCGCCGCATGACGTCGAACCCCGCGGCCGCCACATGCCGTCCTTCGCGGTACAGCGCGATGGCGCCGTCGAGCGGCACCTCGTACAGCGTGTCGACTTCCTTCGGTTCCTGTGCGTAGGCGCTGAGCGGCCGGTCGTCGTGCGTGGCGTAGATCTCCTGGAACTCCCGGTCGATGCGCGGCGGGTCCAGGTCGGGGTAGCGTCGCTCGCTTCGCACCGTGCCGAGGAAGGCCACCTGGCCGGGGCGCAGCACCAGGCCGATCTCCTCCTCCGCTTCGCGCAGCACGTCGACGAACAGCTCGCCGGCGCGGTAGTGCCCCCCGACGGTGACGTCGAGCTTGAGCGGTTCGAGGTCTTTGCCCACTGCCCGGCGCTGCAGCACCACCAGGTGTCCCTCTCGCACCACCCAGAGGTGAAGCGCCCGGTGCCAATCGCCGTCCAGGTGAACGGCCGAGCGCGGCTTCCGTTCGCCGGTTGGGTTGCCGTTGTCGTCCAGTACGTCCAGGAGTTCGTCCACGGGCACGCCCATGCGATCATTCTAGGGGCGCGGCAGGGGCGCCGTTCCGGT
>CAZOTV010000201.1:0-2483 GCA_964582795.1 uncultured bacterium
GCTCCTCCTTCGAGAGGTGCAGGAAGAACTTGACGATCACCGTGCCCTCGTGCGCGAGGTGCCGCTCGAACGCGGCGATGTTGGCCAGGCGCTCGTCCCAGATGGTGGCCGGATCCGCCTTGGGCAGGCGCTGGTTGGCGAGGATGCCGGGATGCACGCGCACCACCAGCACTTCCTCGTAGTGGCTGCGGTTGAACACGCCGATGCGCCCACGCTGCGGCAGTGCGCGAGTGATGCGCCACAGGTAATCGTGATCGAGTTCCTCGGCCGAAGGCTGCTTGAACGACGTCACCTGGCACCCGGCCGGGTTCACGCCGCGCAGTACGTGGCGGATGGTGCCGTCCTTGCCGGCGGCGTCCATCGCTTGGAACAACAGCAGCACCGAGTACCGATCGTCGGCGTACAACTCGCGCTGCAGATCGCGAAGCTTCTTGCGCGCCTTCTTCAGCGCCTTCTCGTTCGCCTTACGGTCGGGCGCGTCATCGGGCGGCGCCGTCGGCGCGTCCGCCAACGTGAACGCGCCGTCGAACGGAACTCGGTACGGGCTGTCGGTGGGAGCGTGGAACGCGTCGGCCATGGGCAAGCGTACCGCTCCAGGACCGAGTCGCCTCCGCCCTACCCCTCCACCGCCTCCGCGATGAACCCCGCCAGCGCCTCACGCAACGCCAACAACGACGGCCGATGCACGTACATCATGTGCCCCGCCTCGTAGAAGCTCATGCTCACGTTCTGGCGCGCCTCGGGCGTCAGCCCCATGTGCGCGAACGTGTGCAACGTCGCGTAGTACGGCGTGGCCAGGTCGTAGTACCCGTTCGCCACGTGCACCTTCAGGAACGGGTTGATGCTCATCGCCTTGCGCAACGTCTCGGCCACGTTCAAGTAGCGGTTCTCGACGTCCTTGTAGCTCCAAGACTCGTACAGGTTCGCAAGGATCTCGTACGGAAGATCCGACACGAACCCCAACTCCCCCCGCACGTAGTCGTTGAACGTCGCCGTGTACGGGCCCTGGGTAGCGGCCATGCTGGGGTCGAACTCGAAGCGCTCGCCGGCCGCGTCGCGGTCCACCCCGGTGTAACGGCTGTCGATACGACCCACCGTGCGCCCCTGGTCGCGCAGCAGTTCTTTCGTGAAGCGGAAGATGTCGATGCGCAGGTCGGTGGCGTCGATGTACGTTTCGCTCAAACCGGTCAGCTGCGCCAACTCGCGCCGCACCGACGCGCGCTCGTCCTCCGGCAACTGGTCCCCACGCAACAGCGCCGGAGCGTAGGTGTCGTGCAAGAACGCTTCGACCTGCGCCAACACGTCCTTCAGCGGAAGCGCCTGCAGTTCGGGCGACAACCGGCCGTGGTAGTACGCGGTGGCGGTGTACGTGGGAAGGAACAGCAATGGGGGTAGGTCGTTGCCGGGGCCGAAGCGGGCGGTGCCGAAATCGAGGATGGCGGACACCAGCATGAGCCCGTTCAGGTACACACCATGGCGCTGCTGCAGATGCCCGGCCAGTCCGGCGGCGCGCGTGGTGCCGTAACTCTCGCCGGCGAGGAACTTCGGGCTGCCCCACCTGCCGTAGCGGCTGGTGTAGAGGCGGATGAAGGCGCCGACGCTCTCGACGTCCTTGTCGACGTTGTGGAAGTCCTTCGCCTTCACGCCCTCCACCGGCCGGCTGTAGCCGGTGCTGACGGGATCGATGAACACCAGGTCGGTGAGGTCGAGCAGCGACGCGTCGTTCGGCACCAGGCGGTACGGCGGCCTGGACGGGAAGCCGTCGTCATCGAGCTCCACGCGTTTCGGTCCGAACAGCCCCAGGTGCATCCACACCGACGACGAGCCCGGGCCACCGTTGAAGCTGAAGGTGATGGGGCGCTTGCTCACGTCCTTCACGCCGTCCTTCGCGTACGCCACGAAGAACACCTCGGCCTTGGGCTTGACACCCTCGAACTTGCCGGCCTGCTCGCCTTCGCCCACCGACTCCTCGCGCAACACCATGGTGCCGGTGGTGACGGTGTAGGCGACCTGCTTGCCCTGGATGGTCACGCGGTGGCGCGTGACGACGATGTTGTCCTGCGGGTCACGGGACGGGGCGGCGGCTGCGGCGGCCTGTGGCGCGGTCGTGGAGGTGACGCTGGTGGACTCGGGACGCTCGGCATCGTTCGGCATGGCCGAATCGTACGTCGCCGCGCCGGTGACGGGGTGCTAGCGGTCGGGTAGGTCGATGGGGCCGGGTCCGCTCATGTGGTCTTGGGGGGCCTCGAGGCCCAGCCGCGCTTGGTCGACGACGGTCAACGGCGATCGGCGTCCCGATGCTCGAGGATCGCGCTGGTAGATAGTCCGCTGCCCGTCGTATGCACCCGCTCACGGGCCGTGGTGACGACCCCGCGCCGCACCACACTCATCGCCTCGGTCCAACGCGCCAACTCGTCGAGCAACGCGGTGGCGCCCTTGCGCGTCGCTTCGTTCGGTTCGAACACGCGCTCGTCGTTCAGGAA
>CAZOTV010000202.1:0-2456 GCA_964582795.1 uncultured bacterium
GCGCGTTGAACACGTCGACGTACCAGCGGCCCGCCTGGGGGCGCTCGATGAGGACGGTGGTGGGGTTCACCGTGTCGATGTCGCGGTAGTCCCAGTCGCCACCTTCGGCGGGTTCCACGTAGGTGGTGATCTCGGAACCGAACTTCACGGCGATGTCCAGGTCGATGTCGGCGTCGAGGGTCAGCGTCCAGCTCGCCAGGCCCGCGGGAACGTCGATCCAGTAGGTGTGGTACGCGACGCCGCCGGACACCGCGACGATCGCGCCTTGCGCTACCCCGTCGAGCGCCAACGCGCCGACAGTGCCCGAGTCCGCGGACGGCGCCGTGACCTGCGCGGGCGCCTGGGCTAGCGCGAACGCCGAAGCGTAGATGGCGAGCGCGAGCGCCCACCGGAAGAAGCGTGTCATCCTTGCACCTCGTTTGCAACGAAGGCCGCGGCGGTGGTCGGGGGCCGGTACCCACCCGGCCGGCGGCGGTGCGAACGGGGCCGCGCGACGATCGTTCGCAGCGGCGGGCGTCCGGCCGAGCGCGCGGCGCGCCGCGCGCGGGAGCGTTCCCCCAGCGCACCAATATAGACACAGTCGGGCGGCTCGGTGATGCCTTGGTTCGGTGGACGGGCGAAAGGCCAGCGCCGCGGGGTGTTGCACGGCGCACGCGGCCGCACAAGCCGCACGCGGCCGCACAAGGCGGACGCGACCATGCACGGCGCACGCGACCGTACAAGCCGCACGCGGCCGTGCACGGCGCACGCGGCCGTGCACGGCGCACGCGGCAGTACGCGGCGGCGCTCGCCCACGAGCGAACCCCGCCCCAGCTACCTCACGGATTCGACCTGCCTCACGGGTTCGACCCTACGCGCTCGAACAGCCGGTACCGTTCGCTGGCCGCGACAGGGACACCCGCGTCGTCGAGATCGTAGACCACGAACTCCATCCCCGAGTTGGTCAGCAGCGCTTCGAGGTAGAGGTCGACTTCGACGCAGTACACCATTCCGTAGGCACGATCGACATCCACCCGGCCGTCCACCGTGGCTGCGGCCACGTCGGAGCGCAAGGTCCCGATGAGCGAGCCGTCGGCGCCTTGCATCAGGACCAGCTCGAGATCCCCGCCCACCATGCGGAAGGTGCCGCCGTAGGTCGCGCCCGGGGGTGGCGTCACCACGGGGACGCCCACCGCGGCCTGTCCGCCGGCGGTGGTAGTGAGCTGATACGCACCTCCGATGCCAGGCTCCAGCAGCGTGAAGACGTCGATGTACCAGCGCCCCGACTGCGGTGCTTCGATGACCATGGTCGTGGGCTCGTCGGACGAGATGTCGCGGTAGTTCCAATCTCCGTTGGGCTTGTCGGAGTAGTTCTGAATCTCTGCGCCGTACTTCACGGCGATGTCGAGGTCCACGTCGGCGGTGAGCGTGAGCGTCCAGCGCGCCACGCCGGCAGGCACGTCGACCCAGTATGTGTGGTACGCCCGTCCGCCGCTCGCAGACATCAACGAGCCCTTGGCGATCCCTTCGATCGGCAGCGCACCCACGCTCATCGACGAACTCGAGGAAGCGGTCACGACGGTCGGCGTCGGCGCCGTGGACGTTGACGGAGGGGCGCCCGCTCCCACCTTCCCGGGCAACGTGCCGGGGGTGGTCGTGCCAGGCGACGCGGCCGCCGTGGTGGTGGCGACGCTCAAGCGGTAGGTGCCCTGGGTGCCGCCCTGGAACGCGTTGATGACGTCGATGTACCAGCGTCCCACCTGCGGCTGGTCGATGGTGAGAACGGTGGGGTTCACGGTCTCGATGTCGCGGTAGTCCCAGTCTCCGCCTTCCGCCTTGGCGCGGTAGCTCTGGATCTCGGAGCCGTACTTCACGGCCAGGTCGAGGTCGATGTCGGCGTCGAGGGTGATGCTGACCCGCGTCGCGCCTGCGGGAACGTCCATGTAGTACGTGTGATACGCGACACCGTCGGCGACCGCCGTCAGTGTGCCTTGGGCGGTGGCGTTCGGCGCCAAAGCCCCGATGACGCCGGGCTGTGACGAAGGCGCCGTGACCTGCGCGGGCGCCTGACCCAAGGCTGCGGTGGAACCCACCGCCAGGGCGAGCATGAGTGACCATCGGAACAGGCGTGTCATGGTGCACCTCGTCGTCCCACGAGGCGGCGGCTGTGGTCGGAAGGGACCGGGAGGCCACGCTACCGTCGGAGGGCCGGACGGCGTGACGCGAGGGTGGTCCGCGCTTCGCGCCGTCCCGTCGAGCGCGATAGGTCGCGCGAGAGGGGATGGTCCCTCAAGTTCGCGATACACGACCGGAACTACCCTCGCAAGGGTCAGAAGTCCCGATGTCGACGTGGGCCCATGCCTGGGGGTGAGGGTCGTGGCGGGGGCTGAGGCGGGGGTCGTGGCGGGGGTTGTGGCGGCGGTTGTGGCAGCGGTTGCGGCAGCGGTTGCGGCAGCGGTTGCGGCAGCGGTTGCGGC
>CAZOTV010000203.1:0-2432 GCA_964582795.1 uncultured bacterium
GATTCGCCGCGTTGCGCGCGTCCGGTCGCCTCACCGAGGTACGCGCCGCCGACCTGCGCTTCACGCCGGAGGAGACGGCGGCGTTCCTCCGGAACGTGCTCGGTGTGGCGCTGTCGGCCGAGGACGTCGCTGCACTGGAGGCGCGAACCGAAGGGTGGATCGCGGGGCTGCAACTCGCCGCCCTCTCGATGCGGGGGCGTGACGACGTCTCGTCGTTCGTGCGCGCCTTCCGCGGAGACCATCGCTTCATCGTCGATTACCTCGTCGAAGAGGTGCTCCAGCGTCAATCCGAGCGCGTTCGTGCGTTCCTGCTGAAGACGTCGATCCTCGGTCGGTTACATGGCCCACTGTGCGACGCCGTGATCGACGAGCGTGGCAGCGGCGCGCTGCTCGACGAGTTGGAGCGCGGAAACCTCTTCATCGTCCCGCTGGATGACAGGCGGACCTGGTACCGGTACCACGCGTTGTTCGCCGACATGCTGCGCTCGCACCTGCAACACGAGCACCCGGACGAGGTGCCCGCTCTCCACGCAAGGGCCAGCGCCTGGTTCGAGTCTCACGGGCTGCCAACGGACGCAGTGCGACACGCCCTGGCTTCGGGAGATCATGGTCTCGCGGCCCGGCTGGTCGAGGCGGCATGGCGCGACATGAACACCGCGTTCCGCACGGCTGCGTGGCTCACGTGGGCGGACGCGCTCCCTGACTACGTGGTGCGGTCCCGGCCCGTGCTCTGCGCCGGGTACGCGTGGGCGCAGTTGAACGCCGGTCAGATGGAAGGCGCGGAGCGGCACCTCCAGGTGGTGGAAGCGTGGCTGGCATCGGGGGCGGCTCAGCGTGCGGGCGTGGGCCAGGGCGCGGGAGCGAGGGCGGAGGCGGGCGCGGGCGTGGGCGTGGGCCAGGGCGCGGGAGCGGGGACGGAGGCGGGAGCGGGCGCGGGCGCGGCGAACGACCTAGCGCAAGCGGCGGAGGATCCCGAACTCCGGGCCCTGCCGGCCACGGTCGCATCGGCGCGCGCCTACCACGCCTTGGCGACCGGCGCGCCCGAGACGAGCATCGCGCATGCGCGACGCGCCCTGGACGTGTTGCCACCTAGCGACTTCATCGGGCGGGGGATCCCGCTCGGGCTCCTGTCCCTCGCCCACTGGGCGAACGGCGATCTGGACGAGGCGTACCGCATCCTGTCGGACGCCATGGACGGCTTCCGCGCGGCTGGTAGCATCGCCGCCGCGATCAGTGGCACCTCCGTACTCGCCGACATCCGGATGACGCAGGGCCGCTTGAGAGACGCCGCGCGTCTGTACCAGGAGTCGTTCCAGTTGGTCGGTACGGTCCCGGGCGAGATCGTCCCCGGGACGTCGGAACTGCACGTAGGCCTGGGCGAGGTGTTGCTCGAACAGGGAGACGAGCAAGCGGCCGCCGAGCATCTGAGCGCGGCCGAGGGCTTGGGCGACCAAGGCGTGCTTGCCGGTGACGAGGCTCGCGTGCGCGAGGCCATGGCCCGACTTCACACGCGGTCGGGGAACCCGGAGCGGGCACTCGCGCTGCTGGACGAAGCCGACCGCATGCGGATCCGCAACGCGATGCCGGCGTTGCGGCCCGTTGATGCGTTGCGCGCACGGGTGTGGGTGGAGCAGGGAAGGTTGGCCGAGGCCGAAGCGTGGGCACGGGCCCGAGGCCTTCCGGAGCGAGGCGAGCCCGAGTACGTACACGAATTCGAACACCTTGTCTACGCCCGCTTGCGGATCGCGCTTCACCGCCAGGGCCGGATCGACACGCCCATGGCAGAGACGCTCACGCTGTTGGAGCGCCTCCTCGAGGCGGCAGAAGCGGGCGGGAGGACCGGCAGCGCGATCGAGATCATGACGCTCCAGGCGATCGCGTTCGAGCGAGACGGGGCCGGCAACGCCGCGTTGACGCCGCTCGCGCGCGCACTGGAGCACTCCCAGGCGGAAGGCTACGTTCGGGTCTTCGTCGAGCACGGGCCGGCCATGCAGTCTCTGCTCCGGAAGCTCGCGAAGCGTGGCGCGACCTCCATGTACGCACGGCGGCTTCTGACGGCCTTCGACGCGTCGCGGCCCGCGAGCCAAACCGCCAAGGGCGACGCGCATCGAGCCGACCGCCGCGCGGTGGTTGAACTCGGTGCGGAGATGATCGACCCGTTGACGGACCGAGAGGCGTCGGTGCTGCGACTTCTCCAGAGCGACCTGACCGGTCCGGAGATCGCCCGCGAGCTTGCGGTGTCCCTCAGCACCGTGCGTACCCACACGAAGAACGTCTACGGCAAACTCGGTGTGAACAGCCGGCGCGCCGCCGTGCGGCGAGCCGAGGAACTCGGGCTGCTCTAGCGGTCGGGACTCATCGAGCGCATCCACGCGCCGCGCACCTCACTACCCAACCCGCTGCGCTCCTCACTACCCACTCGTTGCGCGCCT
>CAZOTV010000204.1:0-2393 GCA_964582795.1 uncultured bacterium
CCAGACCCATCAGGGCCATGGCGGCGACGCCCACGAGGGCGCCCGGGCCGCGGCGCCAGAAGTACGGCCTGGGGTCGGCGTGGCGCGTGGTCCACCCGTACAGCGGGATGAACACCACGACCATGGCCACGACCGCCAGCCAGTCGGCGGCGGTGCGGCCGGTGTCGAACGCCGGTTGGAACACCAGCATCACGAGGTAGATGAGCCACAGCGCCGCAGACCGGGGAACGGCGAAGCGGCGCCATGGGCTCGTGGGGTGCAGGCGCATCATCGGTAGGATACGCACGTCGGGCGAAGGAGGCTCAACCGTACGTCCGCCCCTCGTCGCGCAGGTACGCCCAGACGGCCACGCTCAAGAACAGGACGGTGAAGATGGCCAGCACCAGGACGTGCCACGGCGCGTCGCCGCGAGGTGCCGCGCCCACGGTGCCGAGCGCCAACTGCGCGAAGTGGTAGCTGGGCAGGAACGGCGCCGCCTTCTGAACGAAGTCGGGCAGCGTCGAGATCGGGATCCACAGCCCCGATGCGAACGCCATCGGCGTGTAGATGAGGTTCAGCACGACGGGTGCTGAGTTGGGGCCGAACAGGTACCCGAACGCCAGGCCGAGCGCGGCGAACGGGAACACGCCGGTGAGCAACGTGCCGAGCATCTGGAGCCACGCGAGCGCCTCGATGCGAACGCCCTGGGTGAGCATGCCGAGAAGCGTGATGAGTACGACCACCAGCACCGCGAACACCATCGCCATCACGGTCTTGGCGAAGAAGTACGCCACCGGCGGCATGGGCGACACGCGCTTGAGCAGCATCCAGCCTTGTGCGCGTTCCGACGCGACGCCCGCCCCGAAGGAGAACAGCGAAGCGGACAACACCCCGCCGGCGCCGAACGTCGCCACTAGGTAGGTGGCCATGTCGATGCCCTGCGCCTCGAAGCGCCCGTAGGCGGCGCCGAACACCAGGTAGAACATGAGCGGGAAGGCCAGCGTAGCCACCGAGTAGGCGGGCAGGCGCAGCAGTTTGACGAACTCGGTCTTGGACTCGATCCACAAGATGCGGGCAAGGTTCGGGCGGGCGGAAGGCGTGTCGGCGGTGATCGCCGCGGGCGCCCCGGTCGGGTAGGTTCCGGTGGTCATCGTCCTTCTCCTTCTAGGTGGCGCCGGTCGTGGCGCGGTTGGTGGTCGCGATCGCGGAACGCGTCGGCGGTGGGCTCGGTGGTGGTCTCGGCGGTGGTGTCGGCGGTCGTCTCGGTGCCGGCCTGGGTTCCGGCGTAATCCTCGGTGAGCGCAAGGAACGCTTCCTCGAGGCTGGCGCCCGTGACCTCGAGGTCGGTCAAGGCGGGATCGCGCTGCAGCAGTTCGCGCATGGTGGTTTCGGCTTCGGTGGTGAGGAGTTCGGTGAACGTTCCGGCGCGGCGGACGTGCACGACGCCGGGCAGGAGCTCGAGTTCGGCGGCGGCCAAGTGGGTGACCGCGCGCACGCGCCTGCCGGCGGCGCGGCTCTTGATGGCGGCGGGCGTGCCTTCGGCCAGCACGCGTCCGTGGTCGAGCACCACGACGCGGTCGGCCAGCGCGTCGGCCTCCTCCAGGTAGTGGGTGGTGAGCACGACGGTTCTCCCGCCGTGCAGGAACGACCGCACCTGCTCCCAGAAGGCGCGTCTGCTGGCGACGTCGAGGCCGGTGGTCGGCTCGTCGAGGAACAGCAGGTCGGGGTCGCCGACGAGCGCTAGCGCGAAGTGCACCCGTTGCTTCTGGCCGCCCGACAGCTTGCCGTACGGCCGGCGAGCCACGTCGCTCAGCCCGGCGACGTCCAGTACGTGATCGATGGGGAGCGGCGCGGGGTAGTAGGCGGCGAACGACCGCAGGTGCTCGCGCACCGTCAAGGTGGCTGGCACACCGGAGATCTGCAGCATGGTGCCGACGCGCATCTTGGCGCTGGCGGCGCGCGGGTCGTGACCGAACAGCCGCGCCTCGCCAGAGGTGGGGCGAAGCAGTCCGAGCATGAGGTGCACGGCGGTGGTCTTGCCGGCGCCGTTCGGGCCGAGCAGCGCCAGCACCTCGCCGGGACGAGCTTCGAGGTCGACGTCGTCGAGGGCCACGGTTGCGCCGTAGCGCTTGGTGACGCCGCGAAGCTCGGCGAGCGGCGCGGTGTTGGCAAGCGGCGAAGTGTTGGCGAGCGGCGCGACGCCGGCATACGGCCGTGCTTGGGCGTCGGCGAGCGGCGCGGTCTGGGACTTCGGGTGGGGATCGGCCACCGCGCTGACGCCGCGGACGGCCCGATCACTACGGATGGGGGTGGGGGTGAACTCGTTCATGCCCCCAGGGTGCAGGTTGCGCCCCGGCGGGCGGCAGTCGCGAAGGTCATCCGTTGCGGATGACGTTCGTCATGTGAGGTAGCGG
>CAZOTV010000205.1:0-2383 GCA_964582795.1 uncultured bacterium
AGTGACCATGGCACGTGGATTCCGGGCTTTCCTGCTCGTCGCCCTTCTCGGCGGGACTGCGCTGTCGGCGACGCCCTTCTTCCTTCCCACCGGCGCGGAGGCCACCAACACGTACGCCCCGCGGGTCGAAGTCGACGCGCGCGGTGGCGTGCACCTGGCGTACCCCGCTTACGTTCCGTCCGACGCCTTCTACGCGTACTGCCCGGGTCCTTGCGCCGGCCCCGACGACTTCGCGGTGGTGCGGTTCCCGACGGGCGACGCGGGAACGGTGCACAACGTGATGTTGACGCTCGACACCGGCGGCGTGCCGCAGGTCTTGATCGCCACCGGCACGACGGTCATCTACGCCAGCTGCATCGGCGACTGCACGCGCCAGGACGGTTGGCGCGTCACCACCATCCTCGATCATGGCGGCGACCGGGAGGTCACCGGCGAAGCGTTCGCACTCGACGCCCAAGGTCGGCCGCGATTCGTCATGCATGCCTACCGCGCCATGTTCGGCATCGGCGCGCCCGAGCCCGGCACGTTCCTGGTGACCTGCGACAAGGGGTGTCACGGGCCCGGCCGCTGGAGCGTCGCCAAGATCAGCGGCCAAGTTTGGCAGGAGAACACGCTCCGGTACGACACTTCCGGAGCGGCGCACCTCGCCACCGTCGCCACCACCGACGAGGGTGACATCGTTGCCTACGCGCGTTGTGACCACGATTGCAGTAACGAGGAAGAGGACCACTGGCCCGGCGTTGGGCTCGTGTACGCCTTCTCCGACCGTTGGGTGGAAGAGATCGACCCTGCCGTGTCGTTGACCCTGACGCCCGAAGGGTTGCCACGACTGGCGATGCTGGGGCAGGACGAAGGGGGTCGCTTCCTCGCGTACTTCGCCTGCGACTACGGCTGCGCGGAGCCCGATGGCGGCGGCTGGGTAGGCAACTCGCTTCTCACCGGTGATCTCGGCGATGGAATCGACCTGGCGCTGACCGGCGGCATGGGGCCGCGCATCGCATACACCTACAGCGGCAACATCTTCCTGCTTCATTGCGATAGTGACTGCCTCGCCGACGAGGACGAAGACTGGGCCATCGCCAAGGTCGAGGCCGGGAGCGACATGCCGCCCGACACGGTCATCCCGTACGCCGACTGCAACGTGGCCGCCTGGTTCCTGCGCCAACCGTCGCTGTCCGTCGCCCCCGACGGCGTGCCGCAGGTTGCGTACCGTGCCGAGGACATCAGCGGCGGGGGCAGCGTGTACACCCCGCCGGATCGCCCTCGTTGCCTGGCGGGCGCGGACATGACGCTCGACCGCTTCGTGGCACTGAGCGGGTACGCTGAGTAGGTACGGGAGGTCGCCATGGAGTTCCTACCGTTCGGTCGTACCGGGCACACCAGTAGCCGCGCCATCTTCGGAGCGTTCGCGCTCGGGCGCGTGCCGCAAGGGGAAGCCGATCGCCTGATGGAGACGGTGATCGCCCACGGGGTCAACCACGTGGACGTGGCCGCCAACTACGACGACGCTGAGCTTCGCCTCGGACCGTGGATGGAGCGCGAACGCGACCGGTTCTTCCTCGCGACGAAGACGTGGCTGCGGGAAGCGGGCCCGGCGGGTGACGAGATCCGCCGCTCGCTCGAGCGCCTGCGCACCGACCATGTCGACCTCATCCAACTTCACAACCTTGCCGATCCCGCCGAGTGGGAGGTCGCGATGGGCCCCGGCGGGGCGCTGGAAGCGTGCATCGCAGCCCGGGACGAGGGGCTGGTGCGGTACATCGGCGTCACCGGCCACGGCCTCGGCGTCGCCGCCATGCACCTTCGGAGCCTCGAGGCGTTCGACTTCGACAGCGTGCTCTTCCCGTACAGCTACATCCTGATGAAGGACGAGGGCTACGCGGCCGACGTGGCGCGCTTGATGGCGACGTGCCGTGAGCGGAACGTGGCGATGCAGACGATCAAGGCCATCACCAAGGGACCGTGGGCCGTGCGCACGCCGGAAGAGCGCACCTGGTACGAGCCGCTCACGCGGCAGGAGGACATCGACGCCGCCACGCACTGGGTGCTGGCCGTGCCGGACGTGTTCCTGAACACCGTGGGCGACCCGGAACTCGTTCCCAAGGCGCTCGACGCGGTGGAACGCTTCGCGGGCAAGCCGAGCGACGAGCGCATGGAGCAGCTCGTGGCGCGCGCCGACATGCGGCCGCTGTTCACCGCCTGAGGAGCCACGCCGGATGCTGGTCCGGTCGCGGTTCCGGCACCGCGCTTCGATGCTGGCCGGGGCCGGTCGCGTCGTCCCAGGTAACGCGGCGGTATGCCGGCGCGCGTCCGGCGTCCCCCGTACCGACGCAACCCAACGTAGGATGCGCGCCTCATCCCTTCGGCCGATGTTCCGGGACCG
>CAZOTV010000206.1:0-2352 GCA_964582795.1 uncultured bacterium
CCACGTTCCGAACGACCGATCACCACGGTGAACCGCTGGTAACGATCCGGCCCGCTGCCGAGATCACCATCAAGGCGCGCGGGACGCGCGCGGTGTTCTTGCGCCAGTTGCGTTGGAACGTGAAGGACGCGCTGCAACGCGCCGGTTACGACGTCAGCGTGTGGTCGCGAGGGATGCGCATCATGGCCCGACTGCGCTCGCGCGACGATGCGGGCGGCCCGGCGAGTCACCCTGCCGCGCGCGTTCCCGAAGTCGACGCCGTGCCGGGACGTGCGGCCGCCGTGCCGGGGCACGCCGACGCCGGGCCGGGGCACGTGGCCGCCGCGCCGGGACATGTCGACGCCGCGTCGGCGAACGTGGACTCCGATGCGGCCGCAGACGTTCTGACGCGCGTCTTCGGCGTGGGTTCGTTCTCGTTCGTCGAGGGGCGCTGCGCCCCTGACCTCGACACCATCGTGCAGACCGGCGCGCGGTTGTTCGGCGAGCGCGTGAAGGGCAAGCGCTACGCCGTGCGCTGCAAGCGTTCCGGGAACCACGCGTTCCGTTCCGTCGATGTCGAGCGTTCGCTCGGAGCGGCGTTGAACGCGGGCGCCAAGGTCGACCTGACCGATCCCGAGGTCACCGTCGAGGTGGCGCTGGATCCGCGCGGCGCGCTGTTCTTCAGTCAACGCTTCGCCGGACCGGGCGGACTGCCGCTCGGCACCGGCGGGCGGGCGTTGGCGTTGCTGTCCGGTGGCTATGACTCCGTGGTGGCGGCGTGGCAGTTGATGCGGCGGGGCGTGATCGTGGACTTCGTGCACTTCCGGCTGGGCGAAGCCCCGTCCGAGCGTTCCGCGTTGCGTGTGGCGCAGGTGTTGTCCGAGCGTTGGTCGTACGGCAGCAGGCCCGATGTCCACGTCATCGACCTGCGGCCGGCCGTCGACGAGATGCGCCGCTCGGTGACGCCCAGTTACTGGCAGGTGGCGTTGAAGCGCGTCATGATCCGCGGCGGTGAAGCGGTCGCGGATGGCATCGAGACGTACGCGCGCACGGTGGCGATGTCAGGTGCGGCGCGCAGGCGGGCGCGGGTCGCCGTAGACGCGCTGGTGACGGGTGAGTCGATCGGGCAGGTGTCGTCACAGACGCTCGCCAACTTGAGGGCGATCGACGCCGTGGCCGATCGTCTCGTCTTGCGGCCGTTGATCGGCAGCGACAAGCTCGACATCATCGCCATGGCGCGCGCGATCGGCACCGCGTCGCTATCGGCCGAAGCGAGCGAGGAATGCGACATCACGCCGGTTCGGCCGGTCACGGCCAGCCGGAACGCGCGCCTGGTGGCCGAAGAGGAAGACATGACGCAGGCCGTGCTGGCAGCATGCGTCGCCGGAGTGGCCCGTGGCGAGACGCGCATCCCGCTGCGGGTGTTGCAGGAAGGCGAGGGCTGGCTGGACGCGGATGGCGCGGACGACTACGGCGCGGGCGCCACGGACGGCACGGACGGTACAGACGGCGCGGGTGGCACGTACCGCGCAGATGGCACGTACGGCACAGCCGCCACGGACGGCACGGACGCCACGAGCCTTGGGCGCGGAGCTCACGCCGCAGCCGACGACCTCGTCACGCGCGACGTCCCGGCGGGAGCGGTGCTCCTAGACTGCCGCCCCGAGCCCCTTCGTGCTCCCTGGCGCGTGCCCGGCCACGAGGTCGAGATCGGACCTTCGACCTCCGAAGAACGGGCGCGCCTCGACCCGGACCGAACCTACGTCTGTTTCTGCTTACACGGAACGCGTTCACGTTGGGTTGCCGAGCGGCTCCGTGAAGATGGCGTTCGCGCGTACGCATTCGGCGGCGGCATGGCGGCGCTCACGCGGCGACTGGCCGAGGCGGCGGATGCTCGAGCGGGGAGCGTCGACCCCGTCGAATCGTCGACGACCGCCGGCACCCAGGGGTAGGTGGGGCCACACGTCACCGCTCGTTCGGCTCAGTCGAGCCCGGCGGGCAACGTCTCGGCGCCCTTCAGCAACTTGCGGGCGAACTCGGCCGAGGCTTCGACCGGCTCGCGCGTCGCCACCGAGAACGGTGTGCCGGCGGGGAGCGCCGCGCGAAGCGGCTCGACCAGCGCCGGCCCACAACGCGCCACGCCGCCCGCCAACGCCACCGGCAGTACCTGACCGAGCCTTCCCGCTACGACCTGCGCCAGGCGCGCCAACTCGACGCCGGCCGCGGCGAGCACCGCCCGGGCGTCTGCGTCTCCGCGCGACGCGGTCATCGCCACTGCCGGCGTCAAAGCCGCGAGGCGCGCTCGCCCACCCTGGTACACGACACTGCGCACGTGATCCCAGCTGGAGCCACCCAACTCTCGGTAAAGTGCCC
>CAZOTV010000207.1:0-2324 GCA_964582795.1 uncultured bacterium
CCTAGGAGCGGCGCAGCGATGGACGAACCGAGGCTGACCGCGCGCGGAACCGTGGCCGCGCTCCTGCGCAGGCACGGACTCGCCGCCGACAAGAGCTTCGGCCAGAACTTCCTGGTGGACGAGGCGGCGCTCCGCGCCATCGTCGACGCCGCCGAGATCGCGCCGGGCGACCCCGTGCTCGAGGTCGGTCCGGGCCTCGGCGTCCTTACTCGTGCCCTGGCCCGGCGCGGCGCCGCCGTGGTTGCCGTCGAACTCGACCGGCGCCTGCTTCCACTACTGCAAGAGACCTTGGCCGATCACCTCGAGAAGAGCGGTGCCGGCAGCGTGCGCCTGGTTCATGCCGACGCCACGACCTTCGACCTCGATGCGCTCCAGAAGGGCGGGCTGCTGGTCGCGAACCTGCCGTACAACGTCGCCACGGTGGTCGTTGCACGCGCGCTGGCGTCGCGCAGCTTCCGACGTTTGGTGTTCCTGGTGCAACGCGAGGTGGGAGAGCGGATGGTCGCCGGGCCTTCGACGCCAGCCTACGGCGCGCTCTCGCTGCTCGTCGCGCACTACGGCCGCGCGCGCATCGTCCGCGACGTGCCGCCAGGCGCGTTCGTACCGCCCCCCAAGGTCACCTCGAGCGTGGTGCGGATCGACGTGGACGAGCGGGCCGAACCGGATCCGGCGCTGTTCACGTTGATCCACCAAGGCTTCGCGCATCGCCGGAAGACGCTGCTTCGCAACCTGGTCTACGCCGGGTACCGGAGAGAGGTCGCGGAGGCGGCACTCGAGCGGCTCGGCCTCGACCCGCGCGTGCGCGCCGAAGCGCTCGACCTCACGACGTTCCGGGAACTGAGGGACCTGCTCGCCGCGGACGGGCCCCTTGCCGCCGAAGGTGCGAGTATACTGCCCTAAGCAACGAAACCGCCGCGGCGAACCGCCGGCAGGAGCAGACTGCGCATGGCCCATTTCTTCGTGGTCGGCGACGCAACCGTCGACCAGATGTACTTCGTGAGTGAGTTCCCCGAACCAGGTGGTGAGGTCACGGCGCTGCGCGCCGTCATGGAGCCGGGCGGTTCCGGCGGGACCATCGCGACCGTGCTGGCCCGGCTCGAGAACGCCACGCGCATCGCCACGCGCGTCGGCAAAGGACCGTTCTCGGAGCTGGCGCTACGGAACGTGCGCGCCTCGGGCGTGGACACCTCTCTGGTCCAGGTGGACCCGGATCTCCAGACCAGCAGCGTGACGTTGATCGTCACGCCTGACGCGCAGCGAACGATGATCAGCGCCGCCGGCGCCAGTCGCCAGCTCGACGCAGCCGAGTTGGCCGAAGCGGACGTATCGGCGTGCGACGCGCTGGTGATGAGCGCGTACAGCCTCGTCGGCGGTCGCCAGAAGGAGTACGCGCTGCAGGCGCTGGCGCACGCCGGCAAGCACCGCCTGACGACGTTCGTCGACCTGGGAACCGGCGCGGTCAACGCCCTGCGAGATCGCTTGGTGCCCTTGGTGCGGGGCGTCGATTACCTGCTCATGAACGAACGCGAGCTCTACGCGGTGACGGGGCGGAGCACCATCTCGGAAGCGGTGCACCACCTGCGTTCCCACGGGATCGAGCAGATGGTCGTCAAGGTCGGTGAGATGGGTTCGATCGTCATCACACCGGAACTCAACGAGTTGGTCGAGGCGTTCGACGTCGACGACGTGGTCGACAGCACGGGTGCGGGTGACTACTACACGGCGGCGTTCGCCCACGCCGTCATGGCCGGTCTCGACCTGCTCACCGCCGCCCGCCTCGGGAACGTCGCGGGTGCGCTGAACACCACCATGGTCGGCGCACAGAGCGTCCATCTCGACGTCAGAACACTCGAGCGGCACGGCAACGCGCTCACGAGTTCGCCCGCCTGACATGCGTCGTGCCGGCGTCGGTCTCGGGCGACGCGCATGGTTCGTCGTCGTGCTGCTGCTGCTCGCCACCGCGCAGTCGGTGGTCGCGCAAGAGGCGGTGGGAGCGAGCTTCCCGGCTCGGTTCGATACCGCGTGGCGGCTCGTCGCCGAGCGCTACTGGGACTTGGGGCGCGTGGGCGTCGACTGGGACGAGGTCGGGGCGCGCTACCGTCCGGAGGCGCTGGCAGCGACCGACGACGCAGCGTTCTTCCGCGTGCTGGAACGCATGTACGAGGAGTTGGGAGACGACCACTCGGTGTTCGTGCCGCCGGACCGCGTCGCAGAGATCCGCCAACGCTACGGCGACCTGCCGTGCGTCGCGGTGTTCGGTCGGGGCGCTCCCGCTCCGACGAGGGCAGGAGCGCCCGGAGCCTCCTCCGGGGCGCCCGGAGCCT
>CAZOTV010000208.1:0-2306 GCA_964582795.1 uncultured bacterium
GAGATCTTCGCGATGATGGGCGGCTGGGGCGCGCTGAAGCACGGCCAGATGGTTTCGCGACTCAAGGAAGAACTCGGTCTCGGCCACGGACACGCCAGCATGTTGGTGCACGACTTCCGGGAGCGCGCCGAGGCCGCCTCCGGCGTCGCCACCGCCGATGCCGATCCACTCGACGCGATCTACACCGGCAAGAAGGCTGACCTTCGCCCGCTGCACGAGACCGTCGTCGCCCGGCTGCAAGACATGGGCGACTTCGAGGTGGCCCCCAAGAAGGCGTACGTCAGCTTGCGCCGCGCGAAGCAGTTCGCCACGGTGGGCCCAGGATCGCGCGGTCGGCTGGAGGTGGGCATCAACCATCGCGGCGCGCCGGGCACCGAGCGGCTCGAGGTGCTGCCGGCGGGGCAGATGTGCACCCATCGCGTCTACCTGACGTCGGCGGACGAGGTGGACGACGAGTTCGTGGGGTACGTGCGGGCGGCGTTCGAAGCGGCGGGGTGAGGCATCGCGGGTGCGCCGACTCCCCCGCGGGCGTGGATGACGACGAGGGGTTCCGCTCCCCTCCCTGATTCTTGGTAGGTCTACTCGTCTTCTAGTAGGTTCCGCAATGCCGTTGGGTCGGTACCTGAAGGAGGAGGGCCGTTCCGCCGTGCCCGGGCCTGGGCGTCGCCCTCGTCGCTTATCTTGACCCCAGATGCCGCGACGATCGCAACGCCCCCACGTAGAACCGAGGTACCGACCATGAACCAACTCGTCGAGTGCGTACCGAACATCAGCGAAGGCCGTGACCGCGGCGTCATCGACGCGGTGACGGCGGTGATCGAAGAGGTCGACGGCGTTCGCCTACTGGACGTCGCTCCCGGCGCCGACACGAACCGCACCGTGATCACCTTCATCGGTCCACCCGATGGCGTGGCAGAGGCAGCCTTCCGGGTGGTGAAGCGCGCCGGCGAGCTCATCGACATGCGCCGCCACCACGGCGCCCACCCACGCCACGGCAGCACCGACGTGGTGCCGTTCGTGCCGGTGCGCGGCGTGAGCATGGACGACTGCGTGGCGCTCGCCCGCAGCGTCGGCCGGCGGATCGGGGAGGAACTCGGCTTCCCCGTCTACCTCTACGAAGCTGCCGCCACCCGCGAGGACCGCAGGAACCTAGCCACGGTGCGCCAAGGCGAGTACGAGGCGCTCGCCGAGAAGCTCGGCACCGACGAATGGCGGCCCGACTTCGGACCGAACGAGTGGAACGACCGCACGGCCCGCTCCGGCGCCATCACCGTCGGCGCGCGCGGGTTCCTGGTGGCGTACAACGTCAACCTGAACACGCGGCAGAAGAAGATCGCCAGCCAGATCGCGCTGGACATCCGCGAGGCCGGCCGGGCCAAACGCGACGACGCCGGCAAGATCGTGAAGGACGCCGAAGGGAACACCGTCCGCGAGCCCGGACCGTACCGACTGGAGGCGTGCAAGGCGGTCGGCTGGGTGCTGCCCGAGTTCGACCGCGCGCAGGTGTCGATCAACCTCGTCGACACCGCCGTCACCAAGCCGCACGACGCGTTCGAGGCCAGCCGGAAGGGCGCCCGAGACCGCGGCGTGCGTGTGACGGGCAGCGAGCTGGTGGGCCTGATCCCCGAAGGCGATCTGCTGGCGGCGGGGAAGTTCTACCTGAAGCAGGCGGGGCAGTCCGCCGGCATCCCGCGGCGCAGGATCGTCGAGACGGCGATTCAAAGCCTGGGTCTGCGCGAGCTCGGCCCGTTCGATCCGGACGAGCGGGTCCTCGAGTACCGCGCCGGGTTGGTGGACGGGCGGCTAGTGTCGATGACCCAGCGCGAGTTCGTCGACGAGCTCTCCACCGACTCACCCGCCCCGGGCGGCGGCTCGGTGGCCGCGTTGTCGGCCGCGCAGGCTGCCGCACTGGTCGCGATGGTAGGCAACCTCACCGTCGGGAAGAAGGGGTACGAGGCGGCGCAAGACCGGTTGCTGGTCATGGCCGAGGAGGCACAGGAGCTGAAGGACCTGCTGCTGGACGCGATGGACCAGGACACCGCGGCCTTCGACCAGGTGATGGCGGCCTTCGGCCTGCCGAAGGGGAGCGACGAGCAACGCCGGGCGCGTACCTTTGCGATCGCCGAGGCGACCCGCGAGGCGACGCGCGTGCCCCTGTCGGTGCTCGAGCACGCCGTTCGGGTCCTGGACTTAGCCGCCGAGGTCGGTGAGATCGGCAACGAGAACAGCCTCTCCGACGCCGGCGTGGCCGTGCTGTGCGCCAGCGCCGGGGCCGAGGGCGCGTACTACAACGTGCTGATCAACCT
>CAZOTV010000209.1:0-2305 GCA_964582795.1 uncultured bacterium
CCCGAACGAGATCGGGGCGGTCGATCACCTGGAAGTGAAGGTGCGCCCCGAAGGAGTCCCCGGTGTTGCCGACGTCCGCGATGTGTTGACCCCGGCGCACGACCTCCCCTTCCTTCACGTGCACGCCGTGCTCCTTCAAGTGGAGGTAGGCGGAGTACTCGTCGGCCGCGTGTTCGATCACGATGGAGTTCCCCGCCGCCCACCGCGCCACGTCGCCGTCGAGCGCGGCGCGCAGCTCCCGCAGTTGGCGCTCGCGGAACTGCTCGTCCGTCTCGCCCTCCTTCGGTTGGAAGCGATACGGATCTTGGGCCTCGGACAATCGGACCGCCACCACCCTCCCGTCCGCCGCCGCCAGGACCCGTTCGCCGTAGCTGAAGTAGTCGCTCGCTTGCTTGCCCTCGTTCCGGAACACCTCGCCCTCGGGGCCGACGCGCAGGAAGTCGACGCCGAACTCGTTGGACACGCCGAAGCGGTGATGATCGAGGACGCCGGTGTTCGGGGTTGCCTTCATCAGCCAGGTTCCCTCCACCGGCAGCCCGTACCTGACTCGGTTCGCGTACTCGACGACGCTCAGATCCGCCTCGAGGGCATGCGGCACGCCGTCGATCACGGCGTCCACGGTGATCTTCAAGCGGTCCGGCCGCCGATGGACCGACAGGTAGACGTTGGGCACGATCAGGGCGTGGCCCGGCTCCAGTTCCGCGCTCGAGGAGAGCGCCATGCCCGGTGGCACCACCTGGTCCGTCCACAGGATGAAGTCCACCAGGCGCCGGAGCCCGAGCTGGTCGCGCGCCACGACCGGCGCAGAGCGCTGCTCGACTTCGTCCTTGTCCAACACGACCCGCTGGAGTAGACGCCCGCGCTCCGTTGCGTCCACCGTGATCGACGCCACCGACGCGACCTCGGAGGAGCCGTTCATCACCGCGATGGCGTGGATCACGACGTCGTCGTTGTGCCTCTCCCCGAGCAGGTCTCGCCAAGCGCCTCGGAACGGGTAGACGACCTCGGTCGGCATCAGACGCAGTTGGAGCGTGGTGACCGCGTCGGACGATCCGGCGAGCGTGTCGGGTCGTGGTGGCTGCGTCATGTCACCACGCGAGGTGGCCGCGTCATGTCACCACGCTTCCAACCGGACGCCCACGACGTCCCCCTCGCCGAAGTCCTCGGCCCTTCGCACGGCGGCCTTGATGGGCACGACGTACCCGCCGTCCTTGGGCCACAGCGACGTGCGCCACTCGGTGCCGCCGATGCGTGCCCGTACCGGGATCATCCCCCAGCCGTAGGTGACGGCCGCCGAGATGGCGCGGATGTCGTCGCTTTCGACCGGCGGCACCGCCACGAAGTAGAACGGCGCCGGGCCACGCCAGACGAACACCTCGCCGGAGAACTCGACGCGCATGGTGGCGCCCTAGCCTTGGCGCCGCACCATCTCGGCGATCCAGATGGGCGCGAACGGCGAGGTGCACCCTTTCGGCGTCGGGTAGTCGCGGTAGACGCCCAGCCGTTCGCCGATGGCGACGGCGCGATCGCGGTGCTCGGCGTGGTGGATGCCGATGCCGGCGAGGGTGTTGTTCATCGTCCATTGGGCTTCGGGAGCGGCGCTGGTCAGCTCGGCCTCGATGCGGTCGAGGAGGCCTGCGAGGTCGAGCCCGTCCGGGTTCTTGCCGACGCGCTCGGCCGTGAGGCTCCAGCCGGCACGCAGCGCCCATGGGTCATCATCGGCCAGCCAGGTCTGGCGTAGCGCTTCCTTCTCGGGGTGCTGGCGCGTGACGTAGGAGTCGAGCCAGTCCGCCACCTGCACGAAGCCGGGCGCGCGCACCATGGCGTCGAGCTCGTCGCGCGTCAGCCGCTTCGGTTGGAGGACGAGGGTCGCCAACAGGCGCGCCTCGAGGATGCCCGTGTCCCACAGCTCGAGTGCGAGCTCGTGGTCGGTCTTGATCTCCTTCGCCACCTTGCGCACGTCGCCGAGGCGCACCCCGAACTGCGCGTCGCCGGCGCCGCGCTTGCGGTTGAGCGCGCGGACCTTCTCGTGCCCGAGGGACTCGAGTTTGGCGAGGGCGGACGGGAGGTCGCTAGCCGGCTCCGACATGGCGGACTTGGCACTGGTCTTGGCGGACTTGGCACTGGTCTTGGCGGACTTGGACTTGGCCTTGGCCTCGGCGGGAGTGGCCATGGCGGGCGTGGCCTTTGCGGGCGTGGTCGAGGCCGCCACGTGCGTAGCGGCCTTGGCTTGCGACGCGACGGCTCTGCTCATGGTCGCCATTGTGCACGCTGGCGCGCCCTGGGGTGAGGACCCGTGGACCTT
>CAZOTV010000210.1:0-2302 GCA_964582795.1 uncultured bacterium
CGGAAGGCGTGGGTTCCGGCAGCGCCTAGGTGCGGAGGTCCGGGCGCGGCGACGGATCACGGGTTGCGGATCACCGGTTGCGGATCACCGACTGCGGAGCGCCCGCGACGAACCACCGACTGCGGAGCGCCCGCTCCGCGCCCTAGAAGGTGGGGTCGCGGTTGCTTGAAGCTCGGATCGCGTCGTCCTCGGGGTCGGCGAACGCGAGCCGAGGCTGCACCACCACGGCGCCGCGCGGCACGAGTTGGGCCACGCCCACACCGAGCAGACGCAACGGTCCAGCGGGCCGCGGAACGTCGAACGCCAGGGCGGCCGCCACCGCCATCACCTCCGCCGCTTCCGTGAGCGGGATCGGCACGGTCTTGCTGCGTGTCACGGTCTGGAAGTCCGCGTAGCGCATCTTCACGCTCACGGTGCGAGCTGCCAAGGCGTGGCGTCGCATGCCGGCCGCCACGTCTTGCGTCAGCTCGTCGAGCACCGGCTCGAGTTCCGCGCGGGTAAGGCGGTCGCGTTCGAAGGTCGTCTCGGTGCTGATCGACTTGCGGGGGCGGTCGGGTTGCACCGGCCGGTCGTCCTGTCCGTGGGCGATGGCGTGGAAGAAGCGACCGACCTTCCCGAAGTGACGCTCGAGGTCCTCGACGCTTCGGTTGCGCAGATCCGCGCCGGTGCGGATGCCGATGGCGTGCATCCGCTCGGCGGTGCGCGGTCCGACGCCGAAGAACGCCTCGATGGGGAGCGCGGCCAGGAACGCGGCCGCTTCCTCGGGAAGGATGACGGTGAGCCCGTCGGGTTTGTGCCGGCTCGAGGCGATCTTGGCGAGGAACTTCCCGCTCGCCACGCCGGCCGACGCCGTGAGGCCCGTCTCGGCTCGGATGTCGGTCTTGATGGCCCGAGCGACGAGCGTCGCCGAGGGCGGTCCGCGCTTGGGGCGGGTGACGTCTAGGAACGCCTCGTCGAGCGCGAGCGGCTCTACGAGGTCGGTGTAGCGGTGGAACACGGCGCGGATCTGCGCCGAGACGCACCGGTAGACGTCGAACCGTGGAGGTACCACGGCGAGCTCGGGGCACAAGCGGAGCGCGCGCCGCATCGGCATCGCAGAACGCACGCCGAACGCGCGCGCCTCGTAGCTGGCAGCGGCGACCACGGCGCGCTCACCGCTCCCACCGACGGCCACCGGCCTGCCGCGCAGCTCCGGCCGGTCGCGCTGCTCGACGGATGCGAAGAAGGCGTCCATGTCGACATGCACGATCTTGCGGATCGGCCGTGGCTCGGAACCGGGGTCCGCGACGGGGACGGAGTCCGCCATGCTCGGATCACGCGCGCGTGCGGCGCTTCTCCATCACCCTGCGCAGAAGCGCGAGCGTGAGGCGGGCATCGTCTGCACTGCGGTGCGTCTGGCGCGCCCGCAGGACGCCCTCCGCGGCGGCGGCGCGCTCGAGTCGCATCGACCCGCGCGCCACGCCACGCGCGTAGGCGTACGCGCGCATGGCGCACTCGAAGCCGGGCAGCGGATGCGCCACGCGCCAGGCTCGGCTCGACTGACGCGCCATGCGGTCGTCGAAGGGGGCGTTCCAGGCGATCACGCGGTGGCCGCGCAGGAGGGCGTCGAGCTCGGCAAGGACGGATGGCCAGGTGGGCGCGCCCTCGAGATCGGGCAAGGTCAGGCCGTGGATCTTGGTGACCTCGGACGGGACGTGCTCCGCGTGCGGCCACACCAGGCTCTCGTACAGCGTCGCGCCGTCCGCGGCCACGACGGCGATCTCGATGATCTCGGCCCTCGCTCCGAGCCCGGTGGTCTCGGTGTCGACGACGACGAACGGCGTCTCGAAGAGGTCGGCGATCCAGTCGAGCGGCGAGGTGCGCACCGGCGTCCGGCGCCCGTGATGGACGGCTCCGGCGAGCGTGCCGCCAAGGTGACGGTCCTCGGTTCCATCGTCCTTCCGGGATCGACCGGCCCGCTCCACGAGCGTCGAGGCGCGGGGCCACATCCCGTCGCGCAGACGACGCGCCTCGCTGGTGCTGTACAGAGCCACCGTCGAGCCCATGCCGGTCGTGAGCAGACCGACCGGTGCGCCGAGTCGCGTGAGCCCGGCAACGGCGAGTTCATCCGCCGTGCGGTGGTCGCGCGGAGCATCGGATCGAGAGGCGTAGACGGGGAGGTCGTCGGTCGCTTCCACCTTCGTGGCAGTCTACCCGGGGTGCCGCCAGCGTAGGGACGTCTGCGCGCCGCAGGTGCCGAGTGCACGAGTGCCGACGCGGAAGACCTCACTCACCTCGGTCAATCGAGGTAGGCGCGCCACAC
>CAZOTV010000211.1:0-2289 GCA_964582795.1 uncultured bacterium
GTACCGGAGACGAACGTCCAGACCGTACCGTTCAAGGTGATCGTGTCGCCCGCCGTGGGATTGACGGCGAAGACGATCGAGCCGCTGGCGTTCGTGGGCGTGGTCACCGGGTCTCCGAACAGGCCCGTCAGCCAGAAGCCCGTTCCACGCAGGTCGAGCGGAATGTCGAGCTGGCCCTCGTCGGTGATGAGGCCGCGATAGGGATCCTGCGCATTGCGCCCGCGTCCGAGCAGCGGGTCGTCCCCGAGCGGCTGGGCCGAGGAGAGATCGGTCGATTTGAAATCGAGGCTCTGATAGCCGGTGAGTGGCGCGACCCCGTAGCTTGCCTCCCGGCACGCCTTGAGGGTGGCGTCCGCGCCATATGCGCGCGCCTTGGGCATGGTTGACTCCCGTCTTGTCGTGATTGGGTCGTGGTTGGGTCAGGCGGTGAGCGGATCGCTCACCAGGTATTCGATCGTGACGATGATCCGGGCGGTCAGCATCGGCGGCGCTCCTTCGAGAGCGAGCGCACCCGTTTCCGGGGCTGACGGCGTCAGGTTCTCGGCGAGGCCGCCGAGCGTCTCATCGACACGCAGGGCGGCCCCGATCGCACCAAGCAGCTGATCGAGCGCCGCTTCGCCGCCGCCGCTTGGATCTCGCGGCACATAGACTTCGAGCTCGACCCGGTGCGCGTAGAACTCGGTGCGGGGATTGAGGGTGATGTCGGGTTCGCCGGGCTCGCCATCGCGCAGGATGACGAGACCGGCGGCGGGCACCTTCTCGGGCAGCACCTCGTTGCGCCGCACCGGCGCCGCCAACTGCCCCGCGAGAACAACCGAAAGCGCGGCGAGGATCTGTTCACGTCGAGACATCAGCGGCTCCCGTCCTCATCAGAAATCCAGTTGCGCACGACCAGGCTGGGTAGCCGGCTCACCCAGCGATCGGCGGCGCCGGCCACCTCGAGGCGCTTGGCGAGGGTGACCTGCGGAACCAGGATGAACATCGGCACGGTCACCAGTCCTCGGCCCGTCCGGAGTGCGGAAGCTCTCGCGCGAGAGAAGCCACCACGCTTGCCTGTCCGAGCACGCATCCCGTCGGCCACGAGGAGAGAGGGGCCGCGTCGTCGGTAGACGAAGCGCAGCCGTTGCCCGGTCCGTCGCTCCCATCCACCCGGCGTGATCTTCCGGCCGCCATCCCCGTACCGGCCAGCGGCCGCCGTCGGGATCGCGAGGAAGAAGCCGTTCTTCGAGCGAATGGTCGCGCCTTCCTCATAGATGCGGATGATGCCCGGCGCCTTGGACCAGACGAGACCCGCCGCCCGGATGCTGTCTTCGCCCTTGGGGTAGACTTGTCCGCGCCAGGTGCGCGCCAGTCTCGGACCCAGTCCCGCCGAGGTGACCTGCGTCCGGAGCTCGGTCTTCAGGCCTTCGGTGGCCTGTGAGATCCCGGCCGTGACGGCCTTCTCGGCGGCCTTGATCTCGTCGCTCATCAGCTTGCCGAGGTCGCCGATCGTGCTGACCGAGAACCTCATGCCTCGCGCAACTCCGCCGTCCAGATCAGTCGCTCCGCGTCGCGGCTCGGCTCTCCCTGGACGACATAGGAAACGCCGTCGAACTGGAACCCGTCGCCTTCGGCGAGGCTGGGCGCATCGGCGACGCGAATGTCGAGCAGCGTCGTGGCGGCATGCAACCGTGTCTCTCCGAATTCGAAGACACGGTCGGGCCGGCGCAAGACGACCCGGACGGAGACGGCGCTGCCGCCCTTTGGCGTGAAGGTCGCGTCCCGCGCCATGTTCGGGTCGGCGAACAGTGACTGGAACGCAGCGGCGATGGCCGACATCAGAAGCTGCCATTCAGGCGAACCCGCCCGATGACGTCACCGGCGCCACCGGCGACGGCTTCGGTCGCAACGCCGATTAGCGTGTTGGCGGTGGCGGTCTTCGTCGCCTCTTTGTTGGTGTTGTCCCAGTAGACCTTGTCGCCCGCGGCCCACGCCTGGGAGGCGACCTTCTTCAGGTCGAAGACGCCGACGAGCGACGCCTCGACGGTCTCGCCGAGGGCAGCGCTGCCCGCCGCCACGCCAAAGATGGAGCCGACGAGCAGGCCGTCGCCGGAAACGACCGCATAGGGCGCGGTCAGGGTGATGGTGTTGCCGGGCTGGACGTAGTTCTTCATGGGCTTGATCCTCTTGGAAAGACGAAGGGCGGCCCGTCAGGACCGCCCATCTCGTCGGGGTTCAGGTGTCAAAGACGGGGCCGGATCAGGCGCCCGGGTTCTTGTAGAGGCCGCGCCAGTCGATCGCCTTGGCGCC
>CAZOTV010000212.1:0-2279 GCA_964582795.1 uncultured bacterium
GCGATCATCGTGTACCCGCGCGCTCTGACGAACGGCCCCGGCACCTTCGCCTGGGCCGCCCCAGGCGACCCACCCGACCGTCTGCGCGACTTCGCGCTCGTCGACGCGCTGATCGACGCCGTCGGGCGCACCGCGTGCGTCGACTTGGGCCGGGTCTTCGTCGTCGGCCACTCGTTGGGCGCGTACTTCGCGAACGACGTCGCGTGCAGCATGGGCGGAAGGATTCGGGCGGTGGCGTCGGTGGCCGGCGGCCTGCAGGGCGATGGGTGCGTCGGCGGCGCCGCCGCGCTGCTCGTTCACCACCCGGACGATCGCCTGGTAGGGATCGCCGCCGGAGTCGCAGCACGGGACTCGTTCCGGCTCGCCAACGGACTCTCCACGGTGCCCGCGATGCCGGAGGTAGCCGGCCCGCTGGCACGCTTGCGCTGCGAGCGACACGGAGACGCGAACGCCGCGAACCCTGTCGTGTGGTGTCCGCGTGACGACGCCACGACACCGCGTGGCGGCTACGACAACCACACGTGGCCGGTCGGCGCGGCCGCGGCGATCGGTGCGTTCTTCACGAACCTCCCCTAGGGTGCAACCACGGAACGTCCGTACCGGCAAGCGGAACCCCGGGCGCCGGCACGGACACACGAGTGACTCGTACGAACGGAAGGAGCCACCATGAACAGCGTCGCCAAGACCTACCTGCGGTTCGTCGCCATGATCGCGACCTCCACGGCGGTCATGTTCGGGTTGACCTACCTGAACAGCTACCAAGCCGATCACGTCAGCTTCAGCGAGACGCGCCTGTACATGGCGCTGCTGATGGGCGCGGCCATGGCGGTGATCATGCTCACCTTCATGCTGCACGCGCACAAGAGCCGCAGCACGAACCTTGCGATCTACCTCGTGAGCGCCGTGGTCTTCGCAGGCTCCCTCTGGCTGGTGCGCAGCCAGGCGACGGTCGGGGACGTGGCGTACATGCGGGCGATGATCCCCCACCACTCCATCGCCATCCTCACCAGCGAACGCGCCCAGATCGACGATCCGCGCGTGCGCGACCTGGCGGACCGCATCATCGAGGCGCAGGTCGCGGAGATCGCGGAGATGAAGGCGTTGATCGCCGACCTTCGGGGTGAGTGAGTCGCGGGCCCCGGACCTCGGCACCCACCTGGGGGGCGCGGGGAACCTTGCCGACCAGCAGCCGGCCGGAACCCGGCCTCGATCCGCACGCGCGTACCGACCATGCCATCCTCGAAGCAGGGCAGCGCCCAACGAGGAGGTATGATGAAACATCATACGGCGAGGTGGGACATGCCCAAATCGAAGATCGCGATCACCCTCGATCGAGCCGTGCTCACGGAACTCGACGAACTCATCGCCCAACGCAGGTTCCCCAACCGCAGCCAGGCGATCGAGGACGCCATCGTGGAGAAACTCGAGCGCATGGCCCGAACGCGCCTCGCGGCCGAACTCGACAAGCTCGACCCCGGCGAGGAGAAGGCACTGGCCGAGGAGGGGTTGCGTTCGGAGCTGGTGGCGTGGCCGGAGTACTGAGAGGAGACATCCGCTGGGCCGACCTCAGCCCCGCGCGCGGTCACGAACAGTCCGGCCAGCGACCCGTGCTGGTCCTCAGCCACGACGTCTTCAACGAACGCTCCGGCACGGTGATCGCCGTCGCGCTCACGAGCCAGGAGCCTCGCGCTGGGTTCCCGCTCACGCTCGAACCGCGTGTCGCGAGCCTGCCGAAGCGCTCTTGGATCAAGATCTCCCAGGTGCGCACACTCGCCACCGAGCGGATCGGCGACCTGATCGGCCGGGCGTCGCCCGAGGAAGTGGCGAGGGTCGTCGAAGGGCTCAACGAGATCATCGGGGATTGAGCTGCGGAGGGCCTGAGCCGCCGGAACCTCGTCCTCGCCTCCCCCGCCTCACCCCACCTCCCCCACCAACCCCTCCCGCAACCGCGCCATCTCGGCCCGCTCCTCCTCCGGCAACTGCGGGTACGCGATCGGAAGCCGCCGCATGGTGTCGTGCACGATCTCGGCCACGACACGCCGCATGAAGCGCTTGTCATCCGCCGGCACCGCGAACCACGGCGCCCACGGCCGCGACGTGGCCCGGAGCGCCTCCTGGTACGCATGCTGATACGCGTCCCAGTGGCCGCGTTCGCGCACGTCACCCGGCGAGAACTTCCAGTTCTTCTCGGGCTCGTCGATGCGCGCCAAGAACCTTCGCGCCTGCTCCTCCTTCGAGAGGTGCAGGAAGAACTTGACGATCACCGTGCCCTCGTGCGC
>CAZOTV010000213.1:0-2269 GCA_964582795.1 uncultured bacterium
CATGTTCCTGCCGATGTTCTCGATCATCGGGCAGTTGAGTCAGTAGGGTTGGGTCGTCGGCGACGGTGAGTCAAATCCGCACCCGACTCGTAAGAAACGATCCAAGCGTTTGCGATGGGCTCCGAACGGGGCCCATCTCCTGTTGATCGCGGGGGGCAAAGGGGGTGCCTCGTGTGCGCCGACCCACGGGCTCACGAGACGCCTCAGCCGCGCCGAAGCGCGGTGACGTCCTCAGCGCCTCACCGCGGCGGAGGCCAAGACCCCAGGCTCTGCCGTAGCGCCACGACCTTACCGAGGTGGTAGGCGGTGTGCACGGTGAGGAACTCGAGAGCGTCGCGCCATGTCAGGCCGAAGCGTTCGTAGCCGGGATCGGGCGAGGCAAGCCACTCCTGGTCCTGTGAGAGGTCGACGGCTCGCTGGGACGCTGTGAGGAAGGAAGTCACGAGCTGCTCCCACGCGGCCTCGTCCGCTGGCGCTGGTGACGCCGGGAAGTGCTCCTCCAGCGGCCAGGACTCCAGCACCACGCGGCCGTCCTCGAGCGATAGCTCGAGCACCTTGGTGGCATGCCAGAGCTCCTGGTAGATGCTATGCGGGGCGCCCTCGGGGACGGCGCTCGCCTGGTCCAAGCTCAAGCCACGCAACAGGACGGCCCGGGGCGCGAAGGCGCCACTGAGGAAGAGGTCGTCCCATTGGTCGAACATGAGGCTCTGAGTATGCAGCATTCGGACGCACGGATGCCTTGGATGCCGCAGCGTAACGGCATCATGATGCGATGATGCAACCATGCCGAAGATCCGTACGACGTTGACGATCGACGAGGAAGTCTGGAAGGCGGTGAGGGTGCGCGCTGCACGCACCGGCCGACGTGATAGCGAAGTCATCGAGGCCGCGTTGCGTCGAGATCTTGGGTTCGACCTACTCGAGAGCATCTGGGCCCGCAACGACATGCCCGAGGACGAGGCCATGGAGCTTGCTCTCGAGGCGCAGGACGCGGTGAGGCATGCCAACGGGTCGTGAGGTGCGTGCTCGACCCCAACGTGCTGGTCGCGGCCCTGCTATCACGCCGGGGAGCACCAGCCAAGCTCCTGCGGCTATGGCTCGACGGGGTGTTCGAGGTGGTCGTCTCACCTTCGCTGCTGGCGGAGTTGCAACGTGTACTGGCGTACCCGAAGATCCGGGCGAGCGTGAGCGAAGTCGAGGCCGCGGCCTTCTTGGCGCTCCTGGAGGGTGGCGCCACGACCGTCAACGACCCCACTCAGTCATCATCGCTACGCACCGCTGACCCGAATGATGACTACCTCGTCGCGCTCGCGGAAGCTGCTCGCGCGATCATCGTCTCGGGCGATCGGCATCTGTTGGACATGGCGGGGCGGCTACCGGTGTACTCGCCGGCCGATTCCCTTCGTCTCGTGAGCGCGCCAGAGCGGGAGTAAGGGCCGCGTGGCAGGGTGACGCGACCGCTACCCGACATACGTGAACCTCGCAATTCCGTGACCCACGTCCGCGATCGAGCACGTATGGAGCCCGCTCAGCCCGTGCACCTCAGGGATCGAACCGTCTCCAGTGCCCCTCGGAGACGACCTCGACGACGCCGTCGACCACCTTGATCGCGGTCTCGTCGTCGATCGCGTACGCGGGGGCCGCGAGGTGCGCTGCCCAACGTTCCGCGTCGGCCATGGTGTTCTCCGGCAGGTCCGGATGGTCCAGGTGGGGGAAGATCGAGAAGTCGACGAACCCCAGCGTGATGTCGTCCCCGGTGATGGACGGTTTCGCCTCTACGAACTCCTCGCCGACGCGCGGGGTCATCACCATGCTGCCGGCGCTCAGCCCCACCCACACGCTGTCCCGCAGTGACGGCAGTAGGTCGGCCAACCCGGATTGCCGCATCCAGTGGCACAGGTACGGAGCGTCGCCGCCGTTCACCAACAGCGCGTCCGCCTCCCGCACCCAGGACACCCAACGCTCCTCCCCGATGGTGGGCAGCGCGGTGAGCTCGAGTACGCCCACCGACCTCCACCCCAGCTCGCACATGGGCGTGGAGGACTGCCCCGTGATGAAGCGGTACGCCCCGGCCGGAGTGCCCATGGGATGCCCGTACCCCGCGGTCGGGATGCAAAGGGCGCTGGCCTCGGCGACCGGCTTACCTAGCAGCTCGACCAGCGCGACGTGGATGCTCGGATTCTTGATGCCGGCGGACGTCAGAAGAAGTCGCATGATGCCCCCTTCGGATGACCCTACCGGGACGTCGAACGCTTACGGATCGCGTCTA
>CAZOTV010000214.1:0-2265 GCA_964582795.1 uncultured bacterium
AAGGTCCACGGGTCCTCACCCCAGGGCGCGCCAGCGTGCACAATGGCGACCATGAACAGAGCCGCCGCGTCGCAAGCCAAGGCCGCTACGCACGAGGCGGCCACGACCACGCCCTCAAAGGCCGAGTCCTCTAAGACCATGGCCAAGTCCGCAAAGACGAAACCATCCGACCTCCCCTCCACCCTCGCCAAACTCGAGTCCCTCGGGCACGAGAAGGTCCGCGCGCTCAACCGCAAGCGCGGCGCCGGCGACGCGCAGTTCGGGGTGCGCCTCGGCGACGTGCGCAAGGTGGCGAAGGAGATCAAGACCGACCACGAGCTCGCACTCGAGCTGTGGGACACGGGCATCCTCGAGGCGCGCCTGTTGGCGACCCTCGTCCTCCAACCGAAGCGGCTGACGCGCGACGAGCTCGACGCCATGGTGCGCGCTCCCGGCTCCGTGCAGGTGGCGGACTGGCTCGATTCCTACGTCACGCGACAGCACCCCGAGAAGGAAGCGCTGCGCCAGACCTGGCTGGCCGACGACGACCCATGGGCGCTGCGCGCCGGCTGGAGCCTCACGGCCGAACGCGTCGGTAAGAACCCCGACGGGCTCGACCTCGCGGGCCTCTTGGACCGCATCGAGGCCGAGCTCGCCGTCGCCGCTCCCGAAGCCCAATGGACGATGAACAACACCCTTGCCGGCATCGGCATCCACCACGCCGAGCACCGAGAGCGCGCCGTCGCCATCGGCGAACGGCTGGGTGTCTACCGCGACTACCCGACGCCGAAAGGGTGCACCTCGCCGTTCGCGCCCATCTGGATCGCCGAGATGGTGCGGCGCCAAGGCTAGGGCGCCACCATGCGCGTCGAGTTCTCCGGCGAGGTGTTCGTCTGGCGTGGCCCGGCGCCGTTCTACTTCGTGGCGGTGCCGCCGGTCGAAAGCGACGACATCCGCGCCATCTCGGCGGCCGTCACCTACGGCTGGGGGATGATCCCGGTACGGGCACGCATCGGCGGCACCGAGTGGCGCACGTCGCTGTGGCCCAAAGACGGCGGGTACGTCGTGCCCATCAAGGCCGCCGTGCGTAGGGCCGAGGACTTCGGCGAGGGGGACGTCGTGGGCGTTCGGCTGGAGGCGTGGTGACATGACGCGGCCACCAAGCGTGGTGACATGACGCGGCCACCTCGCGTGGTGACATGACGCGGCCACCACGACCCGACACGCGCGCCGGCGCGCCCGACGCGGTCACCAGGCTCCAACTGCGTCTGATGCCGACCGAGGTCGTCTACCCGTTCCGAGGCGCGTGGCGTGACCTGCTGGGGGAGAGGCACAACGACGACGTCGTGATCCACGCCATCGCGGTGGTGAACGGCTCCTCCGAGGTCGCGTCGATAGCGTCGATCACCGTGGACGCAACGGAGCGCGGACGTCTGCTCCAGCGGGTCGTGCTGGACAAGGACGAAGTCGAGCAGCGCTCTGCGCCGGTCGTGGCGCGCGACCGGCTCGGGCTCCGACGGCTGGTGGACTTCATCCTGTGGACGGACCAAGTGGTGCCGCCGGGCATGGCGCTCTCCTCGAGCACGGAACTGGAGCCGGGCCACGCCTTGATCGTGCCCAACGTCTACCTGTCGATCCATCGGCGGCCGGACCGCCTGAAGGTCACCGTGGACGCCGTGATCGACGGCGTGCCGCACGCTCTCGAGGCTGATCTGCGCGTCGTCGAGTACGCGAACCGCGTCAAGTACGGGCTGCCGGTGGAGGGAACGTGGCTGATGAAAGCGACCCCGAACACCGGCGTCCTCGATCATCACCGCTTCGGCGTGTCGAACGAGTTCGGCGTCGACTTCCTGCGCCTCGGCCCCGAGGGCGAGGTGTTCCGGAACGAGGGCAAGCAAGCGAGCGACTACTTCAGCTACGGCGAACGGGTCCTGGCGGCGGCAGACGGGAGGGTGGCGGCGGTCCGGTCGTCCGAGGCCCAAGATCCGTTTCGCTTCCAACCCAAGGAAGGCGAGACGGACGAGCAGTTCCGTGAGCGCCAACTGCGGGAGCTGCGCGCCGCCCTCGACGGAGACGTGGGGCGGTGGGCGGCGGGGAACTCCATCTTGATCGAACATGCAGCCGACGAGTACTCCGCCTACCTCCACCTGAAGGAGCGAGGCGTGCACGTGAAGGAAGGGGAGGTCGTGCGCAGGGGTCAACACATCGCGGACGCCGGCAACACCGGGGATTCCTTCGGGGCGCACCTTCACTTCCAGGTGATCGACCGCCCCGATCTCGTTCGGG
>CAZOTV010000215.1:0-2257 GCA_964582795.1 uncultured bacterium
GAGGGCCGCATGAGCCGCGACGACGCGTGGGAGGCGATCTGCCAGTACAACGCCGCCCAGCTCCGTCCCAGCTGGCCGCTCGAACGTCTCGCCTCGGAAGCACAGCGCCTCTGGCGGCTGCACGAAGAGCGCCACGGACCGGCCCTCGAACGGATCGCCGTGCCGCCGATGTCCGCGCTGCCGGTTTTCACGCTCGGCGCACTGCTCGACGACGTGAGCCCGATGCCCGACGACATCATCGCGCCGCGATTGCTGACGCCCGGCGGGATGCTGGTGCTCGGCGGCGCCCCCAAGGTCGGCAAGAGCGACTTCCTGATCAGTCTGCTCGTCCACATGGCGGCGGGCGTGCCCTTCCTCGGCTTTGCGCCGAGCCGGCCTTTGCGGATCTTCTATCTGCAGGCGGAGATCCAGTACCATTACCTCCGGGAGCGCCTTCAGGCGATCCGGATCGAGCCGGCGCTCCTGGCCGCGGCGCGCGACAATCTCGTCGCCACGCCGAAGGTCCGCATGCTGCTCGACGCCGGCGGCGTGGGCCTGACCATCGCCGCGGTTCGCGCCCACTACGGCCATGGCGCGCCCGACATCCTCTGCATCGACCCGATCCGCAATCTCTTCGATGGCGGTCCGGACGGCGGCGGCGAGAACGACAACACCGCGATGCTCTTCTTCCTGCAGGAGCGGGTCGAGGCCCTGCGGGACGCCGTAGCCCCGGATGCCGGCCTGATCCTCTGCCATCACACCCGCAAGATCACCAAGAAGCAGCTCGTCGAGGACCCGTTCATGGCGCTCTCGGGCGCGGGCAGCCTCCGCAGCTTCTACACCTCCGGCGTGATCATGCACCGGCCCGACGAGGACCGACCGGAGCGGATGCTGCATTTCGAGCTCCGCAACGGCCCCGGCATCGAGCCGATGATCGTCGACAAGGCGGACGGACGCTGGATCGCGATCGACCGCTCGGAGACAAGGCTCGTGCGTCGCGAGTTCGGCGAGAAGCTCGACGCCGAGCGCGCGCGCAAACACGACGTGATCCTTCAACTGCTCTTCGATGAGGCCGAGGCCGGCCGGCTCTACACCGCGCTGCAATTCGCCGAGAGCTTCGAGAACCAGGCCGGGCTCGGCGGCAAGGACACGATCCGCGAACGGATCAGCGTGCTGGCCACGAAGGGTTTCATCAAGTTCGTTCGCGATGGCGCGCCGTTCGGTCTGCCAACCTCGCGTTCGAAGTTCGGCTATCTCTGCGTCGAGGGCATGACCTTCCCGACCGGAGAAGAGACGGAAGACCCCGACACCGGCGAGGTCGTGCCCGTCCGGATCCCGGTCCTTCCCAGCACCTACAAATGCCCGCAGAGCGGCGCGGCGCTGCCGGTCGAGAACCCCCTGGTCTGGGTCTATCAGACGGAGGAGACCTCGTGATGCGCCAGCTCATCCCGATTACGCGGACTTACGCAGGATCAAGTTGTGGCAAGTTGCGGCGAGCTGGGCGGCCAGCTTCCCAACTACTTTCGTTGCTCTTCGCGCCGCCGCGCTCCGCCCAGCCATCCCGCGCACATTCAAGTTGGGAAAGCTCGTCCCAACTACCTTGGCTCCCGCGCGCTCCGCTGCGCGGCCTTTCGCAGATTCAAGTTGGGAACGCGACCCACGCTATGGGCCGTCCCAACTTCGATTTCTCCAAAAGATTCAACGCGTTGATGCGCTCTCGAAGTTGTGGGGGTGAAAGCCACCCCCTTCGGGGGTGGGGGAGAACCGCGCCGAGCGGGTTCTCCCACTCCCACCCCCAGGGGCTTCGCGCGCGCAGGCACCGTGCCGTCCATCCCCTCACCGACATCAGACGAGAAGGACCCACCACCATGAGCCAGTGCCCGTCACCCCTCCCCAAGAGCGCGCCCCATCCGGCCCCGGTCATCTCGACATCCGCGGGCAGCGCCATTCTCGCCCTGGATCTCGGCACCACCACGGGCTGGGCGAGCCTGGCGGGCGGGATCGTGCACAGCGGAACCGCCAGCTTCCGCTCCGGCCGCTTCGACGGCGGTGGCATGCGGTACCTGCGTTTCCAGCACTGGCTCGAACAACTGGCCGACGACAGCGGTGGGTTGGCCGCGATCTATTTCGAGGAGGTCCGGCGCCATATCGGCACTGACGCCGCCCACCTCTACGGCGGTTTCCTGGCGACGTTGACCGCTTGGTGCGAGCGTGAGGGCGTCGCCTATCAGGGCGTTCCTGTCGGCACCATCAAACGCTTCGCCACGGGCAAGGGCAA
>CAZOTV010000216.1:0-2237 GCA_964582795.1 uncultured bacterium
GCCTTGAGCACGGGGTCGCGCTGCACCGACCGTTCGACAAGCATTCTGAAGAGAGCGAACATCTGCGGGGCAAGATCGAGGCGGCGACCGTCCAGCACCGCGAACTGCCCTTGGCGATGCAGGACGAGCCTTACACCGCCGGTCGGTATGCGCCCGTCGTCGAGGATCAGGCGGTCGACGCCCTCCGGATCTGCCTTGATCACGTCGGCAAGCGCCCGGACCTCAATCCCGGCCTCGCGTAGCCGCAGCACCAGCGCAGGCTCCGGCTCCTTGGCGATGACCGTGAGAGGCCGCGGCGCCGCCGCGGACTTCAGCGCGAGGATTGTGCCCGGCGCCTCCAACCGGTCCGCGTTGTTACACAGCATGAGCACCCGACCGGCAGGCCCGGAGCCGATCGCCCAGACTCCGTCCACGACTGTTGTGACGGCCCCGGCGAGACCGCCGCTCGCGCCGATCTGCCCCGCAAGCCGGTTGGAATCGACGCCGAACCGCGTCAGGTCGCCATCCTCGAGCACCACGTCCTCTGCCGGATCGTGCGGACAGCATGCGCGCAGTTCGTCGCCGATCTGCCGGATCGGGCGAACATCGAGGCCGCAATCACAATGCGCACAGACCGACCAGCTGTCCGCCTTCGGATGCTCTATCAGCACGCGCTTCCTCAGCAGGCGCCCGACCTCGCGCTCGGGAAATCGGCGCAGTGCCCGGCCCGAGATCGAGACCTGCGGGCCGCCCTCACTCAGCCGCGTCCACAACCATGCCAGCATCGCGGTCTTTCTCCAGCCCGTGGCGCGCGATCAGCGTGTGGACCGCCTTCTCGAACCGCGTCCGGCGAAAAGCGAGCGTGCCCGGCGGTTTCAGCTTCACGGTGACCTGCGCAGGCCGCTTGCCCTCCGATTTGAAGAAGACGCGGAACGAGATCTCGCTGAGCCGCCAGCCTTTGCCGAACTTCACCTCGCTGCCCTTGAAGTGCCGCAGCGCGCCGGTAGCGTCCTTCGATTCCCAGGTCCGGACGTACCGCCATTTCGCCTCGTCCTCGTCCCACTCGAAATGGTCGGCGGCGGCGGCCACGATCCGCACGTCGAGGATGCGGTCGTCGTAGCGATGATCGAAAGCGAAATCGGGGCCGGCCTCGCTGATCGGATCGAGGGTATAGAGATCGCGGGCATCCTTGCCCGAAAAGAAGCCGGGACGGCCAAGGACGTACTTTGCGAAGATCTCGGCGAGATCCGCCTGCTGGGCCTTCACGACACCGCCGATGAACAATCGCGCCTCTGCTGGCGAATAGCGCAGCGTGGCGTATTTCACGGCGCGCAGTGGGATGATCTTTTCCTTGTCGCCGTCCACCACGGGTGTCGTCGCGACCGGGGCGCCGTGGCTGACGACGAGGTTGATTTCGCCGTCCTCCTCATAAGGACCGAGGCGGCAATACTCGCCCTGAAGATCACGGGCGAAAAGCTTCATCGCCGCGGCCTTGAAGGCGTCGATGATCTCCGGCGTCAGGTCGGCGCTGACGTCGCGCTCCGGTCCTCGGAACTCGGCCAGTGCTGTCGGGGTCCGCAGGGCATGGAAGTCGGCCGCCGCCTCGAAGACGCTCTTGTGATGCAGGTAGGTGTGAAGCGCGACATGCTTCGGGTCGTGTCTGGCTGGCGCAGACTCCTTCTCGTCCGGCTCGGGATCGGGATAGAGCACCACGCCCTGCCGCCGCGCCTCGTTCAGGATGATCTGCATGCCCTCGTTGCTACCGAGGTCTGCCACCCGGTGGAGATCGGCCACCATGCCCTCGTTCCAGGCCGTAACGGCCGCCTCGAAATGCTGCGCGAGCGCAGATCGGACCGCTGAATCTTCGTCATCGAAATCGATGGGCACGTCCTTCGGCTCGAAGTGCCGTGCAAAGAGTTCCTTGATGAGGCCAAGTTCGATGGTCTTCAGGAATTTTGGATTGACGAATTTCTTGAGGTCTGAACCCATTTTTTCACCTCGCTAATCCGGAAACGTTCTGATTATGTTCTACCCGACCGGACAACCGGGAGTCGAGTCGGTGACAGCGCCACCCGTGCCTTTCCGGGCCCCGTGGGACGGTTCGCGAATGCGGTGAGTAGGAGAAGGGCGAGACATCACGGACCCGCCCTTCATGAAACGCCCGAATCCTTTGCCGCCCGACCAGATGACCCCCGCCGAACGCCGCGCCGAGCTGTGCGGCCTGCTGGCGCTCGGGCTGGTCCGGCTGAGGCTGCGCG
>CAZOTV010000217.1:0-2208 GCA_964582795.1 uncultured bacterium
ACGCAACCCAACGTAGGATGCGCGCCTCATCCCTTCGGCCGATGTTCCGGGACCGGCCCCCCGCCTACCGTAGAGCCAACGGGCCAGCAGCGCCGAGTAGCGATGCGGCCCTCCAGGAGGTAGGACATGACGGACGAACGCAACGACACGCAAGGGTACGGAGGCCACGAGCACGCCGCCGGCGAGGCCGGCGCAGCTGCGGGCGCGCAGGCCGGCGCACAGGGCCAGACCGGTCAGGGCGAGAAGCGGACCTTCACCGAGGAGTTCAAGGTCTCCGGTGAGGCGGTCGTCAGCAAGGTCAAGGAACTGGTGCGCGAAGGCAACGTGCGGCGCATCAGCATCAAGAACGACGAGGGCCGGACCCTGGTCGAGATCCCACTGACGATCGGCGTCATCGGCACCGTGCTGCTGCCCGTGTGGGCTGCCATCGGCGCGATCGCCGCGCTGGTCGCGAACCTCACCATCACCGTCGAGCGTGTCGGCGAACCGGTCGCGAAGGCGGACGAGAGCGGGATCGATCGACCCTCGCACGGCTGAGCCAAGCAGTCATCGAGAAGAGCGCGCGCCGCATCGATGCGGCGCGCGCCCTTCGTCTTCGTGGTGCGACTTCCGTTCGTGCGTTCGGTCGGCAGCCGGCCGCGGCTTCGCCGGGGCCCGCATGACCGTCAGCGGTCGAGCCAGGTGGTGCGAAGCCCCAGGTAGCTCGTGTTCGGGAAGTGCTCGAAGCCCATCACGTCGTTCCGGAGCGCCTCGAACTGCGAGGAGTGGAACAAGAAGACGTGCGGCGCCAAGTCGAGGATGCGGTGCTGGGCCTCGACGTAGATCGCGCGGCGCTCTTCCTGATCGGCCACCTGACGGCCGCGCTCGAGCAGCGCGTCGAGTTCGGGGTCGCTGAAGTTGCCCAGGTTCCCGCCGTTGTTCGTGTAGAAGACGTTGAACAGGAAGTCGTCCGGGTCGGACTGGCCGGACTCGCCCAGGATGGTGGCCTGGAAGTCGCCTTCGAGCGCCTTGGGCAGGTAGATGCTCCAGTCTTCGGCGACGATGTTCGCGGTGATGCCGATCTCGGCCAGGTTCGCCTGCACCACCTCGGCCGGCGTGCGCAGGAAGTCGTAGGTGCTGGTGACGTACAGGTCGAAGGTGAAGCCGTCCGGGTACGCCGAGGCGGCCAGGGCCGCGCGGGCAGCCTCGACGTCGCGGCCGACGTACGGGCTGTCGTTCACGCCGTAGTAGTTCGAGGCCGGGATGGTGGTGCCGGTGGCGGGCACGCCGCCGGTGCCGAACAGCGCCAGGTCGACGATGGCCTGCTCGTCGATGGCGTACGACATCGCCCGGCGCACGTTCACGTCGTCGAACGGCGCGCGCTCGACGTTCAGGTAGATGCTGCGGAAGTTCGCGGCAAGGCCACCGACCACCTGCACGTTCGAGTCGGCGCGCAGGATGTCGACGTCTGCCGCGGGCACGTACTCGATGAAGTCGGCGTTACCGGTCTGGATGGCGGTGGTGCGGGCGGTGGGGTCCGGGTAGAACTGGAAGGTGATGCCGTCGAGGTACGGCAGCTGGTTGCCGCCTTCGTCCGCGCCCCAGAAGTCCGCGTTGCGCTCGAGCACCAGGCGCGTCTGCGGCAGGTACTCGACGAACTGGAACGGGCCGGTGCCGATCACGGTGTTCTGCAGGTCACCGTGCTCCTTGACCACGTCTTCCGACACGACGACGTTGAGGCTCGCCGCCAGCTTCGACAACAGCGGGCTGAACGGCTCGGACAGCGTCAAGACCACGGTGTCGTCATCGGGCGTGGCGATGGACGAGACCACCGCGAAGTCGTCGGCGCGCGGCGACGCGATGGCGGGATCCTTGATGCGCTCGATGGAGAACTTGACGTCCGACGCCAGCAACGGTTCGCCGTTGTGGAACGTGACACCGTCGCGCAGGTCGAAGGTCCACACGAGGCCGTCGTCGGAGACGGTCCACGACTCGGCCAGCGCAGGCACGATGCGCAGCGACGAGTCGAACGCCACCAGCGTGTCGTAGACGTTCTCGAGCATGTTGCGGGTCGAAGTCGCGTTGGTGATGTGCGGGTCGAGACCGACCGGGTCGGTCTGCATGCCGGCGATCAAGGTTCCGCCGTACTTGGGCTGGGCGAACGCCAAGGCGGCGCTCAACAAGAGGGTCAGGACGAGTAGCCGTCGGGCCATACGCAACCTCCGGGGG
>CAZOTV010000218.1:0-2207 GCA_964582795.1 uncultured bacterium
CGCCGAGGAAGGCGTTGGCTACGTCGATGAAGTACTTCCCGGCGCCCGCGCGGTCGAGCATCGAGCCGAAGAGCACGAACAGGAACACGAACTGCGTCGACACGCCGAGGGCGACCCCGAACACCCCTTCGGTGGTGACGTACATCTGGCTGATGAGGCGGTCGAACGTATACCCGCGGTGCGCGATCAGTTCGGGGAGCTGCATCGGGATCTGGCCACGTGGCCCCGTCATCGCGTAGAGCAGGAACACGCCGCCGATCACCGCCAGGGCGGGCCCGAGGCTGCGACGCGTGGCTTCTAGCAGCAACACCAGGAACGTCACGCCGAGCACCACCTCACGCTGCAGCGGGATGCCGAAGCGCTGCTGGAGGCCGGCGTAGTCCGCTACGAGGTAGAGCACGGTGATGGCCGCGAGCACCGCAGCCCCGAAGTCGTACCAGGGGATACGGTCGCTGGCGCTGCGGCGGCGGGCAGGGAACACGAGGTAGGTCAGGACGATCGCGAACGCCAGGTGCACCGCGCGAGCACGGGAGGCGTCCATCACCACCACGCTCGCGATGCTCAACTGGAATAGCGACCAGGCGATGGCGAGGGCGAAGATCGCCCACTTGACCCATCCGCCCGGACTCCGGCCGCCGGTCTCCTTCTCCTCGACCAGGCGCTGTGCTTCCAGCACGCCGTCATCGACGGTGGGATCGGACGCTACCGGTTCGGGCGCGCCGGGGTTCTTGGAGTTGGTCGGCATGCGCTCCCCTCGGAAGGCGGAAACGTCGGGCCCCCTCCGCGAACGAAGGGGGCCCCACTTCAGCGTTGGTCTGCGGCGCGGGCGCGATGCAGCATGCGCCCGGACCGCCGGATCACATCAAGCCGGCTTCGCGGTAGGCCCGTTCCGCGCCGGGATGCAGAGGCGCACCCAGACCGGAAAGGAAGTCTTCCGGCGTGAGGTTGGCGAGTGCGGGATGGATCGCCCGGAAGGTATCCAGGTTGTTGAGCACCGTGGACACGATGGTGTAGACGTCCTCCTCGCTCATGTCCGTGCTGGTCACGAACAGGGCCTTCACCCCGAAGAGGGTGAGTTCCTCGTCCTGGCCGCCGTACGTGCCGGCCGGCACGGTCGCGAAGGCGTAGTAGGGGAAGGTCTCCATCAGCGTCTCGAACTCGGCGTCGTGCAGGGGCACGATATCGACGTCCGAGGTCGCGCTGATGTCGCGGATGGCGGCGCCACCGATACCGACGGTGTAGAAGAAGCAGTCGATACGGCCGTCGCGCAGGAAGTCGGGCGCCTCGGCGGCGCGCAGGTACTCGGCCGTGAAGTCGTCCTCGCTCATGCCCTTCGCCGCCAGCATGGCTTGCACCGTGTTGAGCATGCCCGAGCCGGGGTTGCCGATGCTGACGCGCTTGCCGGCGATGTCGGCGAAGCTCGCGACATCCGCGTCGGCGTTGCAGACCAGGTGCATCGGCTCGGCGTGCAAGCCCATCACCGTGCGCAGCTTCTCCACCGGCGCGCCCTCGAACGCGACCTCGCCGTTGTACGCCTGGTAGACGACGTCGGACTGTGCCAGCGCCAGGTCCATCTGGCCGGAGTTGATCGCGTTGATGTTGAAGACCGAGCCGCCGGTCGACTCGACCGTGAGGCGCAGGCCCACGTCTGCGTCGTTGACGAGCTTGGACACGGCGCCTCCGACGGGGTAGTAGACGCCCGTCACGCCGCCGGTGCCGATGGTGAAGAACCCCTGCGCCATGGCGATGCCGAACGCGGCGATCGCGATCGCGAGCAGGGTCGTGATGCTCCTATTCAATCGATTCATGCGCTTCATCCTCCTTCGTGAGCGGCCGAGGACGACGAGGCTGCCGCGGCGCGGCGATCGAACGTCTTCGGTCTTGCTTTGGGTTCGTGTGAAGTATGACACGGCCCCGCGCCGCGGGTCAAAGCACGCGCGGGCGCCGCCACTTGCATGCTTCGCGGGGATGCGTCTATAATCAATGGGTTTGCGCGCCCCTGGCTCACAGCGATGGGTCCGGGGCCAGTTTAGTCGTGTGCTGCCGTGATGGCCGCGAACGACGTTCGAGACCGCAAGTTCGAGGCCTGCAAAGCGCCGTGCCGCCTGGCACGAGACCACACGAGGGAGTGATCGTTCTGCCGACCGTCAACCAGCTGCTCCGCAAGGGGCGCAGAAAGATCGCCAAGAAGAGCAAGACGCCCGCGC
>CAZOTV010000219.1:0-2167 GCA_964582795.1 uncultured bacterium
GGCCAACGGCTACACCATCGTGATGGACCGGGTCGAAGCCGCCAACCTGCGCTTGGTCGTGTACGCCGACGACGACCTCGACATCACGCCGATGGTGATCGAGAAGATCCAGGGCCAGTAGAAAACCCGAGCGCTGCATGCGTCCGCCCGGCAGGTCGTTCCTGCCGGGCGGACGCGTTCAGTCGGAAGACGGGGGTTCGGTTTCGCCGCGTTCCCAGCGCGCCACGAGTTCCTTCTCGGCCTCGTCGAGGTCCGCCCTTGCGAGCAGATCGGGCCGCCTTCGCCACGTGCGCGCCAGCGCCATCTCCCGGCGCCAAGCGCCGACGCGGCCGTGATGGCCCGACAGCAGCACCTCCGGCACCGTGGCGCCTCGGAACGACGGCGGCCGCGTGTACTCCGGGTAGTCGAGCAACCCGGTGGCGAACGACTCCTGCCGGTGGCTGTCGGCGTCGCCCAGGGCGCCCGGAAGCAGGCGCACCACCGCCTCGAGCAGGCACAGCGCCGGTAGTTCGCCACCCATCAGCACGAAGTCGCCGATCGACACCTCGCGCGTGACCATCCCCTCGACGCGGGCGTCGAACCCCTCGTAGCGCCCCGCCAACACGGCGACGTGCCGCAAGGTCGACAGTTCGCGCACCAGGTCCTGTGTCAAAGGCGTGCCGGCAGGGCTCAACAGGATCGTCTCGTCGGGCGTCGGTTCGGACGCCGCCAGCTCGTCCAGGGCGGCGGCCGCGACGTCCACGCGGATCACCATGCCGGCGCCGCCTCCGTACGGCGCGTCGTCCACGCGGCCCGTCCGGTTCCCGGCGAAGCGCCGCAGGTCGCGCACGTCCACCTCGACGATCCCCTCGCGCAGCGCGCGACCGAGGATCGCTTCTTCCAGGTAGGGCGTGACGAGCGCGGGGAAGAGCGTGTAGATCGTGAAGCGCATGGCGGGCTCCGCCGGTCAAGCCGGGTCGAGCAACCCGGTCGGGGGGTCGACGAGGTCGATGCCGTCGTCCTCGAGTCGCACGTAGGGGGCGGCCAGGGGGATCAGCGCGTTTCCGCCGTCATCGAGGAGGACCTCGACGAAGTCGTTCGCGCTGCCCAGGTGAGACGCGGTCACCTCGCCCACGCGGGCGCCTGCGAGCCTGACCACGACGCCTGCCAGCGGGTCACCCTCGGCTGCAGACGCCAGGTCGTCCAAGACGCCGGCAGGAAGCCCCGCCTCGTTCGTCCACACCTCGGCGTGCACCAGGGCTTGCGCCGCGTCGCGATCGCGGACGCCTTCGAGGTAGAGGACCAGCGTGCCGGAGACGTCGCGAGCGCGGCGCACACGGACGACGCCCAGACCGGTCACGAAGAGCTCCGCCGCCGCGCGGACGGCCGCCTCGGCGGCGTCGGCGACGGCCTGGAACCGCATGCCGCCTTCGAGTTGGAACGGTTTCCCGATACGGCCGAGACGCACGTGACCGGCCGGCGCGGTGCGGGCGGTCGGGTCGCGGCTCACTCGAGCAGCTGGACCTCGACGCGCTGCCTACCGTCGGCGGCGGCGCGGGCCAGCGTGCGGACGGCGTTGATGACGCGACCGCCGCGCCCGATGATGCGACCGGTGTCGTCCGGCGCGCAACGCACTTCGATGTGGAGCGTGCGGTCGGTGCGCTCGGCCTCGACCTCGAGGCGGTCCGGGTCCGACACCAGGTTCTGCAGGATGAACGTCACCAGGTCGAGCGGCATCACGCCTCCGGGGTGTCGCGAGAGATCAGGACTTGGCTTGCGCTTCCTGACGCTTGACGTACGGGGCGCGGCGCTTGACCTGGGCGCGTTTCGGGAGCTCGACGCCCTTCGATTCCATCAGGCGCGCGGCGGTGTCGGTGGGCTGGGCGCCCTGCGCGAGCCAATGAGCGGCGCGGTCCGTATCGACCCGTAGGTGGTCCTCGGTGGTCTTGCGCGGGTCGTAGTACCCGATCTGCTCGATGTAGTCGCCGCCGCGCTTGACGCGGCCGTCGACGACGACGAGGCGGTAATGCGGGTTCTTCATCGAGCCCATGCGCATCAGGCGAATCTTGACCATAACGTACGTTCCTCCGTGGTTCTCCGTCGAGTTCTTGCCGGGACCGTCGCGGCCCGGCCGTCGACGTCACAAAGCGCTCCAGTGTACACGCCGGACGGCGCGCAGACAAACGGG
>CAZOTV010000220.1:0-2146 GCA_964582795.1 uncultured bacterium
TGTCGCGGCCGGTCGTATCTTGACCCGGTCGGGCCGGTTGGATTTTGACCCTCCTCTCGAGATGGCCGGCATGATGCCGGCATGCTGGGAGGATCGGAAGTGATCGAGGTCGTGCGTTTGCGCGAGGTGGAGGGGTTGGGGGTTCGGGCGATCGCCCGGCGCTTGGGCTTGTCGCGTAACACGGTCAGGAAGTACTTGCGGGATCCGAGGGTGCCGTCTTACGGCCCGAGGCCGAAGCCGCCGTCGAAGCTGGCGCCTTTCGAGGCGTGGCTTCACCGACGCACCACGGTCGATGGCGTGTGGAACAGCGTTCGTTTGCTTCGCGAGCTGCGGGAGCGCGGTTACACGGGTGGCCGTACCATCCTGAAGGAGTACCTGAAGCCGCTGCGGCCGCCGAAGGCGCCGGCCGTGGTGGTGCGGTACGAGGTGCGGCCGGGTGAGGAGGCGCAGGTCGACTTCGGCGCGTTCGCTTACGAGGATGCCGCCGGGCGGCGGAGGAGCGTGCTGGCGTTCGTGATGGTGCTGTCGTTCTCGCGCTCGTTGTACGTGGAGTTCGTGCAGCGGCAGGACCTCAGTACGCTGCTCAGGTGTCACATGCGGGCGTTCGAGGCGTTCGGTGGCGTGCCGAAACGCGTCCTGTACGACAACATGAAGACGGTCGTGCTCGAGCGTGACGGGGAGCGGGTGGTGTTCCATCCTCGCCTGCTCGACTTCGCGCTGTTGGCTGGGTTCATCCCGAAGGCATGCCGGCCCTACCGGGCGCAGTCGAAGGGGCGGGTGGAGCGCGCGATCAAGTACCTGCGTGACAGCTTCTGGCCGGTGGCGTTCACCGACCTAGTTGACCTCAACCGGCAGGTGAGCGCGTGGCTGGCCGGGGTGGCCAACGTGCGCGAGCACGCCACCACTCACCGGCGGCCCGTGGATCTGCTGGTCGAGGAACGCTGCCACCTGCTGCCGCTGAGGGCCGCGAGCGTCTTCGCGGGCCTACTGGTCGAGGAGCGGCGCGTGAGCCGGGACGCGTTCGTGCAGTTCGAGGGCAACCGCTACGCGGTGCCGTGGAGGTTCGCCGGCCGGCACGTGGCGGTGAGCGCTACCCAGGCGCACGTTGAGATCCGCGATGGCCGCGAGCTCGTCGCCGTGCACCCGCGCGGCCTACTCACCGGCCTGACGATGCCGCTTCCCGGCCAGTACGACGACGCGCCCCTGGCGGGCGTCTCGCGGCCGGCTCGCTCGGTCGGTCGGCAGATCCTCGGGCCCGAGGTGCAGGTAAGGCCTTTGAGCGCCTACGAAGCCATCGGGGGCGGCTCTTGATCGCCCTGGAGCGCGCCAGGGAGCAGCTCGAGACGCTCGGCCTCATCGAGGCCGCCAGCAAGCTCGATGCGCGCCTTGACGCCGCCACCAGGGCCGAGACGCCCTACGCGGAGTTCCTCGCTGACCTCCTCGGCGCCGAGCTGCAGGTGAGGCGGGAGCGCTACCTGCTCACACGCACGAAGCTGGCGCGGTTGCCGTTCAAGAAGACCCTGGAGCAGTTCGATTACGACGCGCAGCCCAGCATCGACCGCCGGCAGGTCAACGAGCTCGCCAGCCTCGCGTTCATCACGCACGCCGACAACCTCATACTGCTCGGACCACCAGGAGTCGGGAAGACACACCTGAGCGTCGCCATCGGCATCAAAGCCATCGAGCACGGCTACGGCGTGTACTTCACCAGCATGCACCGCCTGCTCGAAGACCTGCGCGTCGCACACGAGGAGCGCCGCCTGGAAAGGCGCATGCGCGTCTACCTCGCGCCGAAGCTCCTGATCATCGACGAGTTCGGCTACCTACCGCTGGATAAGCTCAGCGCCACCCTGCTCTTCCAGCTCGTAGCCGCCAGGTACGAGCGCGGCAGCATCCTCCTCACCAGCAACCAATCCTTCGGCGAGTGGGGCGAGGTTCTGGGCGACCCAATCATCGCCACCGCCATCCTCGACAGACTCCTACACCACAGTCACGTCATCAACATCCGAGGGGAGAGCTACCGACTGAGAGAGAAGAGAAAGAGCGGACTCATCCGCACCCAGAGCGAGAGGCCAGAGTGAACAAACCAGGGAGGGTCAAGATTCAACCGGCCCACAGGCGGGTCAACATTCGACCGGCGTTGACA
>CAZOTV010000221.1:0-2143 GCA_964582795.1 uncultured bacterium
GCGTAGCCATCGGTCATCCCTCCTCGGCGTGCTGGGGCATCATAGGGCGCCGGCGGCTGCCCGCCAACTGCACGACGAGCGTGCCCGCCGCCGCGAGCACGAGCCCCACGACCTGCCGGGCGTTCATGCTCTCGCCCAGGAAGATCCAGGCGAGGACGGCGATCTGGATCAGCATGGTGTTGTTGACGATGCTCGACTCCATCGCGGTCAGCTTCTGCAGTGTCCGGTTCCAGAGCGTGAACGCGAACGCCGTGTTGACCGCCGCCAGCCAGCCCACGATCGCCCAACCGAGAAGCGACAGGTCCGGCAGCCCCTGCGTGCCGATGCCGACGGCCAGTAGCAGGATCGCGCCTGCCCCCATGCTGACGAGCGTGACGGCGGCGGCCGGCAGCTTCGCCGATCGGTTCACGTGACGACCGAGCACGGACGCCCCGGCGTTCGCCAGCAGACCCATCACGGCGATGCCCAAGCCGATCGCCTGGCCTTCGGGGAAGGCGATGGGGTAGAGGAAGGTGAGGGCGCCGGCCAGGAACACCAGCACGCCGATCCCTTGGAGGGGCTTCGGGCGCTCGCCCAGGAGTGCCGCACCCAGCAGGGCCACCGCCACCGGCGAGAAGCTGAGGACCAGGCTGGTCGTCTGCGCGGGCAGGCGATCGAGCGCGAGGAACTGCGCGCCCTGCGTGAGGGTGTACATCACGACACCGAGCGCCAGGAGGAGCGCCCAGTCTCGTCGCGGAAGGCGCGCGACGGCATGGCGCACCCCGGGCCGGGTCAGCGCCGGCACGAGCAAGAGGAACGCGAGGGCGTAGCGCAACCCGGCGAAGGTGAGCGCGGGGATCTCGTCGAGCCCGATCTTGATCAGGACCCATGACGTCGACCAGAGGAACGTCACGAACAAGGCTTGAAGAACGGCGCGCGCGTGGGTCGGTTGCACGGACTCCTCCAGGATCGTTGCGGCACACCTCTCCGGTGTGCCGACCTGTCTCCTCGAGGCTTTTCTCCTGTCAGATGCTGCCCAGTTCGGGGCTACGTAGCGCTCGGACCGGACCCGCGAAGCGGCGGAACCCTAGCTACCATCATCGGTCGCGCCATCACTGTAGCAGGGGCGGGGGCGGTCGCGGGCGCCGGGTTTCCACGCGTCCGCGGTTCCCGTTCGCTGGGGCGTGGCGGGCGCGCGTCGCGCGCGGTACGCTCGGCACTCGATCCCAGCGGATCTCGGACGAGGGCGACGTACCCGGTCACGACAAGACGTCGCGTGGAGGTGAGGCGCGTGGCGTGGTTCGTGTTGGTGGTCTCGGGTGTGATGGAAGCGGTGTGGGCCACGGCCCTCGGGAAGTCCGAAGGCCTCACGCGGCTCGGGCCAAGCGTCGTGTTCGTCGTGGCGTTGGCGCTCAGCATGGCGGGCCTGGCGATGGCGATGCGGAGCCTCCCGACGGGCACCTCGTACGCGGTGTGGGTCGGCATCGGGGCGGCGTTGACCGTCGCCTTCGCCATGCTCACCGGCGCCGAACCGGTGTCGTGGGTCCGGGTGGCGTTGCTTCTGGGGCTGGTGGGGTGCATCGTTGGGTTGAAGTTGGTCGGGTGAGGCTCGCGGAGCCGCCTGGCGACGCGAAGCAACTCCACACGTCCAGGAGGCGTCATGCCCAGCACCACGCTGTACGAAGCCGTCGGAGGCGCCGAAGGCGTGCTACGCCTTGCCTATGCCTGGCACGAGCGGGTGCTGGCCGACGACGTCGTTGCGCACGCCTTCAGCCACGGGTACCACCCGCAGCACACCGAACGCCTGGCGGCCTACTGGGCCGAGGCCTGGGGCGGTCCACTCAATTACAGCGAGCGTTACGGCAGCGAGTCCTCCGTGGTTCGGATGCACAGCGGCAACGGCGTGCACGAGGAGATGGACCGGCGCGCCATACTCTGCTTCGACCGCGCGTTGGAAGACGCCGGCATCGTCGACGCGCGTCTGCGGCAGGTACTGCACGACTACTTCGCCTGGGCCACGACCACGACTATGGCTGCCTACCACGAGAGCGCGGATGACGTGCCCGACGGCCTCCAGATCCCGCACTGGTCTTGGGATGGGCTGCAAGTGTCCTGACGAAGAGGTGGAGTCGACGGGTGGCGAAGGCGTTCGCCCTCGCGCGGC
>CAZOTV010000222.1:0-2115 GCA_964582795.1 uncultured bacterium
CGAACGTTCCATGGTTCGACCCACGCCCCCCGGCGTCGTCGGCTCCGAGCTCCTCGTACGCCCGTGGCGCCGCGCTAGGTCGCGTTCTCCTCTCTCACGTGAAGTCACGCTTCCGGCCCCCGATCCGAACGCGTGATCTCCGCGCTCTGAAGCTGCTGTGTCGTCCTGCTGCGTCGTTCTCGTGCCCGATCATACCAAGCAGGCCGTTCACCTCCGCTGCGTGGCAGGGCTACGGTCGGCCCCCGTCACGGGTGAATCGAACAATCGCCACCACGGTGCGCCACGGCACCACCTGGCCGGCGATCCGCGCGCGGTAGCGGCGCTCCACTTCGCGGACCTCGCTCACGTCGAGTGCTCGTGAGAGCGCGACGGCGTACGGCCCTGGGTCGTCCCGGGTGCCGAACCAGCGCTCGATCGACGCGGGTGCGACGTGCTGTTCGCCCTGTATGGCGACGTCGTGGTGCTTCACCAGCGTCAAGCCTGCCCCAAGCGCCAGCTCCTGCCAGCGCTCCGCGGTCCAGGGGGCGGCGCCCGCGTAGAGCGCGTCCTCGCTGACGGCAACGCGCTCGCCCAGTCCCGGGTCGTCGGACCAGTCGATGAGCGCCGAGAGCCGTTGGGCGCGGGCAGCGTCGGTCTCGGCCAGCAACAGCCAGCCGCCAGGGCCGAGCAGGTCGGCGACGCCTTGCAGCCAGGCGGCCGCGTCGTCGACCTCGGCGAGCGCTCCGCGGCCGAGGATGCGGTCGAAGCGCACGGCTGTGTCCGAGGACCTTACCGCGTTCGCGACGTCGGCCACTTCGGCTTCCAGGACCACTGGGCGCGCGAGCGCGCCTAAGCGCTCGGCCTGCTGACGCAGCGCCTTGGCGTGGTCGGCATCGGCGGTGACCGCCCACACCTGGCCCTCCGGCGCGCGCCGGACCGCTTCCCAGACGAGCAAGCCCGAACCTGCCGCCACGTCGAGGACGAGGTGGTGACGCTGGACGCCGGCCTCGTCGAACAGCGCTTCGCGAACACGCGCCAGGCGGGCACCCGTGTCCGAGACGGTTCGTGCCAGCCAGCGGTCTCGGGCGCGGTCGGTCGGTGACGTCGTGAGCACCTCGACCGGCGCGCGGTGGTCCTCTTCGAGCATGGCCGCGAGTTGCGCCTCGCGCTTGCGGGCGACGGCTTGCTTCACGCGCGCCTCGTACCCCTGATCGCTCGGTTGATAGAAGACCTTCGCCTGCAGCGCCTCGGGCAGGTACTGCTGCGCGACCCAATGGTCGCGGTACGCGTGGGGGTAGGCGTAGCCCTCGCCGTGACCGAAACCTTCCTTGTCGCGGCTGGCGTCGCGGAGGTGGTTCGGCACTTCGGCTTCGCGTTCCTTCACGACGGCGTCGAGCGCGTCGAAGAAGCCCATGGTGGAGTTCGACTTCGGGGCGGTGGCCAGGTACAGCGTGGCGTGCGCCAGATGATAGCGGCCCTCGGGCAGACCGACGTAGTCGTAGGCCTGCGCGGCGGCGGCGACCACGGCGAGAGCTTGCGGGTCGGCCAGCCCGACGTCTTCGCTGGCGAGGATGAGCAGGCGCCGGAGGATGAAGCGCGGGTCCTCGCCGGCGTACACCATCTTCGCGAGCCAGTAGAGCGCCGCGTCGGCGTCGGATCCGCGCACGCTCTTGATGAAGGCGCTGATGGTGTCGAAGTGCGCGTCGCCTTCCTTGTCGTAGAGCACCGCGCGGCGCTGGATCGACTCCTCGGCCACCGCGCGCGTGATGCGCACCGTGCCGTCCGCGTCGGGCGCCGTCGTCTCGACGGCGAGCTCCAAGGCGTTCAGCAGCGCGCGTGCGTCGCCGTTGGCGACGTTGACGAGGTGGTCGAGCGCGTCGCCCTCCAGCGCCACGCGCCGGTCGCCGTAGCCGCGGTCACGGTCCTGCAGGGCCTGCTGGGCCACCTCGCGCAGGTCGTCCTCGTCGAGCGGCTTCAGCTGGAAGATGCGACTGCGGCTGACGAGCGCCTTGTTCACCTCGAAGTACGGGTTCTCGGTGGTCGCGCCGACCAAGATGACCGTGCCGTTCTCGACCCACGGCAGCAGCGCGTCCTGCTGCGCCTTGTTGAACCGGTGCACCTCGTCGACGAAGAGGA
>CAZOTV010000223.1:0-2113 GCA_964582795.1 uncultured bacterium
TCGACGCCGGCCTGCGGGTTGCACTGGTCGTCTTCGAAGATGACCTCGAACGTCACCGTCTGACCGCCGACCTGGAAGCCGCCGGCGTCGTTGATGACCTGCGCGGCGAGTTCTGCGCCGACGCGCGCCTCGGTGCCTTCCTTGGCCGCGCCACCCGTGAGGGGCAACGCGAACCCGATCTTCACCACTTGCTGCGCCAGGCCGGTGCCCACCAGCGCGGCCACCAGCAGCGCCAGGACGACGCGGCCGAGCCGACTGCGCGTACGACCCGAAGCCATGACGGACGGTCCCATGCCGGATGTCACGATGTCTTCCTCCTTCGGCGCGTCGGACCTACCGGGCGGCAAGGCCGATCACCCCTCTTGACGTGTGCTTGGCGTCACTCTAGCGCCACGTTTGACGGAACGTCAACACGACAACATAATGTCCGTATGAATTCGCGCGCGCACTGGGGGAAGGCGGGCTCATCGTGCCTGCCGTGAACCGTGCCAGCCCACTGCCCTACTACCACCAGCTGAAGGCCATCCTGCTGGAGCAGATCCACGCCATGGAAGGCAGCCAGCACCCCGTGCCGCTGCCCACCGAGCGCGAACTGCAGGACACCTACCAGGTGTCGCGCTCGGTCGTGCGCCAGGCCATCCAGGAACTGGTGGCCGAAGGCTACGTGGTGCGCGAGCAGGGAAGAGGCACCTTCGCGCTGCCGCACAAGGTGCGCCACAACCCGCAGCCGGACAAGATCCGCACCCAGGGGCTCTCGGGCTACCTGAAGGTGCACGGCATGCGCTCGAGCACGTCGCTTCTCACGCGCGTCCGGGCCCTGCCCGACGCGCGCGCGGCCATCGCGCTCGAACTGCACGCGAACGCGCCGGTGCTGCGCTTCGAGCGCCTGCGGTTGGCGGCCGACGTGCCCATCGGCCTGCAGACGGTGACGCTGCCGGCCGACCTGGCCGACGACGCGCCCGGCGGTCTGGCCGATGACGACCTGCTCTACGGCGAGTCTTCCATGGACTACCTGCGAGACCGGCTCGGCGTCGCGATCGGCAAGAGCGCCCGAACCATCGAAGCGATCGGCCTCGACGCGTACCACGCCCAGTTGCTGCGCGGCGAGGTGGGCGAGCCCGCCCTGCGTGTCCGCCGCACCGTGCGCAGCATGGCGGGCAGGCCGATCGAGTACTTCGACGCCGTCTACCGCGGCGGCATGTTCGAGTACTCGCTGGAGTTCGACCACGGGTGAGGGGTGGGGTCCACCCGAACGAGATCGGAGCACCATGAGCGCTACGCCAACGCGACCCACGAACCCACCGCCGGCCGAAGCGCGCCCCGCGTGGCTGCCCGAGCGCGTGACGCTGGTGGAGGTCGGCCTGCGCGACGGGCTCCAGAACCTGCCGCGCACCCTCGCGACCGAGCAGAAACTCGAACTCCTCACCGGCCTGCTCGACGCCGGGCTGCGCCGCATCCAGGTCGCGTCCTTCGTGCACCCGGAGCGCGTCCCGCAGATGGCCGACGCCGAGGCGCTCTGCGCCGCGCTGCCCGAGCGGCCCGGGGTGCGCTACAGCGCGTTGGCGCTCAACCTGCGCGGGGTGGAACGCGCCGCGCGCGCCGGACTCAAGCATGTAGACGTCTCGATGTCGGCGGGCGAAGCGCACTCGCGCCGCAACGCCGGCATGGGACTGGAGGAGGCCGAGGAGCACTTGCTGGACACCATCGCGGCGGCGCGCGGCCTGGGCCTGCGGGTGCGGGGCGGGGTGCAGTGCGCCTTCGGTTGCTTCGCGGACGACCCCGTGCCGCTCGAGCGCGTGGTGCGCCTGGCCGACCGCATCGCCGGCGCTGGCGTGGAGGAACTCGCCATCGCCGACTCGGCCGGCACCGCCGACCCACTGCGCATCGAGCGCCTGGTGGCGCGCGTGCGCGAGGTGGCGGGCCACGTGCCGCTGGTGCTTCACCTGCACGACACCCGAGGGCTCGGCCTGGCGAACCTGATGGCGGCGCTGCGCCAAGGCGTCACGCGCTTCGACACGGCCTTCGGCGGCCTCGGCGGCTGCCCGTTCATCCCCGGCGCCACCGGCAACGTCGCCACCGAAGACGTGGCGCACCTGCTGAACGCCATGGGGGT
>CAZOTV010000224.1:0-2070 GCA_964582795.1 uncultured bacterium
TGACGAGCACCGGGTTCCATCCGGGCCGGGCGTTCAGGGCGTAACGCACGGGATCGCCGTTGGACGCCACGCAAGCACCTTCGACCCGCACGTTCTCGGTGACGTACAGGAAGTAGACGAGGTAATCATCCGGGTGGTTCGCCACCGTGTTCGTGGCGGCCTCGGCGGACTCGGCGCCTTCGGCGTCAGACCCGGCCGTGAAGCGCGCCACCGCCTCGTCCGACGACGCCAGCATCGCCCCGACTGGGCTCTCGATCTCGAACGCGAGCAGGTAGAAGACGACGAGGTGGCCGAAACGCGCGGGAGACACCTCCACGCCGGCGTTACCCGCCATGCAGAGCCCGGTGGTGTCGATCTGCCCCAGCGCTCCTGGGGCGATGTCGCCAGGAAGCTCGACGCGGAAGGCGCCCGAAGCGTCGACGTCCCCCAGGCCCACGACACTCTGCGCGCCTGCGTCGAGGTACGCGCCCCACGCCGCGATGGTGCCGGGGGCGCCGGTGGGGTTGACGATGGTTCCGCTCAGTTCGAGGGGGCGCTGCGCGAGCGCCGCGCTCGACACGGCCAAGGCGACCGAGCTGGCGTTCAGGGCACGCGCCCAGCGCGAGCAGCGCCACGGGCGTCGTGGCCGATCGGCACGTTCTGGAAACGTCATGCGAACCCCTTCGCGTCGGTGGCCGTCATGGGAGCGTCGGGCCTTGCGACCACCCGGCAACCGGCGCCGACGCCGTTGGGTACGAGTATACCGTCGTGTCGGGGCGACTCCTTGTACGCCGCCAATGGGTCTTGCGCGTGTCGATACCCGAGACCCGCACCCCGCGCCCTTGGTGAAGCACACGACTAGACTAGGGCCCATGTCGGACCCGTCGCTTACCGCCCCACCGCCTGCTCCCTTCGTCCCGATGCTCGACCTGCAGTCCGAGGTGACGGCCCTGTGGCCGGAGCTCCAAGCGGCCATCGAGCGCGTGCTGCGTAGCGGGCACTTCGTCGGCGGAAGTGAAGTCGAGGCGTTCGAAACCGAGGCTGCGGCGTTCTTGGGCGTGCGGCACGCGATCGGCTTGAACTCGGGAACGGACGCACTGGTGCTCGGCTTGGAGGCGCTCGGCATCGGCCCGGGGAGCGAGGTCATCACTACGCCGTTCAGCTTCTTCGCCACCAGCGAGGCGATCCTGCGCGTCGGCGCCACGCCCGTCTTCGGAGACGTCGACCCCCGCACGGGCAACCTCAACCCCGCGACGCTACCCGGGCTGGTGACGCCGCGCACGCGGGCGATCCTTCCGGTGCACCTGTTCGGGTTGCCGATGGAGCTGCGCCCGGTGCTCGAGTTGGCTGCCGAGCACGACCTGGCAGTTCTGGAAGACTGCGCTCAAGCGTTCGGCGCAACCCACGCGGGCCGGCGTGTCGGCTCGATCGGCCATGTCGGAGCGTTCAGCTTCTACCCCACCAAGAACCTCGGCGCTTACGGCGACGCCGGCATGGTCGTCACCGACGACGACGAGCTGGCGCAGCACCTACAGAGCCTTCGCAACCACGGTTCGAGCCCGAGCGAGAAGTACCGCCACGAGCGCTTGGGTCACAACTCTCGTCTCGACGCGCTCCAAGCGGCGGTGCTGCGCGTCAAGCTGCCGCTGGTGGACGGGTGGAACGCGCGCAGGCGAGAGCTCGCCGCCTCGTACCACACGGCGCTTGCGCCCTGGGCGGGGTGGGCTTTGGAGCTACCACCGCTTCACGACGAGCACGTCTTCCACCAGTACACGGTGCAGGTCCTGGAGGATCGTCGCGCTGCGTTCGAAGGGGCGTTACAGGCGCGCGGCGTGGCGTTCAGCCGCTTCTACCCCGTCCCGCTGACGCACCAGCCCATCGGACGAACGTTCGGGCAGGCACCGGTGGCTTCCGCTCTGGCCGAGCGCGTTCTATCCTTGCCCCTGCATCCTTGGCTGCCGGAGGACGCGCCGGCCCGCGTTGCAGACGCCGCGGCGAGCACGTTCGAAGGCGGCCAAGGCGGAAACGAGGCGAAACACCCATGACCATGCCTTCCGCGGACCTCCCCGAGCACGGGATCGAGGGCTACCG
>CAZOTV010000225.1:0-1905 GCA_964582795.1 uncultured bacterium
GCCGCTCGTCGCCCGTCCCCGCGGCGCGGCCATCCGTTCCGTCTACTGTGGAGCATGTTCCAGGGCCGCCGCGTGCTTGCCATCCTGAACCCGTCCAGCGGCGCCGGTCAGGGTTCGTCGTTCGCGGACGAGCTTCCCGCCACGCTCGAGCGCCATGGTGCGAGCAACGTCGAGGTGCGCTTGACCCAGGGCCCGGAAGACGCGTTCGACTGGGCCGCCGCCGCCGACGACGAGGGGTTCGACCTCGTCCTGGCGGGCGGCGGCGACGGCACCGTGACGGCGGTCGGGCACGGCGTCATGCGCTCGAATGCGGTCGTACCGATCGGCATCGTTCCGCTCGGCACGGGCAACGGCCTGGCGCGCGTGTTGGGCCTTCCGCTGGAGCCGATGGAGACACTCGACGCCCTGTCCGCCGGCCGGGTCGTGGCCATCGACGCCGTCGACATCCCGTCGCATGACACCATCTCGCTCCTGTTCTTCGGCGCAGGGCTGGACGCGGAGATCAACCGCGAAGCGAGCGCGGAACGCAAAGGCAGGCTCGGCATCATGGCGTACGTCGTGGCCGCGATCACCCGCCTGCGCGGCGTCCGCGACCACGATCTGCGCCTGGTCGTGGACGAACACGAACGTCATCTGCGTGGCCACACGGTGGTGGGCTTCAACGCCACGCGACTGCAGTTCCTCGGCCTCCCACTGGGACCTGACGCACGCCCACACGACGGCAGGATGGAAGTGGCGGTCCTTCGGGACCCCGGTTTCTGGGCGACGCTAGGTCAGGTCGTGCGGTTGGTGCGCCGCTCCGTGAGTGAGTTGGACCTCGAGCCCGCCCGAACGCTTCACCTCGACGCCGACCCGCCGTTGCCGGTGCAAGTGGACGGCGACGTGGTGGGCGAAACACCTATCGAGGCGACGGTGGTGCGCGCGGCGCTGCGCTTCATCGCCGACGCGTCGTACGAGGGGGACCGGACCTGAGCGTCCCTAGCGCCCTGCGCCCAGCGATCGTCAGAACCCATACGACCCGTACGCGACCCCCGCAAAGTCGACGTTCGACGGATCGAGGGCCTCGAACCCGTCGCGATCGTCTGTGAGCTCCGCCAACAAGAACGCCGTCGTGAAGTGCGCGATGACGTCGTGCGCGTCCTCCGAGTCCCACACGGGATCGGAGCAGAACTCGGCGTAGCCGATGCGGCGGAAGAACGGCATCGCATCGCAGTCGGCGGCGAAGATCATGTGGTCCGCACCTTCGAGCGCTACGCGCGCCTTGACTTCGCTGGACACGTTCTCGTAGGCCAAGTCCGAACTCCACGCGGCAGGCGCGGAGGCGTCGGCCGTTCCGCCCATGGCCAGCATGGGTACGTCGATCTCGGCCAAGCCTTCGGAACCGAACAGGTACGCGTCGCTCGCCATCGCGATCACGGCCCGGACCCGCGCATCACCCCACGACGGCCACAGCCCTTCGGGCGGCGAAGCCAGACCCGCGCGCTCGGCCAGTTCGACCCCGTAGGGCAGCACCATGTCGCAAAGCCAGGCGTTGGCTCCGCCCGCGGCGAGGTCGTCCTGGCATCGCGTCTCGAGCGCACGCAGGTCGAGTCGCGCTCCGGCCATGGCCAACGCCGTGTAGCCGCCCTGCGAATGACCGGCCACCGCCACCCGCTCCGTGTCCATTACGCTCGCGAACGCACCGCCTCCGTTGGCCTCGCGCTCGATGTAATCGAGCACGGCACGAACGTCGGCCGGGCGGGAGACCAGCGCTTGCCAGAACCCATGCATGCTCGCGTCCATGCGTTCCCGATGCTCGGGGGCGATGACGACGAAGCCGTGCGACGCCCAGCGCTCGGCCAGCCAGGCGTACGCCGTGCGGCCCATCGAGAACCCGGGCGAGAGCACGACCACCGGGCGCGCTCC
>CAZOTV010000226.1:0-1867 GCA_964582795.1 uncultured bacterium
CAGGGCGATCGAGTTCTCCCTGCGGCGCCTGTTGACGGCGATCCCCGCCTGTGATCCAAGCTTCCTGTCGGGCGCGGTGCTCGACGAGGGAGGCCGGGCAATGGCGAAGCTCTCACAGGCGCAGCGCCTCCAACAGGCGAACGAGGAAGAGGCGCTGGCGTTTTTTGAGGAGGCGCTGGCGAACTTGCCGGAGCCGCGTCGTCGACAAGGGATCCGGTATCCCCTGCCGTCGGTCGTGGTCACTGGTCTGATGGCGATGGTGTGCGGAGCAGACGACGCCCAGGCGATGGAGGAGTGGGGCAAGGCGAACGACGAGTGGCTTGCCGGTGTCCTAGAGATGCCTCACGGGCCGCCGACGCAGGACGTGTTCCTGGCGGTCTTTGGAGCGCTGGATCCAGAGGCCTTCGGCGCTGTGTTCCGTGGGTGGGTCTCACTGCTGTCGCAGCGCCTCGCGGAAGAGGGCAGGCACATTGCGATCGACGGCAAGACGAGCCGGCGCAGCTTCGATCGTGACAAGGAACAGCCGGCGATCCACACAGTCAGCGCGTGGCTGAGCGACGTGGGCCTGGTCCTCGGGCAGCTCAAGACGGGCGTGAAGTCAAATGAGATCAAGGCAATCCCCGAGCTGTTGCGAGTGCTGGACCTTCGGAACGCGACCATCACCATCGATGCCATGGGCTGCCAGACGGAGATCGCCCAGACCCTTCGTGAGGGAGAGGGACACTACCTGCTGGCAGTGAAAGAGAACCAGCCGACGCTGTGCCAAGACATCGCCGAGACGTTCCGGGAAGCATCCGATGTCCGACGCCGGTCCGTCGATGAGGTTCCTCGGCCCACGGTCGAGATCTGCGAAGAGACGGAGAAGGGCCACGGCCGGCTGGAAAAGCGAACCGTCGCTCTTTGCCGCGACCTCACATGGCTGACCACGGCCGATCGCTGGACGGACCTCGACTTCGTGGTGCAGGTGACGCGCGAGCGGACGGTGCTGGCCACCGCGAGGACGTCGACTGAGACAGCGTACTACATAGGAAGTGACCCGGCCGCTACAGCGGAGCGTGCGGCGCAGCTCATCCGACGCCATTGGAGCATCGAGAACCAGTTGCACTGGGTGCTCGACGTGGCCTTCCGGGAGGACGATGCGCGGCATCGTGCCCGCAACACCGCACAGAACCTAGCTACGATGCGGCATTTCGCCATGAACATCATCAAGCGAGATCCCGACCGCAAGCTCGGCGTCGCCAATTCCCGCAAGCGCGCTGGGTGGGATCGCAGATACCTCATTCGGCTGCTCACCGCGCCCGAGGTCTAGGCTCTCTGAGCTCCGGTCGGTGTCGCAGGGGTTCTGGTGGGCGTGCTCGTGCTCGTGGGCGTGGCGGGCCGGGGCGTGAGCGTGGGGCGTGAGTGGGAGCGTGGTGCGTGAGCGTCGGCTAGGCCGGGGACCGGCCGCAGGCCCGGGGGGCGCCGCCTGCGCCGTGCCCCCCGGGGTGCGGCATCAGCCGAGTCGCTGAAGCAGGCGGGTGAGCATGGCCGCCACCCGGTTGGCGAGCCGCTGGACCGTGGCGGCCCGGACCGGGGTCACGAAGCCAAGTACCACAGCCAACTCGGCGGCGGCCGCGACCTCGCCGCATTCGGCTCGGCTCTCGACGAAGCGCTGCCGCTTCTCGCCGGCACCCCGCCGGTCGGCGCCTTCGGCGAGCAGCAAGACCGTGTTGGTCGCGGCTCGCAGCATGTGGTCGGCGACGGAGCGATGGCCCCGGGGGATCGCCGCGCTGAGTTGCTGGGCGGCTGCCGCCAGCTCGAGCGCGACCCGGTAGGCCTCGAGTCGCTGGTGGGGGAACGTGGGCTGCGCTGTCTGGTGCACGGGGAG
>CAZOTV010000227.1:0-1855 GCA_964582795.1 uncultured bacterium
GATCCCCGAGCGCACACCGCTCCGGGCTACGGTCGCGCCGAACCGGTCTCGGTACCCTGTGCGGGATATGTCCATCGATCCGTCGGTTCGACGTCTCCTCGACGAGCTCCCGTCCGCGGGTGGGAAGACGGCGGTGGTCACCGGCGGCAACGCCGGCCTGGGCCGCGAGACGGTGCGCTTCCTGGCCGCGCGCGGGGCAGACGTCGTGCTCGCCAGCCGTGACCGCGGTCGCGGCGAGAACGCTCGGCACGACGTGCTGCGCGACATACCCGACGCCACCGTGCGGGTGGAAGTGCTCGACCTGGCGTCACTGGCGTCCGTGCGGGCGTTCGCCGAGCGGATCGTGGCGGACGGCGGGGTCGACCTGGTGGTCGCCAACGCCGGCGTGATGGCGTTGCCACGGCGACTCACCGAGGACGGCTTCGAGATGCAGTTCGGGGTGAATCACCTCGGGCACTTCGCGCTCGTCGGCCTGTTGCTTCCCGCTCTGCTCCGGCGGCCCGAGGCGCGGGTCGTGGCGGTCTCGAGCGGGGCGGCGTTCCGGGCGTCGATCGACTTCGACGACCCGATGGGCGAGCGGCGATACGACCGCTGGCGCGCCTACGGTCAGTCCAAACTGGCCAACCTGGCGTTCGCGTTGGGTCTGGCGCGGCGCATGTCCGCCACCGGCGTGGACGCCACAGCGCACGCGGCGCATCCGGGTCTGGTGTTCACCGATCTGCAGCGCAACGTCGTGCGCGACCCGGAGACGCAGCCTTCTTGGCCGGAACGCTTCTTCCTCGAGCGCATCACGCCCGCCCTCGGCCAGAGCGCGGCGATGGGCGCGCTGCCGCTGGTGTACGCGGCGCTGTCGCCGCTGGCACGGTCCGGTGACCTGTGGGGCCCGCGCTGGATCGCGCGCGGCGCGCCGGTCCAGGCGCGGGTGCCGGCGCACGCGCAGTCGGCGGCGCTGCAGGACCGTCTGTGGGAGTGGTCGGAAGCGCGGACCGGCGTTAGGTACGCACTCCCGACGTCTTCCTGAGGCGGGCGACGGCGCGGTCTCGCGTCAGACGTAGCGCGCCATCGCCATGGCCAACGTGGACGCGAGCAAGATGACGGCGCCCGCGCGGCCTGCCGCCAACATCCGTGCTTGGAGCCGCCCGTTCTCCGCGACCTGCTCCGGCGTCGGCGTGCCGCCGCCCTGGGCGATGGCGGCGCCGAGGGCACCGAGCTTCTTGGCCGTGGGGGAACTCACCGCGATGCCGAGCACCATGCCGGCGATGCCGAGCAGGCCTCCGATGCCGAACACGATGCCCATGCCGGAACGGAAGAACGCAGGCGCGAAGCCGTTCGACAGGCGCCAGTAGAGCGTCACGCCGCTCAGAACCGTCAGCCAGGTCACCCACGTCATCAGGACGGGCAGTCTGCGGACTTGGGTGATCTGGCGCATCACGGCGCCTCCGGCCGGGCCGGCGGCACGCACCGACGGGATGACGTAGGCGGCCAGCACGAACGCTGCACCTACCCAGATCACCCCGGCGATGACATGAACCAGGCGTAACGCGACGTGCACGGTTCGAGCGTCCATCGGTGCCTCCAACGGGCTTTCGGGTCTGGCGGCGAGCGGCGCGCCGCGGCGAATCCTACACCCGCGCCGGAGGTGCGTGTCAACGGCCGATGCCGGGCGCCCCGTTCCCGTTCGACGTCGTGCTTGTGCTCGGCACCGGGTTCGCGTTGGGGGCCGCGTTCGTGCTCGACATGGTGCTTGCGCTCGGCACCGGGTCCGTGTTCGACACCGCGTTCGTGCTCGACACGATGCTCGCGGTCACGGCCCCGTCGACGTGAGCTCGAGGCGGTTGTTGGCGTTCGCGATGAC
>CAZOTV010000228.1:0-1841 GCA_964582795.1 uncultured bacterium
CGAGCCCGCACCGAGCGAGCCCGCATCGTGCGCGTCCACCTTGCTCGAGCCCGCCTTCGCCGTGACCGCGCCGCCGCCACCGAGCGTCGTCGCGCTCGTGTTCGGGACGGACTGGCCGGAGTGCCGTGTGGCGTCCTGCGTCCGGGTGCCCGCCGGCAGCGTATCGGTGACCTCCTCACCGATCAGCGCCTGGGCCACACGACGCTCGTTCCGGTCGTCGCCGCGGCCGTCGTGGCGGATCCCGGTCCGCCCCTCGTGCCCGGGAACCTCGTCGTCCGCGAGCCACGGAAGGCCGTCGTCCCGTGCCGACCGGCCGGCCGCCGCGCCCGACGCGTCGGACGTGACGTCTCCGCCTTCCTCGCCCCAAACCGCCGCCTCGCGCGCCGCCTCGCGCTCCTCACGGGCCCGCAGCGCCGCGCGCGCTTCACGCTCGACGGCCGCGCGCGCCATGACCGCCTCGAGCGCGTCGCTCCAACCCACGTACTGCGCCAACAACCCGCTCTTCTTGTCGTCGAGTTCCGCCGCCAACGTGCGGTGGTAGTCGGCCAGCTCCTCGTGTTCCGGGAACTCCTCGAGGGCCACGGCGAGGCGCTCGATCAGGCCCCGCCACGGCTCCAGCGCCTCGCCGTGACGATCGAGCGCTTCGGCGTCCGAGGCGACGGCGGCGAACTCGGCAAGACGCCGCTGGTGCGCCTTGGAAGCCTCCACCAGTTGACGCGGGGTCATGCCCTTGAGAGAGCGCCGGTCCGTGTCGCGCTCCCGCGTGAGGCGCCGGTGCCGCTCCAGCAACGACGTCACGTCGAGCGCCAGCGCCTTTCGCACGCGATCGGCGGCCTCGGCTGCCCGGCCGCGCTGGACGATGGCGTCCCCGAGCATCCGCTTCATGCCGACGCCCCAGCTCTCGAAGCTGTCGACGTCAGGATCGGGCGGCAACGCGGACTCGGCCTCGAGATGCACCACCAGCTCCGCGGCGCGGTCCTTGGCGAACCCTTGGACGGCGCCTTGCCACGCCCGCAGGTCTGCCCGCGCCTCGCGGATGCCTTCGCTGGTGGGCGAAGCCAAGCGCTTCTGGCTCGCCCGAACCTCCTCGCGCCACCGTTCCAGTTCGCCACTTCCCGGGTAGAGCGCACTGAGCGCCTGGAGGTCACGGTCGAGGTCGGCCAGCGCCCGTCGTGCTTGGGCGGCGTCGGCCCGGAACGCGGCGCGCGCGCGCAACCGCTTGCGCGTGGCCGCCAACCACGCCCCCGTGGCACGCAGCGCGCGCACCACGGCCGCCAGCGTCACGCGCAAGAGGTGCGTTGGCGGCTTCGCGGCCAGCACGTCGACGCCGATGGTGATCAGGATCGCAGCCGGAACCACGGCCAAGACCCCCCACGCGCCCGCAAGGAGGGTGCGGAGTGAGGCGCCCCAGGCGCCGGCCTCCGCCGGCGCGACGAACACGAGCAGTCCCCAGGCGCCTGCGGCGAGCAGCGCGTACCCGAGCGCCACACGGGGCCACCACCGCGGGTTGCGCCGTAGCAGGAACAACCCGCCGAGCACGAGTGGTGGCAACGGCGCAGCGTAGGCGCCCCAACCGACGCGGCCGATCAGCGCCGCGCGCACGGTGCGACCGAGTTCGCCGCTGGGAAGCGCCGGCAGCAGCACGCCGCCCAGGAAGATCCCCGCCGCCAGCACGACGAGCCCTATGGCCTCGAGGTCGACCCCGGTCCGGGTGCCGGTTCTTCGTTCCTGACGCGCCTTGGCCACGGCAGGTAGTGTACCGCGCAGGTCGCGCCGTCAGCTTTGCGCTTCGCCACGGCGGCGCCTCGGTACGCTCGCCGCTGCTGCCCTCGCTGCTGCGC
>CAZOTV010000229.1:0-1829 GCA_964582795.1 uncultured bacterium
TCGTGGTGCTGGCGGCGCTGTTGCTCGCCGGGCTCAACATGGAGACGCTCACGACGCGCGTGCCGCTCGACTTGGGCGTGGTCCGGACCGAGTTCCCGCTCGGTCTTGCGCTGTTGATCGCCGTCGTGGCGGTCGCGGTGGTCTACTTCCTGGCCGCGCTCCTCGATCGCGCCGGTCAGCTGCGGCAACTCACGCACATCGAGCGCCAGGCCGAGTCGATGCGCCAGAAGCTCGACGCGTACGAACAGGGTGAGGCGAACCGCGTCGAGGAACGACTCGCGGCCGCCGCCGCCACCCTCGACGAGCGGCTCGATGAACTCACGCGGAGCCTGCGGGAGCGGCTCGAGGCGGGCATCGCGGACTTCGGCGCCACCATGCAGGAGAAGCTCGACGCGGTCGACGCGCGTGATGCCGGGCGCCATGCCGAACTGACCGAGCGCATCGCGGTGCTGCGCAACGAACTCGCAGCCGACGTCGCACAGACCGAGGACACGCTGTTGCGTCGGCTCGCGGGCGCCGGCGAAGGGCGGGAAGAAGGGCGAGAAGTAGGGCGAGTAGCAGGGCAGCCGGCGCAGTTGCGCGCCGGTACCGACGAGCCGTGAGCACGGCGCTACCGCCGGGCCTGCGGCACTCTGATAGCTTGGCTCCATGAGCACCGCCGACGAAGCACAGCTGCGTGAGCAGATCCTAGAAGCGCTGAAGGTCGTGCGCGACCCCGAGATCCCCGTCAACGTGGTCGACCTCGGCCTCGTGTACGACGTTCGCGTCGGCGACGACGGCGCCGTCGGCATCGACATGACCCTCACCAGCATGGGCTGTCCGGTGCAGGACCTCATCCAGACCGACGCCGAGTTGGCCGTGATGAAGGTCGATGGGGTGAGATCGGTGACGGTGGACTTCGTGTGGTCGCCGCCCTGGAGCCCCGCCAAGATGACCGAAGACGGCAAGAAGCAGATGCGGATGTTCGGGTTCAACGTCTAGGTACCCGTTCGACGTGCATCTGCCCGCCCGCGGACCAAGTGAGCGGACCATGCGGGCGGACCAACTGGGCGGACCAAGTGAGCGGACACCCACGGCCCCCGTGGTTGAATGGCGCATGCCGTTCTGGTCGCGCCCGAGAGCGAACCCGCGCGAGGAAGCGTGGGCCGACTTCGCAGCCGAGTACGAGATGACGCCGGCCCCGGAGCTGGTGGAGCGGATGCGCGAGTACTTCGCCCTGGGCCAGGGTGCCATCGCACCCGTGTACAGCCTGCACCGCCCCGACCAACCGCAGATCGTGCTGTTCGATCAACGCCGAGACCGAACCGGTCCGACCGGCAGCGTCGTGAGCCTGCGCACCGGCGTCGTGATCCGTTCACCGCGCGACTACGTACCTGTGTCGCTGCGCGCCAGCGCGCGCAGACACAAGGTGCTGGAAGAGATCGAGGCGCGCCGCGCAGGTGCGCAGAGGCTCGGCTTCGACGACGAGGCGTTCGAAGAGCAGGTCAGCGTGTACGCGCGGGACGAGGCGGCGGCGCGTTCCGTGCTGACGCCGCCCGTACGCTCGGCCCTGTCACGTCTGTTGACCGCCGCCGATGGCGAGTCGTCCAGCACGCCCGATCCCGACGGCGGTGGATCCCTTGGCGCCGCCACCGGCTCAGGCGTTCCCGACCAGGTCCAGCCCACCGGTGTGGCGCCGCAGGTCGTGATCGGGGCGCGCAATCTCATGCTGTTGGTGGAACCGCGGGCGCCGCTTGGGTTCGACCCGCTCGGGCAGTTGGTGACCGACATGCTCACGCTCTACGCCGCGTTCAGCGCCGCGCCGCGGGCGCCTGGCGTGGTGCCTGGCG
>CAZOTV010000230.1:0-1783 GCA_964582795.1 uncultured bacterium
TCCAGTGCGCGCGCGAGCGGCGTCAACGCGGCGTTGCCGGCCCCGTCTCGCTCGAGCGCGACCGCCTTGAGCGTCATGATCTCGATCGCGCTGCCGGTCCTACCGCCCGCTTCCGCCGCCTCGAGGAGGCGCTCCAACAGCGTGAGCGTCTCCGCCATGGGCATGTCGATCCGGCCCTGGCGGTGAAGCGCGATCCGCAAGCGGGCGTAGACCAGGTGTTCGAACTCGTGCACGTACTCGGCCTCGCCTCGTTCCGGAAGCTCTCGGGCGCGTGCCCACGCTTCGGCTTCTGCCAGCCTTCCCTGGCCCACCCGCACGCTTGCCCGCAACGCATCGACGGGCCGCAACGCCGGCATCGGGTTGCGGATCCGCATGCGGTCGGCTTCGTCCAGCAGTGTGAGTGCTCGCTCCGGGTTCCCAGACCGCGCGTGAAGTCGGGCCATGGCCTCGCGTACGCGAGCCTCGTCACCGGCAAGCACGCCTTGGTCGCCCAAGCCCTCGGCCGCGCTCAGGTGCTCAGCGGCCCCTTGCTCGTCTCCTCGTTCGAGCAGCACCTCGCTCAGGCCAACGTGGAGTTCCGACGTCCCGGGGACGATCTCGCCGGTCACCGTGTCGACCAACTGGAAGGACTCCTGGTAGAGACGAGTGGCGTCCTGCAAGCGGCCCTGCGTCATCCGGATGTCGGCTAGCACGGAGGTGCCGCTGATCGCAGCGGCGATGCTGCCGGCCGCGCGGAAGCCGTCCATGGCGTCCGACAGGATGCGGTACGCATCGTCTAGGTCGCCGTTCGCCCAGTGAGCGAGGGACAGGAGCCCGAGCGGGATCCCCTGCCCGACGTAGTCGTTGGGTGGCAACAGGTCCAGGGCGCGACGGGCATGCGCGACGCTCGCCTCGGGCGCGCCGGTCGCCAAGGCGTGGTAGGCGCGCGCCGACGCGACCGTGGCAGGTAGGGCCCGGAGTTCGGGATCCTCTCCCGCTTGCGCTAGGACGTTCGCCGCACCCGCGCCCGCTTGCGCTAGGACGTTCGCCGCGCCCGCGCCCGCACCCGCCTCCGCCCCCGCTCCCGCGCCCTGGCCCACGCCCACGCCTGCACGCTGAGCCGCCCCCGATGCCAGCCACGCTTCCACCACCTGGAGGTGCCGCTCCGCGCCTTCCATCTGACCGGCGTTCAACTGCGCCCACGCGTACCCGGCGCAGAGCACGGGCCGGGACCGCACCACGTAGTCAGGGAGCGCGTCCGCCCACGTGAGCCACGCAGCCGTGCGGAACGCGGTGTTCATGTCGCGCCATGCCGCCTCGACCAGCCGGGCCGCGAGACCATGATCTCCCGAAGCCAGGGCGTGTCGCACTGCGTCCGTTGGCAGCCCGTGAGACTCGAACCAGGCGCTGGCCCTTGCGTGGAGAGCGGGCACCTCGTCCGGGTGCTCGTGTTGCAGGTGCGAGCGCAGCATGTCGGCGAACAACGCGTGGTACCGGTACCAGGTCCGCCTGTCATCCAGCGGGACGATGAAGAGGTTTCCGCGCTCCAACTCGTCGAGCAGCGCGCCGCTGCCACGCTCGTCGATCACGGCGTCGCACAGTGGGCCATGTAACCGACCGAGGATCGACGTCTTCAGCAGGAACGCACGAACGCGCTCGGATTGACGTTGAAGCACCTCTTCGACGAGGTAGTCGACGATGAAGCGATGGTCTCCGCGGAAGGCGCGCACGAACGACGAGACGTCATCACGCCCCCGCATCGAGAGGGCGGCGAGTTGCAGCCCCGCGATCCAGCCTTCGGTTC
>CAZOTV010000231.1:0-1764 GCA_964582795.1 uncultured bacterium
CGTCGGACTCGAGACGCTGCCGGCGGAGACGCTGATGGTCGGAGACGACCTGGAAACGGACGTGGCCGGGGCGCTCGACTACGGCCTGCAGGCGGTGTGGCTGACGCGCGACCCGCCCCACGCCGGCTCCGTTCCGGTGGCGCGGGACCTGGAGGAACTCGGTGCGCTTCTAGGCGAGCGCCTGGGAGCGTGACCGCTCGTGCCCGCGGTCACGATCCCGTACCAGTCGAGTACACTGATGCCATGATCGACAACGACCGCGCGTTCTACCAGGCGTGGGCGGAGCTGCTCGACTGGATGCGGGCCTACGCCGCCGAGCGTGAAGGCGTGATCTTCGAGAAGGAAGCCGACTTCACCGACTACATCTACCGCATGGAGCGGCCGTACGACCTGCCGACCACCATCATGTCGGCCAGCCTGTCGCGTGCGAACGGCGATCCGGTCCTGTTGGTGAACGCCAGCCAGCGCGCTGCGGTCTTCAAAGAGGTCGTGCTGCACCCGTTCGAGTCCCACGTCTACCGCAAGCTGACCCTCGCCAAGGACGGTGGCGCGTTGGCGGAAGGCAAGCGGCGCTTCACGAAGGAGATGCTCTACCACCTCGCCGACGACCTGTTCGGCGTAGCGGCACACGCCTGAACACGAGCCGGCCGCCCCGCCGCGAGCCCGGTGACGTCGCTAGACTGCGACATGGAACCGATGGCTTGGCTACGCGTCCCGGAAACCGACGAACTTCCCGAAGACCTGCAGTCGTTCTTCGCCAAGGCCGAAGAGAAGCTCGGTCACATCCCCAACGTGTTCCGGGTGTTCTCGCTCACGCCCAAGCACTTCCAGCTCTGGTTCCGCTACTACGATCACCTGATGCGCGACGAGGAAGCGAGCGCACTCTCGCGCGCCGAGCGAGAGATGATCGCCGTGGCCGTATCCAGCGAGAACCGCTGCGAGTACTGCCTGGCGTCGCACGGTGCGTACTTGCGTGAGCTCGAACCAGATCACGTCAAGACCGACCTGATCGCCCACAACTACCGCCGCGCCGACCTGAGCGAGCGCGAGCGCGCCATCCTCGACTTCGCCGTGCGCATGACGACGGACTCGCACACCATGTCGGCTGCTGACCTAGAGCCGCTTCGCGCCGTCGGCCTGAGCGACGAGGCGATCTTCGAGGTGGGCCAGGTAGCGGCGATGTTCAACTTCACCAACCGCCTCGGCAACGCCCTCGGCTGGCGCCCGAACGAACGCTACTACACGGCGCAGCGGCCCTGACGAGCAGGGCCGCTGCGGTTCGAGCAACGAGAGGCTCGGCAGCGCCTTGGTTTCGCGCCTTGGTTCGGCGCCTTGCTTCGGCGCCTCGGTTCGGCGCCTTGCTTCGGCGCCTCGGTTCGGCGCCTCGGTTCGGCGCCTCAGTTCAGCGGGCAGCCGAGTTCGTTGGCGGACTCGAACAGGTTCTTGGTGGCGTCGAAGTTGGCCGAGTCGATGGCGTCCTGCGCCATGTCGACCACGTCGTCGACCGAGTACGGGTAGTCGACGTCGGGTGAAACCGCGTTCAGCAGGGCGGCCACGGCGTGACCGGCGAGTGCGCTGACACCGCCGCCGGTGGCCCTCGACGTTCGCAGCAGGAGCCGATCGCGATGTGGGGCAGTGGCTCCGCCACGCCATTGAGCCCAAGAGGTGCGCTCCGGGAGCAGGTCGCGTCGTGGCTGGTGTGTCAGCCGAGACGCGTGGCCAACCGTCGCGCGTACCACGCTGCGGTCAGGAAGCCCCTTCCCG
>CAZOTV010000232.1:0-1754 GCA_964582795.1 uncultured bacterium
GCGTTGTCCCAGGTGAGGTTCGAGAACGGCTTGGGCAGTTCCTGCAGCCACCCGTTGTTGGCGAAGCGGCCGTCCATCACGGATGGGTCGAGCGCCAGGCGCAACTCGAGGTCGGCGCCTTGTGGCAGCGTGCCGGTCACGGTGGCCGGCCCGACGTCCACGGCGGGCGAGGCGCTGTTCGCGACGGCGCCGCGGTAGACGGTCTCGCGCCAGAAGTCGTCGAACGAGCCCGTCACGCGCTCCTGCCAGTGGCTCCGCACCAGGTCGTAGGCGCTCGCGGCGCCATCTCCCAGCAGCGCGGCCACCACTTCGAGGGCGCTCTTGCCGCCGTAGAACGGCAGGATCAGGGGCTGCTGGATGGTGACGGTGCCGTCGAACGCGCGCACGTCGCCCCACGTCTCCAGGAAGTGCGCCTCCGGCACGTGCCAGGTGCACAGGCGGGCCGTCTCGTCGACGTAGCCGCCTAGGTGCGCCGTGAACGCTACCCGCTCCAGCGCGGCGGCGAAGGCGACGTCGGCGGGCGCGGTGTAGGCGGGGTTGCCGCCCAGCACGACCAGTGCCTGGACCTCGCCGGCGCGCATGGCGGCGGTGAGGTCCTGCAGCTCCTGGAGATGCACCGCCGGCCGGGCGGCCGCGTTGGCGACGAACCGCACGGTGCTGCCGACGTTGCCCAGCGCATCGTTGATGGCGTGCGCCAGGGCGTGCACGACGGGCGACTGCGCCTCGCCAGCCACGACCAGGCTGCTGCCTGCATGGGACCGCAGGTCGTCGAGGAGCGCGTCGAGCAGTTCCTGCGAGATTGCAGCGGGCCGGGTGGCGGCCGGCGCGTCGACGCCGAGTTCGGCGGCGATGACGGCAGCGGCCTGCGCGACATCGCTCGGCTTGAGTGCGACGCGGTGGTCGGCCAGACCGCCGGAGTTCGAAGGGCTGGTCTCGAGTTGGTAGAGGCGGTTCATGTCGTCGTCGGCGTGGCGCACGCGGCGACGCTCGGCGAACGCGCGAGCGTGGGCGAGGCGGCCCGGCCCGGTGTTCAGGAAGTCGGCGTCGAGCGACACCACCACGTCGGCCGCCCCGAAGTCATACACCGGCACGACGTCTTGTCCGAATGCCATCCGGGCGCCTGCGACGACGTTGTCGGAGTGCAGCGGGTCGTACTGGTACCAGCGCGCTTCCGGGTAGGCGGCCAGCAGGTCTGCCAGCTGCCGCGCCAGCGTCGGAGAGGTCACGTTCTCGGTCAGCACGGCGAGACCGCGGCCGTTCGGCAGAGCGGCGAGCGCGTCCTGCGCGGCCGTGACGAACTCGTCCCACATGCGCGGCTGGCCGTCTTCCAGCGCCGTCTGCGATCGGTCGGGATCGTACAGCCCCAGCACCTGCGCTTGCGTCACCGCGGCCGTGGCGCCGAGGCTGGCCGGATGGTCGGGGTTCCCCTCGAGCTTGGTGGGACGACCTTGATGACTCTCGGCCAGCACCCCTTCGGCGTACCCGCCGTAGGCCACGGCGGAGGCGAAGAAGAGTGGCTTGCCCGGCGTGATCTGGTCGGGCTGGCGCACGTACGGAACGATCTTCTGATGCGGCAGCGGCGGACGCGCGCAGGCGGACAGGCCGGCCAGCGCCATGCTCGCGCCCAGCAGCTTCAAGAAGTCCCGGCGCTGCATGCCGTTGTCGAGCGGCGCCGCCTGGCGCGGGAACTCCTTGTGGAGGAACTCCTGGAACTCCTGCGTGTCGGCGATCTCGTCGAGGCTCCGCCAGTACGC
>CAZOTV010000233.1:0-1749 GCA_964582795.1 uncultured bacterium
AGTCGCTCTGCATGGCGCTGCCGGTGTCGGTGAGGAGCCCCATCTGGTTCTCGGCCTCACCGCGCAGGCGCTTGGCTTGCGCCTTCTCGCCCGCGCTCTTGGTGGCGTCGGCGATGACCTTGTTGGCGGCGTGGAACTGCGCCTTGGCGCTGCGGTACAGCTCGCGCCAGCGCTCGCAAGCGCGGCCGAAGTTCTCCGCGGCGTTCCTGAGCGTGTCGTTCAACCACTCAGGGTGGTACCAGGGCGCGCTCGCGAACGCTTCGGTGTCCCGTTCGAGCAGCTTCTCGATGCGCTTCGCCGCGCGCTTTCGCGCGTGCACGTCCTCGAGGTCGGCGCGGAGTTGCCCGCGGAGCGGAAGCTCCTCGTCTTCGATGACCAGCACGTCGCGTAGCGAACGCCCGAGGTCTACGCCCGTTTCGGACAACCACACGGCGTGCACATGGGCGCGCACCAGGTCCTCGTTGGCGAGGTCGAGGCGCGGTGGCTCCACCACCCCCGCCACCATGCGGTCCTGCCGCGCGAAGTAGTACTGGTCGTGCGCGCTGCCCGTAGTGCAGTAGGTGAACACCAGCGCAGGCTGCCCGCTGCGCCCGGCACGCCCGGAGCGTTGCGCGTAGTTCGCCGGCGTGGGCGGCACGTTGCGCATGTTCACAATGTTCAACTCGGCGATGTCCACCCCGAGCTCCATCGTCGGGGAGCAGTACAGCACCGGCAGGCGCCCCTCGCGGAACTCCTCCTCGCGCTCCTCGCGCCACTCACCCGGCACCTGCGCGGTGTGCTCACGCGCCTCCAGGCTGCCAAGGTGCAGCGCCGTCTCCTGGTAGAAGCGCCGGAAGAAGGCGTTAACGCGCCCGTCCTCGTCCTCCTCTCGCACCGCCTTTAGTGGGTCCTCGTACGGCCGCGTGCCGTCCCCCACGTGCCACTTCAGGGCGCTGGGGCGCAGACGGTACCCGGGGACTTGCCCCTCCTTTGTGGCGGGGTGCGCGACGGCGAGGAAGCCGTAGTTGTGGAGGCGTTCGAGCAACGTCGCGATGATGGCCTCAGACGCCTCGAGCGTGAGTCTCTCCGTCAGGTGCGGGAACGTCGCGCCGCGCCGCAGGTAACGCGCGTACTGACTGCGGCCGGACAGGTAGATGTTCTTGCCAGGCTCGAACTTCGACTTGGAGCGCGGAAACGCGGTGATGTGGTACTCGAGGCGCTCGTTCTCGTCGAACGCCCAGCGGCCCTTGAGGTAGTTGCGACTGCGCGTCTTGACCTGCTCCTGGAAGTCCGGGTCGAGCCACTCGGTGTCGATGGCCAGGTTGCGGCGGAAGTGCTCGAGCAGCACCTTGGCGACGTCGAAGCGCTGCTGCGCGGTGGCGCCCGCCAGAGCCTCGTGCGTGCCCGCCCACAACGCGTCCTGCGAGCAGGCGTCCAGCAGGTCCGGGTAACGGATGTCGAGCAAACCGACCTGCTCGAGGTTGGGCGCGGTGAGGCGCCACCCGCGCTCCAAGTCGCGGTAGATGCGGTACGACAACACCTCCCGCAGCGCCTTGGCCGCCTCGTTGCGGATGGCGGTGCCCACGAACTCCCCGACGTTCGCGGCGTACTCGAGCAACTCCAGGTCGAGCGCCCGGAACACGGCCGGTGCGACCTCATCGAAGCCCAGCCCAGCCTCACCCGCGTCCTGCACTGCCTTGTACAGCGCGCCACGTAGCAGGCCGACCTCCACGAAGTCGTTGAAGTGCCCCGCCTGCAAACTGGCGTCCT
>CAZOTV010000234.1:0-1732 GCA_964582795.1 uncultured bacterium
AAGCGCCGGGCGGCAGCGTCGACGTCGGCGGAGGTGGGCAGGGACGCGGGGTCGGTCGCGCCCCCGGCCGCGTTGCCGGTCGCCTCGCCTGTCGCGTCGCCCGTCGCGAGGCTGGTCGCGCCGTTGGATGTGTCCTCCGACGCGCCTTGGAGACTGGTGGAACCTGCAGCGTCGCGCTCGTCGTGGGCGTGGGTCACGGACCCTGTTTACCACGCACCGCACTACCTCGTCCGGTCGCGGATGTGACGCCGACCTGCCCGCGGTCGCCGCTGAGGAAGGTGAGGAGAACCGACGTTCGCAGTCCGAAGTCGGGCATGAAAGACGCGTTCGACCCGGTTTCCGGCGCGCAAGGAGCGGCTTCGATGCAAGGTCTTGACGAATCTCGCATACCGGGGTACGTTGAGGTTATCGAACGAATCGGAGCGCGCCCGGCGGGCGCGTTTTTTCGTGCTTGCGCTGGCCGGTTGCGCTGGCCGGTTGCGCTGGCTGCTTGCGCTGGCTGCTCGCGCTGTCTGCTTGCCCGTGCTACTCGCCCGTGCTGCTTGCCTTGCCCGGTTGCCTTGGCCGGTCGCCCGCCGCGCCTCACACCGGGTCGAGGCTTCCGCGTGCGCCGTTCTCCAAGAAGTCATCGAGCTCGGCGGCGGTGGGAAGCGCGGGGATCGCCCCGCGCCGCGTGGTGGTCAGCGCACCGCACGCGTTCGCCCGCCGGAGCAGCTTCTGCAGCCCGGCGGGCTCCAGCGCAGCAGCAGGGAACGGCGTGGCGTCCGTGCGCGGCGCGGCCAGCAGACCCGCCAGCAACGCTGCCATGAAGGCGTCGCCGGCGCCGGTCGTATCTACCGGTTCGACGTCGAAGCCCGGCACCACGCCTTCGACGCCGCCCCAACGGGCGCCGCAGAGGTAACGAACGCCGGCGGCGCCCAGCGTCACCACCAGCAGGTCGAGTTCCTCGTGCATAAGAGAACGCGCTGCTGCGGGGCCGCTCTCACCCGTGAGGAACGTCAGCTCGTCCTCGCTCAGCTTGATGACGTTGGCTCGTTCCCAGATCGAGAGGATGCCGCGCCTCGCGTCTCCATCCGACGGCCACAGCGGCAGGCGCAGGTTCGGGTCGTACGACACCCACGCACCGTGCCGTCGCGCGAGGTCTAGAGCACGCACGGTGGCGGCGCGCGACGGGTCTTGGATGAGGCTGATCGATCCGACATGCAAGGCGTCCGCGACGGCGAGCGCGCCTTCGTCCACCTCGTCCGGTCGGTAGCGCATGTCGGCCGACGGGTTGCGGTAGAACACGAAGTCCCGTTCGCCGGACTCGGTCAGAGACACGAACGCCAGTGCGGTCCTGGCCTCGTCGTCGAGGCGCATGCCGCGCGTGTTCACGCCCTCGCGCTCGAGGACCTGCATCAGGTGGCGTCCGAACGGGTCGTCACCGACCTTGCCGAGGAACGCCGCGCGTACGCCGAGGCGGCTGGCGCCCACGGCCACGTTGGCGGGTGCGCCGCCGGCAGCGCGCACGAAACGCTCGGCATCCTCGAGCGCGACCCCGCGCACGTCGGGAACGAAGTCGATCAACGCTTCGCCCAGCGTCACCAAGCGTCCGGGATCGCGGGCGTGGCCTGAGCCGCTGGAACCGCCGGAGCCGGCGCCAGAGCGTGCGAGTGGTCGGGAGTGGTTCGGTCCGTTCATGCCCCAGGGTAGCCGGGGATCTCTTCCGTCGGATGCGGTCCTGGCCGAAGCG
>CAZOTV010000235.1:0-1713 GCA_964582795.1 uncultured bacterium
CATGGCTCCGGGCGATCCCGGACCGCGTGCTGCGTACCCGCCCCGTGCTGAGCGTGGAGTACGCGCGCGCCGCGACGGAGGTCGGAGACTTCGAGGTCGGCGAGGCGCGCCTTCAGGACGCGGAGGCATGGCTCCAAGCGGCCGCGTCGAAGACGAGCGACCGAGGCGCAGGTGGGGTGGCGAACGAGGGCGAGGTTCCTGTCGTACCTGCTCAGCCTGGCACGATCGACCCCGCCGCACTCGATGGCGTGGCGCGAGACGTCGCTGCGAAGATCGCGACGGCCAGGGCGTTCCTGGCGCAGGCGCAGGGGGACGTCGTGCGAACCGTCTCGCACGCCGGCCGCGCGCTCGAGCTCCTGTCGCCTGACGATGTCTTCGAGCGTGGCGTCATCGGCTCGCTGTTGGGCCTGGCGCACTGGACGAACGGCGCGCTCGAGGATGCCCACCGGTCGTTGAAGGCCGGCCTGGACGGCATCCGCGATGCCGGGAACGTCATGGTGGCGGTGGGCGCTCAGTACATGCTGGCGGACGTGCGCGTGGCCCAGGGCAGGTTGTCCGACGCCATGGCCACGTACGAGCGCGCTCTGCGTTTGGCGGCCGAACAGCCGGAACCCGTGGTGCTCGGAACCGCCAACCTGCATCTGGGATGGAGCGAGATCCTGTTCGAGCGCGGCGAGCGCCAGGCCGCCGCATGGCATCTCGAGCGAAGCGAGGCGTTGGGCGAGCCCGCCACCCTACCGGACACGCGCTACCGCTGGTGCCTCGCGCACGCCGAACTGCGAGAAGATGCCGGTGATCTGCGCGGCGCGCTCGACCTGCTCGAGGAGGCGGAGCGGCTCTACTACCCGACGCCGATCCCCGACGTTCGCCCCATCGCGGCGCGGAAGGCGCGCATCCAGTTACTCCTTGGCGACGTCGACGACGTCATGACGTGGGCAGTTGAGCGCGGACTCTCGGTCGATGACGAACCCAGCTACTTGCGCGAGTTCGAGCTCATGACGTTGGCGCGCGTGTCGATCGCTCGCTACGTGCGCGACCGACGCGCGCAAGACCTACGTGACGCCAATGTGCTCCTGGAGCGCCTCCTGGGCGCTGCCGAGGCCGGCGAGCGAACCGCGAGCGTGATCGAGATCCTGCTGCTCATGACGGTGGCGCACCTGGAGGGCGAGAACGAGAGCGGGGCGCAGGCTGCCCTCGAGCGCGGCTTGCGCCTCGCCGCGCCCGAGGGGTACGTTCGCTGTTTCGTTCGCGAAGGCCCGGCGATGGCCGGGGCGCTGGAACGCCTGCGCGCCCGGGGCCTCGCTTCGCACGTATCCTCGCCCGTTGCTGCGCGCTCCGAGGCGCCCATCGAGGGGGCCGCCGAGGCGTCCGTTGGGGCGGGATACCTTCAGCGGTTACTGGCTGCGTTCTCCCCGGCCGCAGAGGCACCCACGGCGCGGCAAGCGACTGCCCTGGCGTCCGACGATGGGTTGTTGGAGCCGCTCAGCGAACGCGAGCTCGAAGTGCTGCGCCTGATCGCCGATGGACTCTCGAACCAGGAGATCGCGAGCCGACTCTTCCGAGCGCTGCCAACGGTGAAGGGGTACAACCGGTCGATCTTCGAGAAGCTCCAGGTCGAGCGGCGCACGGAGGCCGTTGCCAGGGCGCGGCAACTCGGCCTGCTCTGATCCCGCCGGTTCACCCATGGCCCATGGGGGCTCGGGTCGATCCGCG
>CAZOTV010000236.1:0-1710 GCA_964582795.1 uncultured bacterium
TGGCGCTGGGCCCAGCCCGCACCATCCCGCCCACTGGGAAGCACGTCGCCGTGCGGCACATGCACTTCCTGCGTTGGGTGGACGGCAAGAACACCGACTTGTGGCACGTCTGGGACGTTGCAGGGATGATGCGGCAGCTCGGTGTTCCGTCGACCCCGCCCTCGGCGGAACCGACGCCGCGTTCCTGACCCGTCGCGCGTAACCCGTCGGGTACGACCGGCCGCGCGCTACCGGCCCAGCACCACCGGCCGCGCGCTACCGGCCCAGCACCACCGGCCGCGCGCTACCCGTCGGGCGCTACCGCCCCAGCACCTCGTACACCGCTTCGAGGTCATCGGGCTCATGCTCGCGGACGCTTCGCAGCCACGCAGGCTGCGACGACGCCGGCGGACACAAGCGCAGGGCGATGCGTTCCGTCACCCGGTCGAACTGGCGGACCACGTCGGGGTGAACTTCCGGGTCGAGCACGGCCAGTCGACGCGCCTTGCGCCACGCCGCCCTTCGGCTGTGCACCAGGAACGCGTGAACCAGGGCCTCGTCGCCGCGCCCTCCGATGCGATCGATCCGACCCAGCCACGGTGACAGCCGGTTGAGGTCGGCTTGGACGACGTCGATCATCTCGGCCAGGATGCGGTTGATCTCGAAGAAGTCGCGTTCGAGCGCGTGGATCCCCCGCCCGGGGCAGGTGGCGTGCGCAGCGATGCCGAGATCGAAGTTGATGTGAGCGTTCATGCCCAGCATCAGATGTTGGAGCACGAGATGGTCCGGCTCGTTCGCGCGTTCGAAGGCGAAGCGCCACGATGCCGGCGGCTCGAGCCCGGCCCGGTGCTGCGCGTACGCCTCGAGGTACCGGTTGGCGAAGAGCACGTCGAGGCGCTCCATGCGTGGCCCGTCCTCGAACCTCCCGCCGAGGATGCCGGACCGGACGCGAAGGGTGGTGCGCAGGTAGAGGATCGCGAACCAGCCCAGACGCTCCCCGCGCGCTCGCGCCGTATCGGCGATGGCGCCGAGTCGGTCGATGACCTCGTCGATGCTGGTGGCCGGTTCGAAGGCGTAGTACGCCTGCGCCGACGGCGGACGATGCATGGGCCGATGATAGCCGGGGGAACAGTGGTGCCGGCGTGCGAACCCCGGTCGCAGCAAGAGTTCACATGGCACCGCCGACGCTTGCTCGTATCCTCGAGGTCATGCCCCTGGACGTCGGCAGCTTCAACGGCATCAACGCGGTGTGGTTCGTTCCCGAGGGCTCGCCCTGGCGTGATCGCGTGCCCGCGCTGCTTCGCGACCTAGGCGCCGACGAAGCGTTGGCCGAACGCGTACGCGCGCACCTCGACCTTCGCGCCAGTGGCGAGCTCGACTGGGACGCGCACTTGCGCGGGGCCCTCCTTCCGAACGGACGCCCGGCCCCGCCCGTGCGGCTTTACAACGACCGCTTGCGAGGTGGGGAGACGGGTCGTCGAACGGGCGGGGAGGCGAGCGGCACGACGGGCAGTACGACAGGCAGCGCGGCGGACGACCTGCCGCTGATCCCGATCGGCCCGCTCGTCGTGGCCTTCGACGTGTGGGGTGCGGGAGACCACGGGGGCGAACCGGGCACGCTCGGCCTTGAGGTGGTGGTGCACCGTCAGGTGGTGCATCCATGGCAACCCGGCCGCGAGTTGTGGGACGGGACGGTGGTCGACGTTCGGAACCCGGATCACTTCGCGAAGC
>CAZOTV010000237.1:0-1702 GCA_964582795.1 uncultured bacterium
TCCAGGGGCATCCTGCCCACGCCGACGACCCCATCGTGATGGTCGGCGCTTCGGAAAGGTACGAGCCGCGCTGCCGCTCGTGTCACGTGGTCTTGCGCGAAGAGCGCCCGACGCCGTTGTTCTCCACCGCGCTCGGCTGAGCGGCAGGTCGCCTTCGTGCCCGCGTCCTTGAGCGTCCGTCTGTTGGGTGGCGTGGCGTTCTCATGGCGCGAAGCGGAGGGGGGTGCCGAGGTCGTGGTGGAGCCCTCGTCGCGCAAGGGGGCGGCGATGCTCGCCTTCCTCGCCATGCGGCCGGAAGGGGCACGCCGCGAGACGCTGGCCGAACTGCTCTGGGGTGTCGGCAAGTTGGCGAGCGTGCGCCAGGCGCTGTACGAACTCCGCAGGCTTCCGGGCGCGGATGCGTGGCTGGTGGACGATGGGGACGTCGTACGCGTATCGGCCGCGACCGACGTCGATCGGTTCGAGCGGACCCTCGCTGCCGGCGACACGGCAGCAGCCGTGGACGAGTACGGGGGGCCGCTACTTGGGGCCTCACCGGACCTCGTGACGCCCGCCTATCACGACTGGTGGAACGACGAGCGGGTCCGGCTCGAGGCGGGCTATCTGCAGGCGTTGCGCGCCGAGACCGATCGGTGCCTTCGCGCCGAGCGGTGGAACGAAGCGCGCGGGCTGGTGGCGCGGTGGCTGGAGCTCGACCCGTTCGACGAGGCGGGGCACCGCGGGGCCATCCGTGTCGCGCACGCGACCGGCAACCTCGAGGGCGCGCGAGAAGCGTACCGACGCTGCGACGACACGCTGCGCCGGGAGTTCGGAACCGGAGCGTCGGACGCAACTCGGGCGCTGATGGACGTGATCGAGCGGAGCGCCCCGACGGAGCTTCCGGCAGCTCTGCGCGTTCTGACACCGAGTCAGCTGCGGGTCGTCCAAGCGCTGGTCGTAGCACAGGGGGCGCTCGGCATCGAGCAAGTGTCCGCCGTCCTGGAGCGCCCCTCGTTCGACGTTGCCAGCGACCTCGAGCATATGGAGCGCGCGGGCCTGGTGGACGCGCATCTGACGGTCGCGACCGCGCACGCGCTCGCCGTGCGGGCTTCCATGACCGAGGGGGCTCGCAGGCTCCTTCACGAGCGTACGGCGGCGCAGATGCGAGACCTCGAGGCGTCCGCGGGCGTCGACGGCAGCAGCGATGGCGGCTTCGACGACGGCGTCGTCGCGCTTCACCTCTTGGCCGCCGGGAAGCCGGCCGATGCCGCTCCGCGCTTCGTGGCGGCGGCCCGGAAGCAGGTCGAACGCGGCGACCTCGACGCGGCCACGGGCTGGGCGTTCCGGGCGCTGTGGGCGACGTCGGAAGCGGAGCCAACGCGGCTCGACGCCTGCCTGTTGCTCGAAGGACTGGCTTCGCAGCGCGGCGAAGGACCGCTGCAGGAAGATGCGCTCGGCGAGGCAGAACGGTTGGCTTGGGAGATGCAGGCGGACCGTTCCTTGGCAGAGGTCCGAATGCGCCGTTCCCGTCAACGCCTGAGGCAGGGGAAGGTCGGGGAAGGGCTGGAACTCGCGCTCGAGGCGCTCGAGATCGCCCTGCGGTTGGAAGACGGCGCACTGGCGTCTCGCGCGCGCAACGCCGTCGGCGCGGCGCACTACTTCGCCGGCGATCTCGACGGTGCCGCCGCGGCGTTCGGACAGAACGTGGACGCTGATGACATGG
>CAZOTV010000238.1:0-1691 GCA_964582795.1 uncultured bacterium
GAGGGCGACGACGGCCGACTCGGCGTGTCCGCGAAGTCGATGGCACCTGCGAGTGAGGACGTGGGCGCGACTGCGGGTGCGACTGCGGGCGCGACTGCGGGCGCGACTGCGGGTGCGACTGCGGGTGCGGCGGAGCCCGAACTCCCGGAAGCAGGCGACACGAACGACCCGAGCGGGCTACGGTCGGGAACGTAGGCTGGGATCAACTCCGTTGCCATCGCCTGCGGGTACACCTGGTGTAGGCCGACCAACGTGCCCTCGACGTGCCCTGAACCGAGGTGAACGAGGGCCCCTCGCGGAGAAGAGCGTCACCGTACCGGCGGGCGCCTGATGGAGATCGTATGAGCACCTTGCAGAAGATCATCGGAGCCCTGATGCGCCCACGCGTCAAGCAGCTGGCCCGGGGTCGGACGATCGAAGACTTGGTGAAGCGACTCGAGTCGTCACGAGGACCCGTCGAGGAACGGGTGTTCGGAGCGGCGGACACGCCTGCGAACCGCGAGGCGATCAACCACCTCCTCGGGATCGAGCGTTGGGGTCAAAGCCGACTGCGAGTCGCATTGGGAGAGCCGTTCGAGCGGGACAGCTACCGCGGCTACCGCATGCCCGACGACACGCCGCTCGCGGACCTACAGACCGGCTTCCGCGATGCCCGTAGCGCCACGATCGCGTTGGTGCGCGAACTCCAGCGAGCCGGGACCGACCCTGGCCGCACCGTGCCACACAACGACCTGGGCGACCTGACCTTGGTCGAGTGGCTCGCCTACCTCGATGGGCACGCGGCGCGCGAACGGTTCCGGATCCGGCAGAAGTAGCGCTCGGCGACGGCAGAGCAAGGACGCGCGCGGTGCCACGCTGCGTACGAACCTCCACGGCGGCAGCGTTCGCGTCCGTGAGGATCTTCGCCAGCGCGCCTACGTCCCCCAGCACGAACGGCGCCTCTAGCGCCTTGGCCGCGTCGCGCCCGGCCATGCGCTCGAATCGAATCGTTGATCGAGATGACAGGGAACTTCGCGCCCAGCGTGGTGACGTTGCGCACGGCGCGACCGAGGGACGTTGGCGATCGGCGCGTTGGCGCGATGGCTTGGTTGCCACCGCGGCCCGGATCGAGCGCGACCTGGTCCACGGTGGCGGGGTGCGGCAGTACGCCGCGGACGCGTCTGAGAACCGACGCTGCCTAGAGCGGCCTGCGCCCCTGGATGAGTCGCACCAGCACCATGATGATGGCGATCACCAGCAGGACGTGGATGAACCCGCCGATGGTGGTGGCGCTGACGAGGCCTAAGAGCCAGAGAACCAAGAGGATGGCTGCGATGGTCATGAGCATGAGCGTTCTCCTTCCGGGTGGTTCGTCCTGGTGACGAACTCGAGGAGGCGCGCGCGGGATGAGGCCGGCCGCGGGGGCGGGGTAGGGGAAGACGGAGGGGCGTGCGGCGGCGCCGCGTGTGCACCTTCACGTACGAGGATAGGGCCGTAGATGAGAGCCCAACGGCGCCACCATGAAGACCGGCGGCGCGCGAACGGAGCGTGCAGGACGCGACGTGGCGCGACGACGCGATTCGTGGCCGATCTCGATTGCTCGTATCATGAAGGATGTCGACCAGCGTCCGGCTCCTGCGTCGGGCATCGATCGAGCAGCATCCCTCCGGAGACCACCATGCGCGTACGATCGCTTGCCTACCGCACCGACC
>CAZOTV010000239.1:0-1689 GCA_964582795.1 uncultured bacterium
GGCATCTGCGACCGCTGGCGCCTTCGGAACGGGCACGGTACCTGAACGAGGTGCGGACGCCGCTCATGGCGAGGGCCGAGGCCAGGGAACACCTCGAGGTCGAGGCGGTGCGCTACGCGTCGCGCGATGGCGACGTCGTGGTTCGGTTCGCGGACGGCTCGTTCACGATGGACCTGGCCGAGGCCGAAGCGCCTCGCCCGGTCACCGAACCTCGTGCGAGGGCGTGAGCGCCTGAGCGGCACGGGCGCCCCCGTCCGTCACCGAAGCGTTCGGTCAGTCGTCCGAACCGTCGCCGAGCGCGACCTGCGCTGCCTGCGATCCGTGACCGGTATCGACCGTCGTCACCGTGCCGTGCACGCGCGCCACCGCCAGGTAGCTCAGGCTCGCGGCTGCCGTCACGACTGCCGCTACCACCAAGGCGACTTGCGGGCCGGCGCGCGTGGCGAGCCAACCGAGCGGCCCGGACGCGACCGCGATGCCGAGGAAGAACACCAACGAGTGAACGCTCAGCATCGACGAACGTCTTGCCGACGGCACCGCTTGATGTAGCAGGGTGTCGTGCGGGACGTTGCTGGAAGCCAGCGCGAAGTAGGCCACGGTCAGCCCGAGCCCCAAACCGAACGGCGCTAGGACCATCGCGAACAGCAGCATGGCAGCACCACGGACGAGCATGCTCACCCCGGCGAGCGCGGCCGGGCCACCCGGGAACTTCTCGCCCCACCGCAACACGGCCACGCTGCCCAGCAGTACGGCGATGCCGGACAGCGTGCCCAAGACGGCGTACGCGACGCTGTCGCTCGGGTCCGCGCCGAAGCGAAGCGCGGCGATCGGCTGCCAGAACGTCTCGATGCTGACCATCGCCAAGCCGCTGGCCGCGGCCGCCAGGAGTAGCCACCGCACCTCCGGGATCGTGCGCGTGAGACGCGCTGCGTCGCGAAGGATGGCGGGGACCACGGCGACACCGCCGACCTCGCCGCTCTGCGGCTTGACCGGCTCGTGCATCATCGTGAGCGTGAGCAACCAGACGACCGCGCGTAGCGCGACGCCGGCGAAGAGCGCGACGCCGAAGCCGGACAGCGGCCAGGGGAGATCTAGCCCCGCGGTGAGGGTTGGCAGCAGACCGCCGATGGCGGTGCCGACCAACAAGCCGGCGGACTGCGCAACGTCCACCATCGCGAGTTGCGGCTGGAGCGCCACGTCCGGGTCGTGGCGCTTCAACTCGTCGACGAACCAGGCGTCGAGCGCGCCGGAGTGAAGCGCCGCACCGATCCCCTGCAACACCGCATATACCAACGCCGTGGCCGGTCCGGTGACGAAGAGCAACGCCGTGAACGATGCCAGCGTGAAGAGTTGCGACGCCAACGCGACCGGCCTGCGACCGATGGCGTCGGCCAGCCCCCCCGTGGGCAACTCGAGGAGCACGACCAAGACGGCTCGGATGGTGAACGCCAGGCCGATCAACGCCAGGTCGAGGCCACGACCCGTCATGTGCAGCACGAGCACCGGCATCGGGACGGCGATCGCTAGTTCGAGCATCCCCGCCAGGAGCGCGTAGCGGCGGGTAAGGCCGCGCACGGGCGCTTGCGTCACGCTGCCGACCCCCGCGCTGCTGACCCTCGCGCCGCCGACCCCCGCGAACGTTCCATGGTTCGACCCACGCCCCCCGGCGTCGTCGGCTCCGAGCTCCTC
>CAZOTV010000240.1:0-1632 GCA_964582795.1 uncultured bacterium
GCGCCAGTCCTGCGCCGACGCCACCAACAGCACCACGTCGCCCTTCGTCTCCAGCACCTTGGTCGCCTCGGCATGTAGCGGCGCCAAGAAGTGCCGCAGCAGCGCCGCCCGGGAGCGCGCGCCCTGCGAGTGACGCGTCGCCAGCGCGCCTTCACCCGGTTCGATAGGAAGCTCGCGCAGGTAGACACCGGTACTGTCGAGCGCGACCCCGCTGCGCCGCGCCGGTCTGCTTCGCCTCGACCCGAACCTGGACATGGGACATCAGTGTATCGACAGGCCGGGCCGTGCCTGCCCATGCTCGCATGGTGGTGGCTCGTCCCTACTCTCGTGACCGGCGCCATGGCCGGCGCGAGCGGCGCGTTCGTCGTTCACCAGCGCAGCGACCCCGCGTACGAGTTCGCCCCCTCGAGTGTGAAGAACCGCGCTCCTGAAGCGAATTCTCTCATCCTGAAGCGGCCAACGTGCGTGGTAGACTCGCATCCGACGTGACGCGCTTGACGATCCTTCTGCCGTTCTTGCTGCTCCTCGCGGTGGCGTGGGGTCAGGAACGCTACAACTACCTCGCCATCAACGGCACGATCGTCGACGCCGCCGGTCCCTTCTACTTCATCGCGCAAGGCGACAGTGCCAACGCCTACGCCCGTGCGCTTCCGCTGGCGGAAGCGATGGGACTACAGGTCGATTACGTCGCAGAAGACCGGGTCCTCGCGTGGAGCGACGGTCGGAGAAGCGTCCGGTTCGACGCCACCTCCGACGTCGCGGACGGCCTGGTGAAACGCGATGGTGTCGTAGCGATCGACCCGCCGTTGGCCGGCGTCGCGTCGCTTTCGAGCCCCAAGGCCATCCTCGTCGACGGCATGGCCTACGTTCCGGTGGCGCCGCTTGTCGCCGCCTTCGGGGGCAAGAGCGACTGGAGCGCGGAGAGCCGCGTCGTGACCGTCACGACGGCGGATCGCTTGGGGTACGAGATCGCTTCCCCGCGAACCGGTCTTTCCGACGGCGTGTCGCGCGTCGCCGTCGACATCCCTTCGGACGCCGTGTACGACGTTGCCGCGGGCGATTCGATCCTGGTGATCTCCTTCGCAGGCGCCCGGACCGACGGCGCGCGCCTCGACGTGGACGATCCCAACGTCGCCAGCGTGTCGTTGACGAACTCCGGGGGGCGCACCGTCCTGGTGGTGCGCACGAAGCATGCGCTCGACGCCGGCGGCGCCGGCTTCCGCTTGGGCGCGATCGATCGCGGTTCCTCGCGCACGCTTTACGTCGACTTCGCGCCGTCCCTGCGCGGTACGGCCGTGGCGGCGCTCGACGAGGCGGGCCCCTCGGCGCCTCAGGCGCTCGCCGCTGCGCCGGAAGCCCGTCCCGTGGTGGTCATCGACGCCGGGCACGGAGGACACGACCCGGGCACGACCTCGAGCCACGCCATCGAGGAGCAGGTCGTGTTGTCGGTGGCCCTGATCCTGAAGCGGATGCTCGAGGCCGAAGGGCTGGACGTCGTCCTCACCCGCGATCACGACACCTTCCTGACGCTTCAGGAACGCTCGGCCTTCGCGACGCCGGAGCGCAACATCTTCGTATCCATCCATGCGAACTCGGCGCCGAGCACGGCCGCCGCCGGCATCGAGACGTGGG
>CAZOTV010000241.1:0-1618 GCA_964582795.1 uncultured bacterium
CGCTCGATGCCGCCCTCGCGGCCCCGCTCACGCCTGCGGCTCTGCTGCTTCGCCCGCCGAAGATCCTCGGCGTCGGCCTCAACTACCAGGAACACGCAGGCGACCTCGGAGAGAAGCGGCCCGAAGAACCCGCCACGTTCATGAAGCCGGCCACCACCGTCATCGCGGCAGGAGACACGATCCCCATCCCGCGGCAGAGCGAGCGCACCACGGGCGAGGCGGAACTCGGCGTGATCATCGGCAAGCACTGCCGAGACGTGACCGAGGCCGACGCCGAGAGTGTCGTCGCGGGGTTCACCACGATCATCGACATGACCGCCGAGGACATCCTGCAGCGCAACCCGCGTTTCCTGACGCGCGCCAAGAGCTTCGACGGGTTCCTGGTGCTAGGACCGGACCTGGTCACGACCGACGAGATCCCGGACCTGCCGAACCTCGAGGTGACGACGCTGCACGGCGGCCAAGACGCGCGAACCAACGTGGTGGCGAACATGATGTTCTCGCCCTGGTACCTGGTGTCGTTCTTCTCGCAGGTCATGCCGCTCGAGCCGGGCGACGTGATCTCGACCGGAACGCCCGGCGCCGTCGTACTGCGCCACGGTGACCGCGTCGGCTGTAGGATCCCCGGCGTGGGCCGGATCGAGTGCCCGGTGGTGGACCGGAAGCTGGCCGGCTAGACCGGTCCCTGTCGTGCGCGTGTTCCGGTTGGTGTGCCTGGCCGCGCCGGGCCGTGCGCTTCGTGGTGCATGAACCGACCTCCGAGTATGGTCGAAGGGTGGCACGCACCCGCGCCTACGTCGAGCGAGTTCCGTCCGGGATCCTCTTCGTCGCGCTCGTCGTCGTCGCCGTCGTGACGGGTGGGACGGGCGTCGCGCAGTTGGTCAGGGGCCCGCTCGGGTCCGATCCCGCTCCGACATGGTTCTACCTGGGGTTCGCCGCGGTGTTCGGCTTCTTGGCGCTCGCCTTCCGTCGACTCGTGGTGCGTCTCGATCGCCAAGGCGTCCGCGTGGCGTACGGGGTGTTCCGGCGGCAGATCGCGTGGCGTGACGTCGAGTCGGTCGACCGCGACGAACCGGCTGCGTTCTTCGGGTACGGCGTGCGCTTCGGCCGGAACCGTGGACGATGGGTCTGGGTGTTCAACGTCATCGGTGGACCGCGGGTGGTGGTAACCACCGTCGAAGGCGGCCCGGCCTCGCTGATCTTCTCCACGCGTCGGCCGGACGAGGTGCTGGCAGTAGCCCACGAGCACCTGCAGAGCGACGGCCGCGGCCGTCCCCGGCGGGACAGAAGGAGGCGGGCATGAACCGGAAGATGCGCACTCGACCGAACGCCGCGACCCTCTCGAGGCCCCAAGCATGAGCGCGGGAGCACCACCCGAGCACGAGCCCGACCCTGCGCGACGCTCCGCAGGGGACGAGGGCGAGCATCCTTCGGCCGACGACCGGGAGGTCCGCCCGGAGGACGAAGGCCAGCCCCGGGGTCGTGCGTACCGTGCCGACGGCATCACGGTCTACTTCGATCCTCGGGCCTGCTGGCACACCGGCGACTGTCTGCGAGGCTTGCCGCACGTGTTCGACGTGCGCAGGCGGCCATGGGTTCGGGCCGACCTCGACACGCC
>CAZOTV010000242.1:0-1579 GCA_964582795.1 uncultured bacterium
TCTCCATCATCTCTTCCCACGTCTTCGGGTAGTCGGTCAGCGGGTCGAGGCCCTCGCTACGGAAGACGTTCATGTTCAGGAAGATGGCCCAGTTGGTGAGCTCGAGCGGGATGCCGTAGATCTCGCCCTCGTACGTGACGGGGTCGAGCATACCCTCGAGGTACATCGCCTTGAAGTCGTCCACCGACCCGTACCCGGCGGCCACGGGGTCCACCGGCGCCACGCGCTGGTTGACGATGTACGGGTACTCGTTGAAGGTCTCCATGTTGAAGACGTCCGGCCCGCGGTTGGCGGCGAACGCCGTCAGGATGAGCTGCGCCAGCGTGTTCGACGGGTTCGTGACGCGCGTGACGATGATGTCGGGGTTGGCCGCGTGGAACTCCTCGATGAGCTCCTCTTCGAGCGCCGTGCGGTTCGGGTCTTCGTGCGTCCAGTAGATGACCTCGACTTGCGCCAGGGCGCTGGAGAACGCCATGACGAAGGCGAGCGAAAGGATGGTCAAGAGTCGGTTTCGCATCTTGTCTCCTTCCCCGCGGGCCGTCTGCGCCCTGCGGGCATGCGATGCCATGACGGCGACGGGCCGAGTCATGGTCCTGGGGCAGCGTGAGGTGGCAGATGTTGCCACGAAGGGCGGATCATGGTCGAGCGCTGCACTCCGGTCGGAAGGTGGGTCGGGCACGATCTGCGAACGGTGAACGCATCCCTTCGATGCGCGTGGCGTAGGCGAACGTCCGAAGTGGAACTCCAGTTGCACGCATCCTTCCCGCCAACGGGTGACCGTCCGGTGAACGGCGATTCCAGTCACATTCTAGCGCAGGGGATGAAGCGGGTTCCCGCAAGTGAACCTTGGGACGCGAGGATGAAGGTGCGCGTCTCGGACGCAGCAGGGCGGCGTGGCGGGCTTTGGAGAACGCGCCCGTTCGCGCCGAACCGCTGAGGGGTAGCGGCGCGGGTCGGACGCATGCCGTAGCATCGGGACCGTGAGCATGCCAGGCGAACCGAACCCGTCGAACCCGTCCAGCCCGTCCCGTGCGAACGCCCCCGCGCCGCTCGATCGCGAAGCCCTGCTCGCCATCAAGAACGTGGTCGTGCCGTTGGCGCGCGACCTCGGCCGCTGGGCGCAAGACCAGTCTCAGCGCCACTACCGCGGCGAGCACGACGTGAACGTGAGCGCCAAGACGAGCCCAGGCGACGTGGTGACGGCGGCCGACCACGAGGTGCAGCGCAAGCTGGTGGAGGCGTTACGGCCGGCGTTCCCGGAGTTCGGTTTCCTCGGGGAGGAAGGCTTGTCGGAGTACGACCCGAGCCGCCCCACCTGGGTCATCGACCCCATCGACGGCACCCACAACTTCGTGCGCGCCTACCCCGGCTTCGCCGTGTCGATCGGCCTGGTGGAGCATGGCGAGAGCGTGCTTGGCGTGATCTACGACGCCGCCACGGACCGAGTGACGTGGGCCGCGAAGGGTGCGGGAGCGTGGCGCGAGGCTCCTGCCGAGAGCAACGGGGCGGGGCGAGCGGGATCGACCGATGACTCCTGGCAGCCGTTGCGTGTGGCGAAGTCCAAACCACTGACGCACGC
>CAZOTV010000243.1:0-1561 GCA_964582795.1 uncultured bacterium
GAGGTCGATGCGCACCCCGAACGGGTCGTCCACGCACGCGAAGCGCATCGGCTCGTACATCCGGGTATCGACCGGGGCCGTGACCTCGGTTGCGCCGGCAGCGAGGAAAGCTGCGTGCCACACGTCCACCGCCTCGGGCGCGTCCAGCATGATCGCGAACTCGACGTTGGCAGCCGGATGCCCCTGCCACGGCGCGCCCTCGTGCGGGAAGATCGTGAGGTACGTGCCGCCGATGCGCCACGCGCTCAGCACGCCGTCCTCCGGGTGCGTCGCTTCGGTCTGGTCGGGCTCGCCTAGGACGTCACGGTAGAACGCCACCGCCGCACGATAGTCCTGCGGATAGATGCTCACGTACGCCACGCCCGTCGCGCGCGCACGGTCCACTGGGCTGGCTGCGCGCCCGCCGCCTTCGCGCTTCACGCGTGGATCCTCGGCTGGCATGGTGGCAACATCCTACGGCATGAGCCGTGCCGCGCGAGCAGTCGGCCGCCCGAAGCCGGCGCAGCGCATCCCGCGCACCGCAGCGAAGGTCTCTTGCCAGCGCCGGCAACTGCCTTGGCGGACCTACGACGTTCTCCGCAGACCTACTGGGATCCTAGTAGACCTACTGGGATGCAAGTAGACCTCCCAGAGTCCGAGTAGACCTACTGCATTCCTAGTAGACCTACTACTTTCTTAGTAGACCTACCAAGATCTTGGGAGCCCTGGAGAAGGACCCTCCCACCCGCGCCGGCGGCAATCGCCCAACCTCCGGACGGGTATCACGCACCCACGGACCCAAACGCAAGAACCTACGGGCCGCCACCGCGAGAACCCACGGGCGGCTACCGCGAAGCCGATCGCTCCCGCAACCACCCAAGACGAGGCCGAGCGACACGCGCCGGCGCTACCATGAGCTCATGCGCCCCATCACCATCGAGACGGGCGACGAGTTCGCCGGGTTCCACCCGGACGTCCTGAGGTTCTTCGACGAGCTTGCCGCCAACAACGAACGCAGCTTCTGGCTCGCGAACAAGGAGCGGTACGAGCAGCACGTGCGCGCGCCGATGGAGGCGCTGGCGGCGGCGCTCGAAGGCGCGTTCGGCGAGCCGCACCTCTACCGTCCCTACCGCGACGTGCGCTTCAGCAAGGACAAGCGACCGTACAAGGTGCACGTGGCCGTGTCGTTCGGGGGGCCCGGGCAGAGCGCCATCGGCAGCCGGTACGTGCATCTCGACCGCAGCGGGCTGTTCGTGGGCGGCGGCGTGTACCAACTCGAAACCGAACCGCTGGCGCGCTACCGACGCGCGGTAGCCGAGCCACGGTCCGGTGAAGCCCTCGAGAAGATCGTGGAGGAACTGCGCGCGAAACGCTACGACATCGGTGGGGCGCGCCTGAAGCGGGCTCCGCGCGGCATCGATCCCGATCATCCGCGCATCGAGCTTCTCAAGCAGAAGGGCATCTTCGCCTCGAAGCACGACGCGCCGGCCGACTGGTTCTACACACCGAAGCTACTCGATCATGTGGTTCGCGTGTTCGGCGACGCCGAAGCGCTCGTCAACTGGCTGCGGCACCACGTGGC
>CAZOTV010000244.1:0-1555 GCA_964582795.1 uncultured bacterium
CCCCGATGCCCTCGACGTGATGCGTGCCGGGTCGCCCCTGCGTGAGCATCGGAGCACTGGCAGGCTCCAGCGCCACCACGCGGCACGCCGGCTGCGTCTCGCGCAGGCCCTTCGAGGCGCCTACCAGCATCCCGCCCGAACCCACGCCGGCACAGAACGCCTGCACCGGACCGCCCACCTGCGCGGCGACCTCCCGCCCCAGCGCCACGTACCCGGTGGCGACGTCCGGGTTGCGGAACTGGTCGGTGAAGTAGACGTCCTCCCTGGCGGCCAGCCGGCGCGCGCGGTCGACCATCGCCGGGATCAGGTCCGGCGTGATCTTGCCGCCTTGGCTGGGGATCACCTCGAGCTCGGCGCCGAACGCACGCATGGTGCGGAGCTTCTCCTGCGCGAAGGCGTCGGACGTCACGACCTTCAGGTGGTACCCCTTCACGGCGCACACGAACGCCAACGACGAACCGGTGCTGCCGCCGGTGTACTCGACCACCGTCATGCCCGGCCGCAGGTCGCCGCGCCGCTCGGCTTCCTCGATCATCGCGAGCGCCATGCGGTCTTTGTAGGAGCCGGTGGGGTTGAACGACTCGAGCTTCACGTAGACGTCGCCGGCGAGATCCGGCATCAGCTTCGCCAGACGAACGAGCGGCGTGTTGCCGATGGCCTCGAGCGACGAGGCGCAAGCGGGCGGCGCGGTGACGGACACGGTGCCCTCCTGGTCGGAACGCTAGCACGGTGAAGTGCGGGCAGACGCACCCATGCCCCGCTACCATGACCTCATCTTCGAAGGGAGGCTCGGTGGCCACGCTCCCGCCCGGCACCATCGTCGACCTCACCGAGTACGCCGGCGAGGTGTTGCGCTTCCCGCCGCCGGACGGCGACCTCGTGATCGTCGTCCACCCGTCGGCCCTTCGCGCCACGTGGAGCCCGCACACGCAGGTCGCGCGACTCGATGGTGACGAACTCACCTGGTTGGGCGCGGTGAGCGAGGACATGCTCGTGACCCTCGATGCGGAACCCGACCCTGGCGCCCGGGCGGCCTGCGCCAGGCACTTTCTGCAGGGTGCCCGCCTGTGGGAGGTGGTGCGCCCCGGCGGGCTGTTCGTGGCCGACGCCCGGCCGGAACCGTCCACGGTCTACGGCGGGAGCGCGATGCGACCGTGGATCGTCGTGGGCGAGACCGACGCAGGCGACCACATTGCCGCGCCGCTGAACGACGCTTCGAACCCGAAGTGGTGGACGCCCGTGGTGCCGCGTTCGGCGCTGGCGTTCCCGGGCAACGTGAAAGACGCCCAGGTCGAACTCGCCCACTTCTGGAGCCTGCCCGCCGCGATCTCGTCGGTGGGCGCCGTCCTGCCGGCCGGCCGAGGCGCGCTCGAGCGGGCGATCCGGGCTTACGTCATGGCGTGAGCGTGCAGCGTGGACCGGGCCCGCTGTGTCCCGCGCCCACCGCGCCCTGACTGACGAGCCGAGCCGGTCGAGCGCCGCACGACCTGGCGCCTCCGGCCGCTACCTCACATGACGAACGTCATCCGCAACGGATGACCTTCGCGACTGCCGC
>CAZOTV010000245.1:0-1502 GCA_964582795.1 uncultured bacterium
GCCGGGGTGGTGGCGGTTGCCGCGGAAGAGTCCGTTGGCGTGGTGGCGGGGGGCGCACCGGTAAGCCGATGGCGGCCCCCCATCGAGGGCCGCCACCTTGCGTCTCCGTCCGGATCCGACCGGACGTGAAGCTGCTCGAGTCCGCGATGCCCGTGGTCGAGCGGGCCTCCGTCCACCTCGGTTCGAAGCCTCGGGGTGTTCCTTCATCGTGAGCGGGCAGACCGAGTTGTGGCAGTGCCGGCCACCGCGGCAAGTGCCTGCCTGATACCGTACACGCCCCGCCGCGATTGTCTCCCCAAACGCCCTACGCTATGCTCCACGGATACCGAGCCCTTCGCCGCCACTGTCCTTCCCCACCGGAGGCCCCATGTCCGACACCATCGACTCCGTCCTGAACGAAGCCCGCACCTTCGCGCCACCGAAGGGGTTCGCGCAGCAAGCGCATCTGACCGACCCGTCCGAGTTCGAACGCCTCTACCGTCAGTCGATCGACGACCCGGAAGCGTTCTGGGGCAAGGCCGCCGAGGAGTTCCACTGGTTCCAGCGCTGGAGCCAGGTGCGGGCGTGGAACGAGCCGTACGTGCAGTGGTACGTGGGCGGCACCACCAACCTGTCCTACAACTGCCTCGACCTGCAGGTCGAGCGCGGCAACGCCAACAAGGTGGCGTTCTTCTGGGAGGGCGAGCCGGGCGACACGCGCGTGCTCACCTACGGCCAGATGCTCACCGACGTCTCGAAGTTCGCCAACGTGCTGAAGAGCAAGGGCATCGGCATGGGCGACCGCGTGGCCATCTACATGCCGATGATCCCGGAGGCCGCCGTGGCGATGCTGGCCTGCGCCCGCATCGGCGCCACGCACTCGGTGGTGTTCGGCGGGTTCAGTGCCAGCGCGCTGGCCGACCGCATCAACGACGCACAGGCGAAACTCGTGATCACCGCCGACGGCGGCTTCCGGCGCGGCAGCGTGCTGCCGCTCAAGCCCGCCGTGGACGAGGCCGTCGCCGAGTGCCCCAGCGTCGAGCACGTCATCGTGGTGCGCCGCGCCGAGAACGCCATCGACATGGAACCGAAGCGCGACGACTGGTACCACGACCTCATGCATCACGCTTCCGCCGACTGCCCGGCCGTGCCGGTGGACGCGCAGCACCCGGCGTACATCCTCTACACCTCCGGCTCCACCGGCAAACCCAAGGGCGTGCTGCACGCCACCGGCGGGTACATGGTGCACACCGCCCTGACGGCGCGCTACGTCTTCGACCTCAAGCCCAACGACGTCTACTGGTGCACCGCCGACGTCGGCTGGGTCACCGGCCACAGCTACATCGTCTACGGGTTGATGGCGAACGGCGCCACCCAGGTGATGTACGAGGGCGCCCCTACCCACCCTGCGCCCGATCGTTTCTGGGAGATGATCGAGCGCTACGGCGTGACGGTGTTCTACACCGCCCCCACCGCCATCCGCGCGTTCATCAAGCTCGGCAGCGAGCACCCGGAGAAGCACG
>CAZOTV010000246.1:0-1465 GCA_964582795.1 uncultured bacterium
TCAGCGTGGCATGGTCCGCCGTCACGATCGAGGGCGCGGCCTTCGCGTCGTCCGATCAAACGTCGTCCGAGGAAGCGGCCTCCACCCTCGACGCCGTACACGCCCTGGCCTGGTACGGGAGGCTGCGGGGCGGAGGCGTCGCGATCTACGTTTCGGACGACCGCGTTGCCTTGCAGCCAACGTGGCGAGACCGCCTGGCCGCGACCATGGGGTGGCGCCCCTGGGCGTTGTGGGAGGAGGCCGCGGGGCAAGCTCTTACAGCAGTCGTGGTCGGCATCTTCGCTACCGTGGCGAGCGCGCCGCTACTGTGGCTTCTGGCGCTCGTCGCGCTGCCGCTCGCCCGCCGCTCGATGACGACGGCCGACCGGATCGCCGCCGAACGGGGAACCGACGCGCGACGGTTGCGGCGCGCGGCCCGGAGGATCGCCGACGCCACCGCGCGCTTGGGCGCCGGCCTTGGTGTCGTGCCGATGGCGCTCGCCGCGGCGGTGTTGGCCCGGCGCGGCGCCGTGTTCGGCGAGCGTCCGCTCGTCGCGTTGGCGTTCCTCGCCGCGGTCGCTTCGGCGAGCATGGCGATCGGCTTCGTCGTCGCGCGGCGCGGCGACCGCGAGCCGCAGTTCACGGTCATCCTCAGCGCCGTGCTGACCACGTGGGTGAGCGCGACCGTGGTCGCGTTCGCGACCTACCGGGATTGGGCGCCGGTGCTCGGCCTCGCTTGAAGCGCGAGCTGCACGGCGGTGCTCGTCGGGACGGACTCCGACCGCCGATGCGTGTACGACGCGTCGGCGGCGGTCCCGTCTATGGTAGTGTGTCGGCATTGTGACCTTCGAAGTGGGTGACCACGTCGTGTACCCGTCCCAGGGCGCCGGCGTCGTGCAGGAGCGGACGACGCGCAAGGTGCTCGGTGAGACGCACGAGTACCTGAAGGTCGTCTTCATCCGAGGCGACATGGAGGTGCTGGTGCCCTTGCGCAAGGGCGAAGAAGTAGGTCTTCGGCACACCGTCGGCCCCGACGAGATCGCACGGCTGTTCGACTCCGTGCGTGCCGCAGACCTGAGCCTTCCCAACCAATGGCCTCCTCGCTTCCGGGCCGAACAGGACATCCTGTCTTCCGGCAGCGCCTACGATCTCGCCCGCCTCATCGGCGTGTTGGCGAAGCGCGACGTCGAGAAGGGACTGGCGGCGACGGAGCGCGAGGTGCTCGATACCGCCAAGGGGATGCTGGCGAGCGAGCTGGCGGTGGTGCAGGAACTGAACCTGGAGGAGGCCGAGCAGCAGCTCGAAGAGGTCGTCGCGTTCCACGCCACGTGAGCCGCGGTTCGGCGCCCCGAGCACGGCCCGCGTCCGTCGATCCGTCCGGCAGGGCCGCGGGCTGCCTACACCACGACCGAACCGCTTGCCCAGGCAAGGCCTAGGAGCGGCGCAGCGATGGACGAACCGAGGCTGACCGCGCGCGGAACCGTGG
>CAZOTV010000247.1:0-1447 GCA_964582795.1 uncultured bacterium
CTTCGAGGTCGTCGGGCTCGTGCTGCCGGGCGCTTCGCAGCCAGGAGGGCTGCAGCGCCGCGGGGGGACACAAGCGCCGGGCGATGCGTTCCGTCCCCCGGTCGAACCACCGGACGGCATCTGCGTGGGAGTCCGGGTCGAGCGCGGCGAGTCGCTGCGCTTTGCGCCACGCCGCCCTGCGGCTGCGCACCAGGAACGCGCGCACCAGGGCCTCGTCGCCGCGCCCACCGAAGCGATCGATCCGTCCCAGCCACGGTGACAACCGGTTGAGGTCGCCCTGCACGACGTCGACCATCTCGGCGAGGATGCGGTTGATCTCGAAGAAGTCGCGTTCGAGCGCGTGGATCCCCGGCCCGGGGCAGGTGGCGTGCGCAGCGATGCCGAGGTCGAAGTTGATGTGGGCGTTCATGCCCAACATCAAATGCTGGAGCACCAGGTGGTCCGGCTCGGTCGCGCGTTCGAACGCGACGCGCCACGATGCCGGCGGTTCGAGCCCGGCCCGGTGCAGCGCGTACGCCTCGAGATACCGGTTGGCGAAGAGCACGTCGAGGCGCTCCATGCGCGGCCCGTCCTCGAACCGCCCGTCGAGGATGCCGGACCGGACGCGAAGGGTGGTGCGCAGGTAGAGGATCGCGAACCAGCCCAGACGCTCCCCGCGCGCTCGCGCCGTATCGGCGATGGCGCCGAGTCGGTCGATGACCTCGTCGATGCTGGTGGCCGGTTCGAAGGCGTAGTACGCCTGCGCCGACGGCGGACGATGCATGGGCCGATGATAGCCGGGGGAACAGTGGTGCCGGCGTGCGAACCCCGGTCGCAGCAAGAGTTCACATGGCACCGCCGACGCTTGCTCGTATCCTCGAGGTCATGCCCCTGGACGTCGGCAGCTTCAACGGCATCAACGCGGTGTGGTTCGTTCCCGAGGAATCGCCCTGGCGTGATGGCGTGCCCGCGCTGCTTCGCGACCTCGGCGTCGACGAAGCGTTGACCGAGCAGGTCCGCGCGCACCTCGACCTTCGCGCCAGGGGCGAGCTCGACTGGAGCGTGCACTTGCGCGGAGCCCTCCTGCCCAACGGGCGTCCGGCCCCGCCCGTGCGGCTCTACAACGACCGCTTGCAAGGAGGTGCAACGGGCGGTGAAGCGGGCGGTAGGACGGGCAGTACGACGGGCAGTACGACGGGCAATGCGACGGGCAGTACGACGGGCAATGCGACGGGCAGTACGACGGGCAGTACGACGGGCAATGCGGCGGACGCCCTGCCACTGATCCCGATCGGTCCCCTCGTCGTGGCCATCGATGTCTGGGGCGCAGGCGACCACGGGGGCGAACCGGGAACGCTCGGCCTGGAGGTGGCGGTGCACCGTCTGGTTGTGCATCCTTGGCAACCCGGCAGTGAGTTGTGGGACGGGACGGTGGTCGACGTTCGGAACCCGGATCACTTCGCGAAGC
>CAZOTV010000248.1:0-1419 GCA_964582795.1 uncultured bacterium
CCGGGGAAGCGCCGCTCGACTGCCGGCAGGACCTCGTGACGGAGCCAGGCCCGGTTCCGCTCGAGGTCGAGGTTGGTCGCGTCTTCGCGCCACGCTTGGTCGATCGACTCCAGGTACGCGGTCAGGGTCGCGCGTTCCACACCCAACAACGGCCGCACGACCATCCCTTGACGAGCCGCCATGCCCGCAGGGAACGCGGCGCCCCGGAAGAGCTGCAGTAACGTCGTCTCGGCCTGGTCGTCGAGGGTGTGCGCCACGACGATGGCGTCGAAGCGTTCCGTCGCCGCCCTCGGAGACGCCGCGCCGGCGGGCCGCGCGTTGGTGGGCGCCACCTGAGACCTCACTTCGGCGGACCGCCCGCCGGAGGGCGCCACCCGAGACTCCACGTCCTGCACGCCCACCGGTTCTCCACCGGCCGCGACCCGGTGCAGGAACGCGTAGCGTAAGCGCCTGGCCGCGTCCTCGACGTTCCAACCGCGCTGCCTGGCGATGGCCGCCACGTCGGCGCTGCCGCGATGAAGGCGCACGCCCAGACCGTCGCACAGCTGCTGCACGAACGCTGCGTCATCGGCCGAGTCGGGACGGAGACGGTGATCGAAGTGCGCGGCCTCCACCTGCCACGTAGAGCCAAGGAGAAGCCGTAGAGCCGCCACGGAGTCGCGGCCGCCCGACACCGCCACCAGCAGGCGCCGCGCGTTCGGCGCAAGCGCCCGGACGCGAGCAGCCACCTCGGCGCGCAGTTCGTCGCCTTGCGCGTGCGTCGGCGCGTGTCGGGGCGGAGGCGCGTTCATCGGCCCATTATCGCAGCCGCACCGAGGCGCCCCGTATACTCCGCCCATGACCGTCACCCTCGTCGTGCTCGACTCCGTCGGCGTCGGCGCGCTGCCGGACGCCGCCGCGTTCGGCGACGAAGGCGCCCACACGCTCGACCACACCATCGAGGCGACCGGTGTCCACCTCCCCGGCTTCGCGCGCCTCGGCCTCGGCAACGTGCCCGGCGTGACGCGCTTGGGGCCCGTTCCAGCGCCCGTGGCCAGCCACGGACGGCTGGCGGAACGCTCGCCCGGCAAAGACACCACCACGGGGCACTGGGAGTTCATGGGCGCGATCCTCGAGCACCCGTTCCGCACCTTCGAGCGTTTCCCCGACGAGGTGATGCGCGCCTTCGACGCCGCCACCGGCCGGGGTCACCTGGCCAACCGACCCGCGTCGGGCACGGTGATCTTGGACGAGCTCGGCGAGGAGCACATGCGCACCGGCTTCCCCATCGTGTACACCAGCGCCGACAGCGTCTTCCAGGTCGCTGCGCACGTTGGCGTCGTGCCGCTCGAGACGCTCTACGCCTGGTGCGAAGCCGCCCGCGGCATCCTGGTGGGCGAGCACGCCGTGGCGCGCGTCATCGCGCGTCCGTTCACCGGG
>CAZOTV010000249.1:0-1382 GCA_964582795.1 uncultured bacterium
GCCGTCAGCGCATCGCCACCAGCCTGGAAGGAGGTGCACATGCCGAACACCCAGTACGACCTCAACCTCATCCTGGCCCCGGGTCTCAGTGAGCAGCAGATCCAAGCCGAGAAGGACGCCGTCACCACGCAGGTGGAGCGCGCCGGTGGGGAGATCCTCGAACTCGACGAGTGGGGCATCCGCCGCTTGGCGTATCCCATCCGTAAGGGAAGCGAGGGGTATTACCTCATCTACCGCCTACACCTGACCGGCGAGACCCCCAAGACCATCGAGGCCGCACTCCGTCAGCGCGATAACGTGATGCGGGTCCTGGTAGTCAAGGACCGTCCGGAGTGGAAGACGAAGAAGGCCCCGAAAGCCTCGGGAACGGCGGAAGCCGCCGCCTGAGCCAAGCATCGAGACGAGCCGAGGAGAGCTCCATGGCACGTGGATTGAACGCCGTCTACCTGGTCGGAACGCTGGTGCAGGCGCCCGAGTTGCGCTACACCCCCGGCGGTCTGGCCATCCTGGAGCTGAACCTTGCCGGGAACGATCACGTCGTCGGTGACGACGACCGCCAGCGCGAACTTGCTTGGTACCACCGGGTGACCGCGTTCGGCGCGCAAGCCGAGGCGCTCGCGAACCAGTTGCAGGAAGGCTCCCCCGTGTTCGTCGAGGGGCGCTTGAACTACCGCACCTGGGAGTCGCAGGAGGGCCAGAAGCGGTCGGCGCTGGACGTGAACGCGCAGCGCGTCGACCTGCTCACGATCGGCACGCGCGGCACCGACGCCACGGTGGTGGACGCTCGCGGGCAGCACCGGTTGAAGGACGCCCTCAACCAGGTGATGATCGTCGGCAACCTCACGCGCGACGCCGAGCTTCGCTACACCCCGAACGGGGCCGCGGTGACGCGGTTCTCCGTCGCGGTGAACGAGCGCTTCCGCGGCCGCGGAGGCGACGAGCAGGAGCGCACGCACTACGTCGACGTCAACGTGTGGCGGGAGTTGGCCGAGGCCTCCGGCGAGTTGAAGCGCGGGGACCCGGTCTTCGTCATCGGTAGGCTCGTCAACGATTCTTGGACGGACAAAGAAGGCAATCGTCGGTTCACGACGCGGCTGGAAGGCCAGCGCGTCGAGTTCCTCACTCGCGGTCCCGGCAGCGGTGGAGCCGGTACCCGTCCCGAGCGAGCAGCTCAGGGCGCCCAGGCGAGACCGTCGACGCTCGACATCGACGAGGAGTTTCCACCAGAAGAGGATCTACCCTTCTAGATGGCACGTGATTCAAGAGAAAGAGGCGGACGCGACCGCGACCGCCGTAGGGGCGGCGGGCGCCGCGGCCGTAGGCCGCGCGTATGCCCGTTCTGCACGGGTGAGTACGAGATCATGGATTACCACGACGGGCGC
>CAZOTV010000250.1:0-1338 GCA_964582795.1 uncultured bacterium
AGCTCGCCCATGCCCGAGATCTTGGTCTGGCCGGTCTCGGCGTCGGTCTCGACGCGGAACGTCGGGTCTTCCTCGGACAGCTTCACCAGGCCGTTGGAGAGCTTGTCCTGGTCGGCCTTGGAAGCGGGCTCGATGGCGACGGTGATGACCGGCTCCGGGATCTCGATCGACTCGAGCACGATGGGGTGATCGGGGTCGGCGAGGGTGTCGCCCGTGGTGCTGTCCTTCAGGCCGATCACGGCGCCGAGGCTGCCCGCCTCGATGCGCTCGACCTCTTCGCGCGAGTTGGCGTGCATCTTCAACAGACGGCCGATGCGCTCGCGCTTGCCCTTGGTGACGTTGTAGACGTACGAACCCGCCTCGAGCGCGCCCGAGTAGACGCGCACGAACACGAGACGGCCGACGTAGGGGTCGGTGACGACCTTGAACGCCAAGGCGGAGGTCGGCGCGGTGACGTCGGACGGACGGCTGTCGATCTCCCCGTCGTTGGGGTTCACGCCCTTGACCGGCGGGATGTCGAGCGGGCTCGGCAGGTAATGCGCCACCCCGTCGAGCAGACGCTGCACGCCCTTGTTCTTCAACGCGGAGCCGCACATGACCGGGAACGCCTTGATGCTGACCGTCGCGCGACGGATCCCGCCACGCAGGGTGTCCTCGTCGATCTCGTCGCCCTCGAGGAAGAGCATGGCGATCTCGTCATCGACGTCCGCCAAGCGCTCGATCATGAGCGCGCGCTTCTCCTCTGCGAGCGCTCGATGCTCCGCCGGGATCTCTTCGACGCGGATGTCCTGCCCGAGGTCGTCATGGAAGGTGACGGCCTTCATCTCCACCAGGTCCAGCAGGCCGACGAAAGCGTCCTCTTCTCCCATGGGCCACTGAAGCGGGATGGCGTGGGCGCCGAGGCGCTCGTCCATCGAGTCGAGGACCAGCTGGAAGCTCGCCCCGGTCTTGTCCATCTTGTTGGCGAACGCGATGCGCGGCACGCGGTACTTGTCGGCCTGCCGCCACACCGTCTCGCTCTGGGGCTCGACACCCTGGCTGGAGTCGAACACCGCCACGGCACCGTCGAGCACGCGCATGCTGCGCTCGACCTCCATGGTGAAGTCGACGTGCCCGGGGGTGTCGATGATGTTGATCCGGGTGTCCTTCCAGAAGCACTGCGTAACGGCGGAGGTGATGGTGATCCCGCGCTCGCGCTCCTGTTCCATCCAGTCCATCTGCGAGGCGCCTTCGTGCGTCTCGCCGGTCTTGTGGATGCGGCCCGTGAAGAACAAGATGCGCTCGGTCAGCGTCGTCTTGCCCGCGTCGATGTGGGCAGCGATGCCGATGTTGCGCGTC
>CAZOTV010000251.1:0-1313 GCA_964582795.1 uncultured bacterium
TCGCGGCCGCGGGAGAGGGCCAGCGGCTCGGTCTCGGCCCGAAAGCGTTCGTGGAGGTAGGGGGCGCCACCCTGCTCGAGGCCGCGACCGAGGCGTTCCAGGGCCATGTGGACGACCTCGTGGTCGCGGTGCCGCCGGGAACGTTGCAGCGCGCGGCGGGCCTGGTGCCGTACACGCGCCTCGTCGAAGGCGCGCCTTCGCGGCAGGCGACCGTCCGGCGGCTGCTGGCCGCCACCGATGCCGACGTGGTGTTGGTGCACGACGTGGCGCGGCCGTACCTTACCGCCGACGTGATCGGTCGCGTGCTGGCCTCCGTGCAGCGCCACGGCGCCTGCACCGCCGCGGTACCGCTGGCCGATACCATCGTGGACGTCGCCGACGGCCGCGTCGTGGAGCGGGAACGACTCCGCGCGATCCAGACGCCTCAAGCGTTCGATCGCGGCGTCCTGGAGCGCGCGCATGCCGCGGCGGACGCGGACGGAGTGGTCGCCACCGACGACGCCGCGTTGGTGAGACGCCTCGGCCATCCCGTGGCGTTGGTGGACGGCAGCCCGCTGCTCGCGAAGCTCACCTCGCCGGCCGACCTGGAGGTCATGGAGGCGCTTCACCCGCTGTGGCGCCGTCGCATGACGAGCACGTGAGGGGTACCACCGAGACGGGCGCCACCGAGACGGGCGCCGGGCGGGTGCGGCGCGAGACGGCCCACGCCAAGCTGAACCTCGGCTTGGCCGTGACCGCCCGGCGAGGCGACGGCTACCACGAGATCGAGACGCTGATGGCGCGCGTCTCGTTGGCGGACACACTGGAAGTGCGCCTGACCGACACGCCTGGGGTCGTTTGCGAGGTGACCTACGAGGACGGCGCCGCCGGTGCCGTCCCAGCAGGACTCGCCTTGCCCGGCGGTGGCTCGAACTTGGCCGTGCGGGCGGCCGAAGCGTACCTGAGCGAGATGACCGGTGCGGCGTTGCCGGGCGGGGGCGCGGGAGTCGGGATCGCCTTGACCAAGCGGGTCCCCATCGCGGCCGGGCTCGGGGGCGGTTCGTCCGATGCCGCGGCCGTGCTTCGCGCCATGGCGGCACTGCTGCCACGCGACGTCGACGTCGGCCGCCTGGCGCGCGGTCTCGGTTCCGACGTCCCGTTCTTCTTGAACACTGCGTCGCTGGCGGTGGCGCGGGGACGCGGCGAACGGCTCGAGGCCACGGAGCTGCCGGAGAACTGCAGCGCGTTGCGTTGCGTGCTGGTGAACCCGGGCTTCGGCGTCTCCGCGCGTGAGGCGTACGAGGCGCTGGTCGGGTTCAGTCCGCGGTTGCGGG
>CAZOTV010000252.1:0-1309 GCA_964582795.1 uncultured bacterium
AGTTGTTGTGCCCGATGAGGATGTCGGCGGACTGGGTGTACATGCCGAAGACGTTCAGGGCGTCGAGGTCGTCACAGGTCGCGGGTGTGACGGTACCGTTGGCCTCGCGCTGCGGCGCCGAGCTACAGGGTGGATGCTCGTACGTGATGTCCCGCGTGATGCGCGCCTCGTCTTCCGTAGCCAGGGTGATCTGCATGAACCCGGCGATCGCGGGCGGCGCGGTCGATGGGTCGTTCGAGCTAGTGCGGTCGGGCCCTCCGAAGCGGCGGACTTCGCCATCGACGAAGACGACGCCGTTGAAGTCTAGGATCGGCGCACCATCGACGTTGGTGGCCGTCACCCAGGCGCCGGTCGCTCCGTCCCGCACCTGCAGCACCCGGTCTTCCGCGACGCGGTGGGTGACGGTGGTGGCGCCGCTGTACCCGTTGCACCTGCCGCGCCAGTCCCAGCTGCTGCACGTGCGCACGGAGGCCTGGAAGTACTGGTACGTGGACTCGGGAGTCCAGTTGCCGTTAGCGTCGCGCGTGAGCGTGTTCCCACTCGCGTCCGCCGCCCAGAACATGAGATCGTCGATGCGCACGTCGTTGCCGTAGTGAAGGCCCGCTTGCTGCGCCACCACGTCCTGCTCGTAGGAGTTCGAGGGAAGCGGGATGTACTCGGACTGCCAGTCGACGCCACCGGTGAGCTCGGGGCGGTTGACGGGGTTCGAACCGAACGCCGGGTTGGGGCCGAGATTCGTGCGCAGCGTATCGGGACGGTTGTAGAAGTAGGCGCCGTACGTGTGGCTGGTGCAGTACTCCTCGAGTTGCCCCGTGCTGGGGTTGGTGCGCGTTCCGCGGCGGTTATCGGGGCAGCCGGCGGTGGTGACCTTGTGTCCGAACCAGGGGGTGCTGAAGAAGCGGAAGTACTCGTTGGTGTGCACCGGCCCGTCGAAGAGCGTGCGGTCGGTGAACCAGATGTCCGACCCGCCCGTGGACGTGTGCACGTTGGTGAACAGCGCGTACTGGGCGAACGTCACGCGACCGACGGTGAAGCGGTACTCGCCTTGCAGCACCACGTTGCGCTTGTACTCGCCGAGCGTTGCCTCGGACACCATCACGAAGGGGATGGCGTAGTCCTGGTTGGCGGGGCGGGCGTCGCCGGCCACGAAGCGCCCTTCGGGTAGCCGCACGCCAGTGGGCAGCCCTTCACCGCAACTGGTGCCGGTCACGAAGACGCGGAGAGTGACCTCGGAGGTCCCGCCGAACTCGTCCAAGGCGGCGTCGCACAACAGCGCGTCGATCTCGGTTTGCAGCAGCGTTGCCACCGA
>CAZOTV010000253.1:0-1290 GCA_964582795.1 uncultured bacterium
GCAGCGGTCGAGGACGGCCTGGGACGAGCGGTCGTGCAGGTTGTAGCGATTCTGCACCGACACGACGTCGACGATGCCCCGGGCGATCTCGAGCTGCTCGACGCTCACGTTCGAGACACCGAGGAAGCGGACCAGCCCTTCTCGCTGCATCTCCGCCAACGCACCGATGGTCTCGGCGTACGGCACGTCCGGGTCGGGCTTGTGGTGCTGGTAGAGGTCGATGCGGTCGACGCGAAGCCGCTTCAGGCTGCCCTCCAGCGCCGCGCGCAGGTGCTCGGGCCGTCCCACCGGCGTCCACTGCCCCGGTCCGGGCCGCACCTGGCCGCCCTTGGTGGCGATCAGCACGTGATGCGGGTAGGGGTGAAGCGCCTCGGCGACCGTCTCCTCGTTCACGTGCGGACCATACGAGTCCGCCGTGTCGATGAAGTCGATGCCAAGGTCGACTGCGCGCTGGAGCACGCGAACGGCCTCTGCGCGGTCGGCGGGCGGGCCCCACACCCCTGGCCCGGTGAGACGCATGGCGCCGAAGCCGAGGCGATGGACCTCGATGGCGCCGCCGATCGGGAAGGTGTCACTGACGTTGCGCGGTTCGGTCATGACGGCCACCTCCGTGTCTCGATGGTAGCGGAGAGGTGGGCCTGGGCGTCACATCGACAGGTACGCCGCCCGCACCTCCGGATCGCCCAGTAGATCGCGTCCCGTCCCCTCTTTGCGCACCTCGCCGTTCTCCAGCACGTAGGCGCGGTCGGCGATGCGCAGCGACTGCTGCACGTTCTGCTCGACCAACACCACGGTCACGCCGTCGTGGTTGATCTGACGGAGCGCGCGGAAGACGGTCTTGGCAAGTGCGGGAGCGAGGCCGAGGCTGGGTTCGTCGACCAGTAGCAACTTCGGGTCGCTCATCAGCGCGCGGCCGATCGCCAGCATCTGACGCTCGCCGCCCGACAGCGTGCCGGCGAGCTGACGCTCGCGCTCGGCGAGTCGGGGGAAGAGTTCGTACACGAAGGCGCGGTTGCGGTTCGCTCTAGGACGGGCGCGCGCGAGGTACTCGGCGCCACTCTCGAGGTTCTCGTGCACGGTCATCAGCGGGAACAACTGGCGGCCCTCCGGCACGTGGCCGACGCCTTCGCGCACGATGCGTGCCGGCGAGAGGCCTGCCAGGCTGACGCGTCCGAACGCCCGCACCGAGCCGGCGCGTACCGGAATGAGGCCGCTCACGGCGCGCATCAGGGTGGTCTTGCCTGCGCCGTTGGCGCCGATGATCGTGACGAACTCGCCTTCTGCGACGTC
>CAZOTV010000254.1:0-1230 GCA_964582795.1 uncultured bacterium
CGGACGCGGCCGAGCGCGCCGTGTCGCTCGGCTCGTTCGGCGTCATCGCCGTCGGCTCGCTCGGCTGCGTGATCGGCGGCCTGGCGACGCTGCGTGTGGGCAGCGCGCGGGTGGCCGCGGTGACACTGGCGGCGTCGGGTGCGTTGTGCTTGGCGTCGCCGCTGGTGTTCGCGCTACCGCCCGCCGTGTTCGTGCTGGCGATGACCGTGTGGGGTTTCGCGGTAGTGGCCGATTCGCCGCAGTACTCGGCGCTGGTGGCGCGCTACGCGGAGGCGGAGTCGCGCGGGTCGGCGCTCACCATCGTGAACTCGATCGGCTTCGCCATCACCATCCCCAGCATCCACCTGCTCACCACGCTCTCGGCGCGGGGCCAGCTGCCGTGGACCTACCTGGCGCTGGCCGTCGGCCCGATCCTCGGCTTGCTGGCGATGGGGAGGCTGGTGGCCGAAGGGGCGTGACGCCTCGTGCCGCTGCACGCATCCTGCCGCTGCACGCGTCCGACGGCTGCGCTTACTGCCGCTGCGCCTCCTGCCGCTGCGCCTCCTACCGCTTCGGCGCGCGCCCCGTCGCGTCGGCGATCGGCCCGAGCAGGGTGAACAGCACGCGCTGCACCGCGAACGGCGGTCTCGCCAAGCGGAACTCGGGCGCGAAGCGGCGCAGGGTCGCCACCATGCGCAGGAAGCCGCGCTTCCTGGCAGCTTGGTCCTCACCGATCCCCCAGATGGCCCGGAAGAACGCCTCACTCTCGAGCGCGGGCCGCACCTGCCAGATCACCTCCGCGCCCGCGCCGCCGGCGGGGCGCATGGCATGCGGAGTGCCGGCCGGCACGTCGAACGACTCGCCGGCGACGTAGGTGCGCTCGACGCCGCCGACGCTGGTCCACATGGCGCCTTCTAGCACCTCGAAGTGCTCGTCCTGCACGGGGTGAAGGTGCAGGGGCGGAGCCTTGGGGTGGGGGGCGTAGCGCATGCGCATCTCGAGGAGCGTGCCCGCAGTGTCGGCCGCGGTGCGGAGGAAACGTACCCGGTCGCCATCGACGGTCTCGTACGTCGGAGGGTCGTACGTCGGAGGGCCGTGCGTCGGAGACTCGCGCGTCGGAGGCTCGCGCGTCGGAGGTACGTGCGTCACGCCCGGGAGTGTAACGAAGCCGCGGCGGAGGCGTTCGGACTTCGTCATGGATCCCCGAGCGCACACCGCTCCGGGCTACGGTCGCGCCGAACCGGTCTCGGT
>CAZOTV010000255.1:0-1212 GCA_964582795.1 uncultured bacterium
CGCCGCGGCCCGGGCGCCCTCGTGGGCGTCGCCGCCATGGCCCTGATGGGTCTGGGCTTGAGCGCCATCAACAGCGGCGCGTCGGTCTTCTTCGTCTACGCCGCGGCCACCGCCGGTCGCATCCGACCGCGCCGCCGGGCGCTCCAGACCATCGCCGGCATCATGGTCGTCACCCTACTGGCCGTCGTGATCTCCCCGATCGACACGCCGTACCGCTGGTTCGCCTTCGTGCCGGTGCTCGTCTTCGCTCCGCTGCTCGGGTTCGCCGGCATCTACGAGACCGAACGCGCGCGGGCGAACGCCAAGCTCCGCATGGCGCAAGACGAGATCGAGCATCTGGCGACGATCGCCGAGCGCGAGCGCATCGCGCGCGACCTGCACGACCTGCTCGGCCACACGTTGTCGACCATCACGCTGAAGGCGGAACTGGCGGCACGGCTGGCGCAGCGTGACGCCGCCCGTGCCGAGCAGGAGATGCGCGACGTCGAACGGATCTCCCGCGACGCCCTGGCGCAGGTGCGGGTCGCCGTGCGCGGTTACCGCAGCCAGGGCCTGCAGAGCGAGATCGTCAACGCCAAGCTCGCGCTGGAGACTGCCGGCGTGACGTTCGACTACTACGTGGCGCGCCTTCTCCTCACGACCACGGCCGAGAGCGTGCTCTCGCTGGCGCTGCGCGAAGGTGTCACCAACGTGGTCCGCCACGCCCGCGCGCGCACTTGCCAGGTGCGGCTCGAACGCGACGGTCCATGGATCCGGCTGCGCATCGAGGACGACGGGGTCGGTGCGGAACGCGTTGCTCAGGGCGCTCCGGAACCGCTCGACGCGGGTGACCTGGCGGACGGCCCCATGGATGAGGCCGCCGTGGCCGGCTCCGGCATCGACGCCATGCGCGAGCGCGTTCGGGCGCTGGGCGGCCACGTCGCGTTGGTCACCTCGAGCGCCGCGCCCGCCCGCGGCAGGGCCTCCGGCGGCACGAGGCTCGACGTCACCTTGCCGGCGGCCATCGCGTTGCGGGACGACGCCCCCGACGCCCCGGATGCCCCCGATGCCCCAGCGGACCCCCTCGCGACCGGGGCGTCACGTCCCAGCCCGGAGCCCGGCACATGATCCGGGTCGTCATCGCCGAAGACCAGTCGATGGTGCGCGGCGCCTTGGCTGCGCTGCTCGAGCTCGAGGGCGACATCTCGGTGGTCGCCCAGGCGCGCGACGGCC
>CAZOTV010000256.1:0-1205 GCA_964582795.1 uncultured bacterium
GGGACTACGCCGTCAGCGGCCCCGAGTTCGGTCACTACCATCAGGCGAAAGTCGACGGTCGCGCCGTCGCAGGGCTAGGACAGCCGATGGGCGGCGACGCTCCCCCACCCGCATGGACGATCTACTTCGCCGCCACCGACGTCGACGCCATGTCGGCCCACGCCAAGGATCTTGGTGGCAGCGTGGTCGTGCCTGTCATGGAGGTTCCGGGCCTGGGCCGCATGGCGATCGTGACCGACCCAACCGGAGCCGCGTTCGGCCTGTGGGAAGCGATCGCGCACGAGGGTTTCGGCATCGACGACGCAGCCGGCACGCTCACTTGGATCGAGGTGAACACGCCGGACGCGCACGCGTCGAGGGCCTTCTACCAGGCGTTGCTCGACGCGGACGCGGAGCCGTTCGACCGGATCGGGTCCACGTACTTCAGTCTGCAGAAGGACGGCGCATGGATCGGTGGCATCCTGCAGGCGAACGAGCAGCGGGAAGGCGTTCCGGCGCACTGGTTGCCGTACATTCGCGTCGACGATGCCGACGCGGCCGTGGCGGCCATCCGATCCGGGGGTGGCACCGTAGCCCACGGACCGTTCGACACTCCGTTCGGTCGTGTCGCCGTTGGCGCCGATCCGTTCGGAGCGCACTTCTCCGTGCTTCAACCTCCCCCGGCGTGACGTGATCATCGTTCGCCCGCTCACACCCGAGCGATGGCCCGACCTGGAAACGGTCTTCGGCGCCAAGGGCTGCAGCGTCGCGCGAGGTTGCTGGTGCATGTACTACCGCGTCAGCGGCGCGATCGCGCGAGAAGCGGGCGAGCACGCCGCCGACGCGTCGAAGCGCGCCATGCGATCGCTCGTGGATGCTGGCACCGTCACGGGCCTGGTCGGCTACGAGACGGATGAACGACTCCACCCATCGAAGGTCGGATCCGATGCGAGCGCGAATGGGTCCGACCTACCGAGGGCCGCGAGTGAACTTGCGCGTGAGGTGCCTGTGGGATGGGTGTCGCTCGGACCACGTGAGCAGTACGACAAACTCCGTCGCTCACCCGTCATGCGAGCCGTCGACGACCAGCCGGTATGGTCGATCGTGTGCTTCGTGGTGCCGTCCGAGTACCGTGGCCGCGGCGTCACGAACGCACTCCTGGCCGGCGCCATCGCCTACGCGCGCGAGCAAGGCGCCGGCATCCTGGAGGCATACCCGGTCGACAG
>CAZOTV010000257.1:0-1189 GCA_964582795.1 uncultured bacterium
ATGCTCGCCCGCCTCGCCAGCTTCGCCTTCCAGGGCATCGAGACCGTTCCGGTGGAGATCCAGGTGCAGGTGGCGCCCGGGCTGCCGGCCTTCGCCGTCGTCGGGCTGCCGGACAAGGCGGTGGGCGAGAGCCGCGAGCGGGTGCGCGCGGCGATGACCTCGATCGGGCTGTCGCTGCCGCCCAAGCGCATCCTGGTGAACCTCGCCCCCGCCGACCTTCAGAAGGAGGGCAGCCATTTCGATCTGCCGATCGCGCTCGCGCTGCTCGCCGCCATGGGCATCGTGCCGATCGAGGACATCGCCGACTACGCGGCCCTGGGCGAGCTCGGCCTCGACGGGCGATTGGCATCTGTGGCGGGTGTGCTGCCAGCGGCGATCGGCGCGGCGTCGCGCGGCCTGGGGCTGATCTGCCCGGCAGGCCAGGGCGCGGAGGCGGCCTGGGCGGGCGATGCGCGCGTGCTGCCGGCCGAATCGCTGCTGCAACTGATCAACCATTTCCGCGGCGAACAGGTGATCGGCCCGCCCGACCGCCCTGCCCTGCCCGCTGCCCCGCCCGGGCTCGACCTGCTCGACGTGAAGGGCCAGGAGACGGCGAAGCGCGCGCTCGAGGTCGCGGCCGCCGGCGGCCACAACCTGATCCTGATCGGGCCGCCCGGTGCGGGGAAGTCGATGCTGGCCGCGCGCATGCCCGGGCTGCTGCCCGACCTCACGCCGGCCGAGGCGCTCGAGGTCAGCATGATCCATTCCGTCGCCGGGATGTTGCGCGACGGAAGGCTGGTCACGCGCCCTCCGTTCCGCGATCCGCACCATTCGGCGTCCCAGGCGGCGCTGACGGGCGGCGGGCATCGCGCGCGTCCGGGCGAGATCAGCCTCGCGCATCGCGGCGTGCTGTTCCTCGACGAACTGCCCGAGTTCCCGCGCCAGACGCTGGAGGCGCTGCGCCAGCCGCTGGAGACCGGGCGCACCACGGTCGCGCGCGCCTCGGCGCATGTGACGTATCCGGCGCGGTTCCAGCTCGTCGCGGCGATGAACCCGTGCCGCTGCGGCCATCTGGGCGACCCGGCGCGCGAGTGCACCAAGGCGCCGCGCTGCGGCGAGGAGTATCAGGGGCGGCTGTCGGGTCCATTGCTGGACCGCATCGACCTGTTCGTCGAGGTGCAGCCGATCGCGCCCGCGGAACTGACGCGCG
>CAZOTV010000258.1:0-1138 GCA_964582795.1 uncultured bacterium
AATGGACCCGGCAACGTTCGCCTGCCCACGTAGCGCGACTCGTCTTCGACGACCAAGCGCCGCGCAGGACTGAGGATCACGTGGGCCGCGACGGCGTTCTCGAACGTCTGTTGGTTCGGCTGTGGTTCGTCGACGGCGCCGAACGCACTGCCGCGGTGCCGCGCCTCGCCTTCGAGATCGAGCACCTGCAGGTCACCACCGACCGGCAAGGCGCGCAGCAGGCGCGTCTTGCCACTGCCCGTCAGGCCGGTCAGCACCACCAGGCGCTTGCGCGCCAGGGCCCGAGGGAGCCGCTCCAGGAGGTCGGCGCGTAGCGCCTTGTAGCCACCGTCCACGCGCGCCACGTCGTCACGGCCGATGAACTCCACCACCAGCTTGCTTCGCATGCCGCCGCGCCAGCAGGTCACCGCGGTCGGGCCCCGGTTCGCGACCGTGCGCCACGCCTCCGTTCTGCGCTCCAGATCGGGCCCGACGAGCTCGTACCCGAGCGCAACGGCGGCGTCCGGGCCGCCCTCCTTGTAGCGGATGCCCACCTGCCGGCGCTCCTCGTCGGTCATCAGCGGCAGCGCGTGCGCGAACGGCAGCGCACCGCGCGCCACCTCGATCGGGGCGCGGGCGTCGATGAGCTGACGGGCGGGGGTGCCCGCGCCGTCCGGGAAGAGCGCGCGGGGCGAAACGAGCATCGTGGCCTAGGATACGCCCTGCGCTACGCGGCGAAGGCGAAGCCCCACGACGCGGCTCCAGCGTGGTCGCCGCCCCGCGCGCCGCCTCGACACCCCGTCACGGCACCGCGTCCAGCAGCGCCCGGGCTGCCTCGATCTCGTCCTCGGAGACGGTGTGCGCCATGCCGCGGTAGATGCGCGTCTCGACGGAGGCGCCCATCGCTCCCAGCACGCGGGCCGTCTCGTGCACACGGTCGACCGGGATGTGCGGGTCGACGTCGCTGCAGCCGAGGAACACCGGCGTGCCCTCGAGATCGCCCGGGTAGTCCCGCGGCGTGCCTTCGGGACCGATGAGCCCGCCCGACAGGGCCACCAGGCCCCCGTATCGCCTCGGGTTGCGCGCTACGTACTCGCTGGCCAGGCAGGCGCCCTGCGAGAACCCGAGCAGGACGAGGCGCTCAGGGGGAACGCCATGC
>CAZOTV010000259.1:0-1086 GCA_964582795.1 uncultured bacterium
ACGTGGCAGTGGTGCAGCAGGCGGTCGAGGATGGCGGTGGCGAGGATCTCGTCGCCGGCGAGCATGTCGGGCCATTGGCTGATGCTCTTGTTGCTGGTGATGATGGTGGCTCCTCTCTCGTAGCGGTAACTGATGACCTTGAAGAGCAGGTGGGCGTCCTTGCGATCCAGGGTCTGGAAGCCGAGCTCGTCGATGATCAGCACGCTGGTGCTCATGAACTTGCGGCGGTGGCGTTGCCGACTCTGGGATTGCTCGTCGCGGCGCAGCTTGTCGATGAGGTGATCGGCGGTGGTGAAGGTGACGCTGAAGCCGTTCTGGATGGCGCGGATGCCGAGTCCTTGGGCCAGGTGGCTCTTGCCGACTCCGGGCGGGCCCAGGAAGAGCACGTTCTCCTTGCGCTTGGCGAACTCGGTGGTGGCCAGCAGGTCGAGTTGGTGCTTGTTCAGGCCGCGCTGGAAGGCGAAGTCGTACTCCTCCAGGGTCTTGCCGAGGCTCAGGCCGCTGAGTTTCAGGGCGGTCTTCACGCGCCGTTCCTCGCGCGCCTGGCGCTCCTGAACCAGGAGGTGCTCTAGGAAGTCGGGCAAGGAGTGCTCCTCGCGCACGCTCTCTTCGAGGAGTTCTGGCAGGCGTTCGGGCGTGAACTCGAATCCGAGGCTCTTCAGTAGCGCCCGGTTGCGTTCCAGGCTGCTGCCGCTCATGGCCGCCGCCGGAGTAGCGCCTCGTACTCGCTCAAGGGCCGCCTGGCGGCCTCCCAGCTCTTGTCGGCCACGATGACGCGCCCGACTCGCCCGAGCGGCGCGGGCGGCTCGACGCGAGCGTCCACCACGCTGGGAATCGCCGGCTGGGAAGTTGGCGCTGCCGCCGGGTCGTAACAGGCTTGGTCGATCAGCAGCCGCGCTTTGGTTCCGCGCGGGTACTCCATCACCACCTGGCCGCCAGCGATGATCTGCACCCTACCGGGCGCGCCCCTGACCTGCACGTTCTTCCCGGCGTGCACGAACGGCGTCGCGTACTGCCGGCCTTCGAAGCTCACCAGGCAATCGCGGCCCACCTTCCGGATGACCTGCACATCGAACGGAACCGGCA
>CAZOTV010000260.1:0-1074 GCA_964582795.1 uncultured bacterium
GCCCCGGGTAGTTGAAGATGGTCTCGGTGATCACGACGCCGTTCACCAAGCCGATCAAGACGAAGCCCGAGAGCGTGATGACGGGGATGAGCGCGTTGCGGCGCGCGTGCTTGCGGGTCACGACGCGCTCGGGTAGACCCTTGGCGCGCGCCGTGCGAACGTAGTCGCGCCCCAGCGCGTCCAGCAGCGACGAGCGCATGACACGCATGATCTGAGCGCTCGAGACCACCGCCAACGTGATGACCGGCAGGATCATGTGCTTGAACGCGTCCCAGGCGACGTCGAGTCGGCCGTTGAGGAGCGCGTCGAACGTCAACATGCGCGTGTAGTGTCGGAAGCCGGAGCCGGTGCCGGCCAGCTCGACCAAGTACTGCGTCGACACCCTGCCGGGCTGCAGGATCCCCAACCAACCGTAGAAGATGACCAGCAGCCAGATGCCGAGCACGAACGTCGGCAACGACCACCCGACGATCGACATGACGCGGGCGAGCTGGTCGATGAACTTGTCACGGTTGAGGGCCGCCGCCGTGCCCATGACGATCCCGACGCCGATGACCGGCACGATGGCGAAGAACGCCAACTCCAACGTGACGGGGAAGCGCTTGGCGAGCGTGGTGAGCACCGGTTCACTGGTGGTGCGCGAGTAGCCCATGTTCCCCTGGAAGACCTGGCCCAACCAGCGCCCGTACTGCATGTACCAGGGATCCTCGAGCCCGTATTGCTCGATGATCGAGTCGATCTGTCGGATCTGCTGTTCGGATCGAACGTACGCGGCGGCGCGCTGATACGGCGTGAGGAGCTGCATCAGCAATACGATCGCCAGCGTGACACCGACGAAGACCACCGGCAGCATCAGCAGGCGCCTTGAGACGAAGATGAGCAAGATAGGTTCCTCGTGGTCAGATGATCCCCGTGCCGGCCCTACATCGCGACGCGGTCACGAGGTGAGCCGGCCGGGCCCGAAGGCCCGGCCGGGTTCTCGTCGTCACGACGTCAGTTCTTGGCGATGTCCTTCCAGAGGAACTCGTCGGACAGCATCGGGTTGTAGTACACGCCCTGCAGGTTCGAGCGCGT
>CAZOTV010000261.1:0-1073 GCA_964582795.1 uncultured bacterium
GCGGCGCCGTACCTGCCGCTGGGGACCGAGGACGCGCGCTGAGGCGCGAGCAAGCTGAAGCGCGAACGCGCTGAGGCACGAACGCTCGTCGACGGAGCGCGTGGTAGAACCCGGAAGTGGAACTGGCCGTCAACTTCTCCCCCGCCCTCGCTCGGTTGCTGGACTCCGGCGAGGTCGACGTGGATCGCATCAAGGTCCCCGACTGGGAGGACCTCATCGCCGCGGCAAGCCGGTTCCGACCCATCTACGTGCACTTCCCGTATCAGGCGGGGTCCACCATCGAGACGGTCGAAGCGGAGCGGGCCCCTCGCCTCTTGCGCGAGACCGGCACGAACCTGCTCAACCTGCACGTCGCACCCTCGCGCGAGCGCTTCCCGGACGTGGCCGTGGACGACGTGAGCCCTGCCGCCAAACGGACCGTCATCGACGTGTTGGTGCAGGATGTCGAGGAGGCGAAAGCGGCGCTGGAGCGATGCGCGGCGCCAGCGAAGTCGACGGCGCCGGACCCGCTGGACGAGGCGCAGAACCCGACCGAGACGCAGGGTCCGACCGAGGCGGTGGTCGCCGTCGAGAACCTGATCTACCGCGGTCCGGAGCGCTCGCTGTTGCGCGCCGGCGTGGAGCCGGACGTGCTTCGTGCCGTCGTCGAGGAGACCGGCTGCGCGTTGGTGCTCGACCTGTCGCACGCGCGGATCAGTGCCGAGGCCCTGGGTCTGGACCCTTGGCGCTACCTCGACGCCATGCCCGTCGCCGCCTTGCGCGAGCTCCACGTCACCGGCGTGCATCGTGTCCACGAGGAGGCCAGAGACCACCTGCCTCTCGGTGACGACGACTGGCGCTTCTTCGATCTGGCGCTCGCGCGGATCGCGGCCGGCGCCTGGGCACCGCCCGACGTGGTGGCGTTCGAGTACGGCGGCATCGGTCCGGTGTTCGACTGGCGCAGCGAGCCCGAGGTGCTGCGTGACCAGGTGCCGCGCCTGTTGGACCGCGTGCGGGGGTAGGCGCGGGCGCACGGCGACGCGGGCGCGCATTGGCGCGGGCGCGCATTGGTGCGGGCGCGATGAAGCGAGCGC
>CAZOTV010000262.1:0-1045 GCA_964582795.1 uncultured bacterium
GTCGTCGGTCGCGTCGTTCTCGTCGCTGGCGTCGGCCTGGCCGGCGGGGCGAGCGTGACGCGGCGCGCCGGCCAACGCCAAACGCTCCGCCACCTGCGCGCGCACCTGACCCTCCACCTCCGGGTTCGCGCCCAAGAACTCCACCGCCCGCTCCTTACCCTGCCCCAACCGCACCTCCCCGAACGAGAACCACGACCCCGACTTCTCCACCACCCCCAAGTCCGACGCGATCGCCACCAGATCCCCCAAGCGATCGATGCCACGCCCGAACACGATATCCACCTCCGCCTCCCGGAACGGCGGCGCCACCTTGTTCTTCGTCACCCGCACCCGCACCCGCGACCCCACCCGCTCACCCCCCACCTTCACATCCCCCTTACGCCTGACCTCCATGCGCACACTGGCATAGAACTTCAACGCCCGCCCCCCCGGCGTCACCTCCGGATTGCCGTACAACACCCCGATCTTCTCCCGCACCTGATTGATGAACACCGCCGTGCAACGCGACTTCGACAACGCCCCCGTCAACTTCCGCAACGCCTGGCTCATGAGACGCGCCTGCAACCCCACATGCGCATCCCCCATCTCCCCCTCGATCTCCGCCCGCGGCGTCAACGCCGCCACACTATCCACCACCACCACATCCACCGCCCCCGACCGCACCAACAACTCCACGATCTCCAACGCCTGCTCACCCGTATCCGGCTGCGACACCAACAACTCGTCGGTATCCACCCCCAACGCCCGCGCATACGACGGATCCAACGCATGCTCCGCATCCACGAACGCCGCCACCCCACCCGCCCGCTGCGCCTCCGCCACGATATGCAACGCCAACGTCGTCTTCCCCCCCGACTCCGGCCCGTACACCTCCACCACCCGACCCCGCGGCACACCCCCCACCCCCAACGCCACATCCACCGACAACGACCCCGTCGAGATCACCCCCGACGACAACACCCCCACCGGCTCCGCCCCCAACCGCATCACCGCACCCCGACCGAACTGACGCTCGATCTGCGACAACGCCGAATCCAAAGCCTTC
>CAZOTV010000263.1:0-1021 GCA_964582795.1 uncultured bacterium
CAACGCCGCCTTCGACGCGCAACGTCGCCGCGGGTTCGCCCGGTCGGTACCCGGGACTGGTGTAGACGTCGCCGTCTTGCGTGAACCCGCCCCGCACGTTGACCCGGCCCAAGCCCGCGCGCACCGTCAGGCGTACGGCGGCGTCTTCCGGAACGAGGATGGAGACGCTTCCCACACCGGCATTGACGCTGCCGGTGTACGTACCCTCGTCGGGCAGGGCGACGCTCACGTCTCCGACGCCGGCATCGACCTTCAAGCCGAGGAGTTCGACGTCCCTGAGGTCCAAGTTCGAACGGCCCACGCCGGAGTTCACGTCGAGCGTGGTGGGAACGTCGTCGGCGAGCGTCAGGTCCCAGTTCCTGTCACCGCGGGAGATGCCCATCGTCGACCCGCGTTCGGAGGCGATGGAGACGATGACGGTGTCACCCGACACGCGCGACGTGCTGTTCAACGACTCGCCCCTTCCGGTCTCGATGGTGCCCCAGAGGACGTCGCCCCTGCCATCGGCGGTCTTCAGGTCGAGCGTCGCGACCCCCACTTGCAGCCGCACGTCAGCGCGCGAGGCGCCGGCCAGCGGGATGGCGATGTCGTTGCTGCGCGCGTCCGTGCTACCTCCGAAGCCGCCTCCCGTCATCAGCATCACCACTCCCACGATCACGGCGGCCGCCGCGACCAGCGCCCGGTACTTGCCCCTCGTGACCATGTCGACGCCGATGGCGATGAGGACTACCGGCCATAGGTTCAGGACGTTGATCAGGGCGTCGATCAGCGCCCCGAAGCGAAAGAGCCCAAGGTTCCCGAGCAACACCAACACGCCGACGCCGATGAGGACGTACGGCAGGACGTTCCTGCGTGAGCTACCCGATGACGGTTGCGTCATACGAAGAAGCCTCCCTCCTACGCCGCATCATAGGGCGGCGCGGGAGGGAGGCGAGAGGGAGCAGCCTGGGAAGCCGGCGCTAGGGCCGTTCGACCGGGTAGCCCGCCGCTTGCCACGCCAGCATCCCGCCGTCGACGTTGA